>DAIMGK010000279.1:0-3834 GCA_036723985.1 Flexilinea sp.
TTCACTTGAAGATGCATTGGGGACCCATGTGGATGTGGTTACGGATACTTCCAGTGACCGGGAATTCGTTGAAATGATCAACAAGGAGGCTGTGCTGATCTATGAACAATAGAGATTTCCGGATCGTTTCAAAGATTTGCGGATATTGCGATGAAATTGAGAAAACCCATACATTTTTTCATCATGACGAACAGCTGTTTAAAGAACCGGAGAAAGGATTTGTCTATCGCAATGCCGTAACCATGCCGATCCTTCAGATCGGTGAACTCGCAAAAGGTTTGAGCAAAGAGTTTTGCATAGAGAATGATAAGATCCCCTGGCGGGAGGTGATGGGTATGCGCGATATTTTTGCCCATCATTACGGGACAATCGATTACGGCATTGTTTGGGAGACAGCCACAGCAGAGATTCCTGAATTAAATAATTATTTGCGGAAAATCATTGAAGAAAGCATCTGCGGTACCAACGGAGAAGAATGATCCAAATAATAAAATAACGCTATAAACCTGAAATCACATTTTGTGATATCAAGTCCTGTCAGAGGAAATCAGATATCGGATACACAGCAAACGCTGCAATGGGACTGTCACCGAAGACTCTGACTTGAGTCGGAGGTGACTGTCCCGGAAAAAATCATGCTGGATTGATGCAATAAATCATAATTACTGCAAAGGAGTGTGCGGAATGATCGAACAGAAAAGAAAGATTTTTGAAGAAACGCTGACAAGCAAATTTGACAGCAATAAATATGTGCTCTTCCTGCGGGAGCTGCTGCATGATGTTCAGATGATCGCTCCCGGAGTGAAAAAACAGCCCTTCAACACCTTTTCAACGGCTATCGATCATTACTGCCATATCGGGCAGTATACCGGCAGCGACGGAAACAGGGTCGCGCTTTTTTCCGTGTGCCTGAAGAAGGAAGAAAACATCCAGAACGCCCGCAGCATGCAGCGGAATTTTGTCAAAACCCTGCTGGACAACTGCGCGGGAGCGCTGGTGGCTTTCCATACCGAAAACGAGCCGGAAAAATGGCGCCTTTCCCTGGTGCGCATGGATTATGAATTTTCCAAAGGGAAGATCAGCGAGAAACTGACGCCGGCAAAACGTTATTCCTATCTGGTAGGGGAGGGGGAGCCCTGCCATACCGCTATGGATCGCCTCTATCCGATTTTCATGGATGATGAACTGCGTCCTACACTGGATGAACTGGAAGAGGCTTTCAGCGTTGAAGCGGTAACGAAAGAGTTCTTTGACCGTTACCGTGAAAAGTACCTGGATATCAAGCTCTATCTGGATGATAACGCGGATTTTGTCCGGGAATCCGTTTCCAGGGGGTTCACCAGCGAGCAATTCGCGAAAAAACTGCTGGGGCAGATCGTATTCCTTTATTTCATCCAGAAAAAGGGCTGGCTCGGCGTCATCGCCATACCCAAAAAGCTGAAGGAAAGTGAATTCAAAGCCGCATTTTATCAGCCGGGCTGGCGCCATAAGGAGATCCTGCAGAAAGTATACAAACCGACCAGCGACGGTTTTTACGTGCGGGACACAGATGCCTTTTTATCCCTTTCAGAGGATGATGAGACCGAACTGGCGAAGCATTTCACCGGCGAACCCTGGGGGACGGGACCGAAGGATTTCATGCGGCAGATCTTCAAAGAATGTGTGAAAGAAGGAAAGAATTATTTTGATGAATATCTTGAGCCGTTTTTCTATACCGGTCTGAACCGCAACCGGGGGGAGAACGCCTACTTTCCGCCGCTGCACCGCCGGGTCCCATTCCTGAGCGGCGGTTTGTTTGAGGAAATGCAGGGCTATGACTGGCAGCACAACGAATTCAGCATTCCCAATGATATGTTCTCAAACGCGGATGAAAAGGGACGGGACGCTGACGGCATCCTGGACGTATTCGACCGTTTCAACTTCACCATGGCGGAAGACGAACCGATGGAACGTGAAGTCGCCATTGATCCGGAAATGCTGGGGAAGGTTTTTGAAAACCTGCTGGACGTGAAGGACCGCAAATCCAAAGGGGCGTTTTATACGCCCCGTGAGATCGTTCATTACATGTGTCAGGAAAGCCTGATCAATTATCTGGCCGGAAAGACCGGGATCGCGGATGAGGATATCCGCAAATTTATCCTTTACGGCGAATACTTCCGGGATACCGATACACAGAAGACACTGCGTGTGCAGGATGAAAAGACCGGAAAATTTCATTACGAATTTGACCGGAATAAAGAAATGGAGATCCCCGCTTCGATCCTGAGTTATAAAGATAATGTCAACCGCCTGCAGGAACTGGACGACTTGCTTGAAAATGTGAAGATCGCCGATCCGGCGGTCGGATCCGGAGCTTTTCCGCTGGGTATGCTGAATGAGATCGTTAAAGCCAGACAGACGATCACGGCTTATATGCTGCTGGATATGGTCGGAGAGAGAAGATGGAAGTATCGTTCTGACCGCAGTCCCTACTGGCTGAAGCGGGCTGCCATCAAGAATTCTATTTTCGCCTGTGATATCGAACCCAGTGCGGTGGATATCACCCGGCTCCGTCTCTGGCTTTCCCTGGTGATCGACAATCAGATCGGGAAACAGGATGATGAGGAGATGGGCTACTCCACAAAACCGATCCCGCTGCCGAACCTTGACAGCAATATCATCTGCGGCAACAGCCTGATGGATGAGTTTGAAGGAGTGAAGCTGCTGACGGAAAATGCTGTGCTCGGCAATCAATCCGATAAGAGCCAGTATACACTTTATGATCAGACTCTCGGTTTTATGATCAATGACCTGATCGATCTGCAGTCAAAACTCTATGATGAAAAGGATAATAACGAAAAAGAATCCCTGAAGCAGCAGATCCAGTCGATTTATGACCAGATCATCCTGGAACAGCTCAAAGGCAATCCGGATCTGATCGATAAATATTATCAGGCAATACAACTTCCATCCAAACCCTTTGTCCTCTGGCAGCTCTATTTTCCAAAGGTTTTCCGAGATAACGGTGGTTTTGATGTTGTAATCGGTAATCCGCCCTATATTGGTGAATCCGGACACAAAGAGTTATTTAGACCTATAGCAGCAACAGAATTTGGTAAGAAATATTATCAAGGGAAGATGGATTATTTTTATTTCTTCTTCAATAAAGGAATTGATTTGTTGCGAAACTGTGGAGAACTTGCGTTAATTACAACGAATTATTTTCCAACCGCGTCTGGGGCAAAAAAACTACGTTTAGATTTAAAAAACAGAACTTATGTTCGTAATTTTATCAATTTTAATGAAGTGAAAGTTTTTGAATCCGCTCTAGGTCAGCACAACATGATTACAATTTTGACAAAGAGAAATCATGAAGACGAAAGAATTATTATCTGTGAGTCAATAATATGTGATGGAAATTATGTTGCTTCAGCGAATCAAATTCGTAAAATACTTCATGCGAAGGATGAGAATAATACATTGCTATCAGTTCGTCAAAATAATCTTTATGATGGAGAAGAATGTTATATTCGCCTTTCAGGTGTAGATTCAGGTGATGCTAATTCAGTTGAATCGATTTTGACAAAACTCTCAGAAAAAGGTCAAGCTCTTGGAATGTATGCGGAAGTTAACCAAGGAGTATTAACTGGATGCGATACATTAACGAAAAAACATTTAGCGAAACTTACACACCATACTGATTGTGTTATAAATGATGGTATTTTTGTGCTTGATTTTTCCAATCCAAGAGATAAACAAGTTTATGAAAATCTATCTACGGGGAAAGCTCTGCTAAAAGATTTTTATAAAAACTCAGATATATCAAGATACTATTCTTCCGATAAGCCAACAAAA
>DAIMGK010000279.1:3844-4454 GCA_036723985.1 Flexilinea sp.
ATGTTCTGATTTTTCAACAAAAAAATTGATTTATTATTCAGGTGCGTTGGATTCTGATCTATATCCTGATATTTATGAACATATGTCAAAATTTCGCGCAATTCTTGAAGAACGCTTAAATACA
Source organism: Flexilinea sp. (assembly GCA_036723985.1). Classification (GTDB taxonomy): domain Bacteria; phylum Chloroflexota; class Anaerolineae; order Anaerolineales; family Anaerolineaceae; genus Flexilinea. Next base: position 3,969 of record DAIMGK010000279.1, read on the forward strand.
TATAATGAACATTATCATTGGACTGCTATACATAGACCTCGAAATGGTATGGTCTTTGAAAAAGGAATTCCAAAAATCGTCGTTCCATATAGGACCAAGACAAATGCTTTTGCATATAATGAAATAGAATGGTTTTGCAGGTCGGATTGTTATGTTATCACAAGTAAAAATAATGGTCTTAAATTAAAAGCCTTACTTGCAATTTTAAATTCAGATACATATTATTGCTGGCTTTATTATAGAGGAAAACGGAAAGGAAATGTGCTTGAACTATTTCAAAAACCTTTATCAGAAATTCCCATTATTATGCCTAATGAAGATCAACAGAATGAATTATCAATTATCGCTGATGAAATTACAATCAAGAAGAAAGAAAATAGAAATGCTGACACAAGTGATTTAGAAGAAAAGATTAATATAGGAAATGAAGAATTAAAAAACTATAATTCAAATATAAATAATGACAGTTCTTATAATATACAAAAA
>DAIMGK010000279.1:4464-5025 GCA_036723985.1 Flexilinea sp.
TATATTAATATCAAATTCATATTAAATTCAACAGTTCCTTTTTGATAAATTGCTAATAAAATCGTTATTGACAAATTTATTGTATTGAATAAAATGAATAAAAAAAATTTACCAGTTTGTCCTCCGGTGTCCTTCGGGCCCGGGGGCTTTTTATTTTGGTTATTTTAGCAGGTATGAACGATATAATAACCCGTAATATTCTTTCATATCCGTAATAATTTTACGGTAATATTATAATTGTTTATTATCAAAACAAGAACAAGACTCCAATCAAACGGAAAGGAGCACAGACGAAAAATGCTGAAACGGTTTGAAACAGAAAATTATAAGGGCTTTTCGAAACGGCTGATTTGGGATCTAAATGCGCGGGATTACTCATTTAACCGTCACCTGGTACAAAACGGCATTGTCAATAAAGCCATTATTTACGGAAAAAATGGGATCGGGAAAAGCACGCTGGGGCTGGCTTTGTTTGATATCACCCTGCATTTAACTGATAATGAACGGATCAATGCCGGATATCTTTCTAATTACACCAATCTGCATCAGCCTGATGATCCG
>DAIMGK010000280.1:0-5006 GCA_036723985.1 Flexilinea sp.
GAGGGAACCGACATCTCCGGTTCCGCATCCTTCAGCAGTTTCTCCGCTTCGGCAGGCACCTTGGCCAGGGTGCCGCCCTTGACCGGTTCCATGACAATGACCGGCTTGTTGTGTCTGCAAGCCACTTCATGGACTGCCCGGGACTGTACCCATTCGCTTTCCCAGTCCAGGTAATTGATCTGAAGCTGAACAAACTCCATTTCCGGATACTTTGTCAGGATCGTATCCAGCAGTTCCGGCGTATCGTGGAAGGAGAAACCGGCATACCGGACCAGTCCCTGCGCCTTCTTCTCCAGCAGCCAGTTGAAGCAGTCGTACTTCTCGTATTTCAGCCAGCTGCCGGCTTCGATGCCGTGGATCAGGTAATAGTCGAAATATCCCGCGCCAGTCTGTTCCAGCTGCTCATTGAAGACCCTGTCCCGATCCTCCAGGGAGTTGAAAAAACCGTTATGCAGTTTGGTGGCCAGGGTAAAGCTGTCCCGGGGATAGCGATCCACCAGCGCTTCCTTTGCCGCGCGCTGGCTTGCAAAGCCGTTGTACATGATTGCCGTATCGAAGTAGGTAAATCCTTTGCTCATAAAAAGATCCACCATCTGCTTAAGCTGTTCGATATCCACGCTGGCAGCGCTTTTCGGATCCAGAACAGGCAGTCTCATCAGTCCGAATCCAAGTTTTTTCAGCTCCATTCTTTTCCTCACTTCCTGATGAATCTCTCATCCGTTCCGATATCCTCGCTCACGTAACGTTCCACGGTCATGTGGAGATCATACTTTTCCCGGAGTGCGGCCAGCTGCGCCATCATGGGAGAAGCGTGATGCACGTCAATGGCGTCCTGGTCTGTCCAGCTGTCGATGAGCATGATTGTTTCCGGATCGTCCAGCGGTTGGAAATACTGATAGTGAAGATTGCCTTTTTCAGCCCGGATATCCGCCGCTATGCCGGATGATTCCATTTCTTCGGCAAAAGCCCTGGCGCTGCCGCTGGAGCCCTTATAGTACAGGTTTACTGTGATCATGTCTGCCTCCTCTTTATTGTTTGTCCGGCTGTTGTCCGTCATGCGCCTTCCACGCACATTCTGTGATCCTCATCTCACTAAAAACGGCGGTAAAGCTTGAGTCTTCCGGGCTGCAGGCGTAGACTCCGAAACGGATCTTTCCCGCGCCTTCCAGCATGTGACAGACCCGTATCTGGGTATAGGTCTCTCCATCCCGTGAACATTCGATGCAATAGTCGTCTTCCCTGCGGCTGAACCGGTACCACATCGTCTTCACATCTGCCGTGATCGCTGTTGTCGCCCAATCGGAGTATCCGTGGTTTGTAACGACACTGCCAAGATGCTGGAAGATCCCGTTCTCATACTCTACGGAGCCTTTCAGCCAGTTTTCGGAATCCAGGTACATAACGATCCCGCACTGGTCAAAGCGATGATGGCTGTCGGTGAAATCCGTCTTCACGACAAACGAGAAGTACTGCTCTTCCGTTTCGTACTGGAGCACCGGCGCGTTATCGTTACGGAAATGATAGTATGTCCGCTGCCAGAGGTCCGTATGGGGCTCTGTCGTAATCTCGATCCTGCCAGGCTCAATCCTGTAATCAGCCGGCTGCCTGGTCCATTTCATTTCTGCTATGCTCATACACCCTCCTCAGAAAGAACATTTATAGTTTTATGAAAACGCGATCAGGATCCCCGTTTCCATGATAGCATATCCCCGGTGATTTTCAGATGGTTTTTCACCGCTGACATTCATTTTTTTACCCGTTCACTCATGGAAGCTCCCTCAAACCGGACAAAACCCCGATGGCCGGCGGCCGGAAAATACCGATGGGTAAAACCTCCATGTTACCCAAATACCGGTCCTCCGTGTCCGTCAGTTCGTCTTTCACCAAAGGCGCTGCGGATCAGCGATCAGATAATCCGTCTGTTTTTCCATTTGCCGCTGCGAAAACGCCGGATATCAAGTGCGGCCTTGATGCACCAGTCCAGGACCATTGCCAGTGCGATACCGATGACTCCCATTCCCAGCCACTGGGCCAGCAGGAAGGACAGAAACGTCCGGCAGATGACGGTGGCAAAAATGGAAGCCCACATGGTAAACTTTACGTCACCCGCTGCCCGGAGGCCGGATGACAGCGGCCCGGAAAACGGCTGGACCAGCGCCGAGAAAAGATTGTGGATCGCCACGATGATCAGGATCAGGCGCTTGGTTTCACCCGACAGGTCATACAGCGGCAGGAGCACCGGCGTCAGGACCATCACAATAACATTCCACACAATGGCCAGGACCAGCGACAGGCGGGTCAGCTTCCGGATATACCATTCCGCCGCTTCCGTATCCCCGGCACCGACGCACTGCCCGACAACCGTAATAAAGACCGTACCCATGGAAATTCCCATGCAGGCGGCCAGGGACCAGAAAGTCTGGCCGGTCGTGTTGGCAGCAATCTGGGACGTCCCGAAAGTGGCGACCAGCATACCCAGCACGACCTTGGCAGCCTGAAACAGGGTATTCTCCACCGAATTCGGAATTGCCACGCTCAGGATCCGTCTGGACATGGAGACCTTCAGTCTGAAAACCTGTCCCGGATGAATGCTGACGTCGTTTTTCTTCCTCAGGCACAAGCCGGTCATGATGACAGCCGCGATATACCAGGAGATCGTCGTCGGCCAGGCGACGCCGGCAGCTCCGGCTTTCAGGACAAAAATCCCGATCGCGTTGCCGCCTGCATTGATCAGGTTGGCCGCCAGCGAAACCCACATGGTCACCCGGGTCTGGCCCATGGAGCGGTACACCGCCGCCCCGGCGTTGTACAGGGCGTTCGCCGGGAAGGACAGGGCGACGATCCACATATATGTTTTGCATGCTTCCATAGTCGCCGGTTCTGTGGAGGGATACATGGCCTGCAGCAGCGCGGAACCGAACAGAAGCATCAGCACCATGCAGGCCAGTGACAGGATCCCGGCCAGGTGAAAAATCTGGGAAGCTGCCAGGTCGGCATTTTCTTTTTCCCTGCTGCCGATATATTGGGCAACCACAACCGCGCCGCCGGCTGAGACAGCGGTGAACAGATAGATGAAGATGGTGTAAACCATCGTGTCCAGCCCGACGCCGGCCACCACGGCTTCCCCGGCATAGCTGACCATCATGGTGTCCGCCAGGCCGACCACCATCTGCAGCAGCTGCTCGATCAGCAATGGAATGATCATCGCTTTCAGTGCCGCATCTGAAAAAGACCGGCGCTGTTCCGGCAGGACGGGACGTGGAGTGACCAATCGATCAAGGGTTCTCATCAGCAGCACTTCCTGAATTTTGTCAATGATTCCGGCAGCGTTTTACCGCGCAGCCAGCATCCGGAAAAAAGCTTCATCGGTATCACGGGATTCCTTATGATCACTCTCTTTGCGGATCCTGTGACGCGGACGGATCCGCAGGGAGGGTTCATTGGCGTCTTCCGCCATCATGATGTTCATTCCGAAGATATTCAGCAGTTCGCGTATCATTGCAGTTCTCCTTTCGATGCCCGGGAGCATCCGTCCCTTTTTTCAGCGTTTCCCGGAAACCCCTTCGGTTCGATAGCATCATAGCATAATAATCTTAATACGTACAATGCTTATTGTTGATTTCACTATAACATGTTATTATACTGACGAGAGGGGTTGATGAACATGCCGGAGCTGCGTCATCTGGAATACCTGGCCGCTATTGCAAAAGAAGGAACCTTTTCCGCCGCGGCGGAAGCGCTGCATATCACCCAGCCGGCGCTGACGCGTATGATGCAGCGGCTGGAGGAGGAACTGGGACTGGAACTTTTTGAACGCACAAAAAACCGTGCGGATCTGAACGAAGCCGGCTGGCTGGCCGTAGAATGCGCAAAAACAGTGCTGGAATCCGCAGCGCAGATGACAGACCGGATGGAGCGATACCGCCGAAGCCTGACCACGCTGACGATCGGCTCATGTGCTCCCGGACCGACATTTACCCTGATTCCGCGCCTGACCGCGCTGCATCCGGAGATGACGATCTCTTCAGTTTTGCAGCAGGAAAAGACACTTCAGAATGGATTGCTGAACGGAGCTTTCCAAATGATCGCCCTGTCCCGTCCGTGGCAGGAGAAGGACGTATTGTGCCGCTCCTATGTGCGTGAAAGCCTGATGGTCTCCCTGCCCCGCACGCATCCCCTTGCATGCCGGAAGGAACTGCATATTTCAGATCTGGCAGGACTTACCATGCTGCTTTCATCCGGTCTTGGCATCTGGCAGGAACTGCATGACAAGAAGATGAAGGACGTTCATTTCATTGTCCAGAGCGACCGGAAAACCCTGCATGAACTGATCTCTGCCTCTGATATTCCGAACTTCGTGACGAATCTGTCCAGTCAGTATATCTCTTATGTTCCGGAAAACCGCGTCGCAGTCCCGCTCATGGATCCGGAAGCCACGGTACAGTTTTATCTGTGTGCGGCAAAGAAACACAAAAAACTCCTGGACAGCTCAACGGAGACGTTCTGATCTTTTTTCCTGGTTCTTTTCCTGCCATCGGTCAGCAGGATACGCGCTGACCGGGAAAGCGGTGTTCCGCCATGGGTTGTCAGCAGGAGCTCCTGCTTCCGGTATTCCGGATACGGAGGATTGTCCCATGAAGAAACTCCCCGGAAAAAAACCGTCGCCGTGACAGCGCAGGCTGCTATAGATCCCCCTGAAAAGCCGCCAAAGGAAAACCGCGCAGCATCTGCCGCGCGGGGTGAAGATTTTCCTGCGGGATTCTGACTGCTTCCGGGCCGTGTTAATCATCGCCTGATAACACGCCGGCAGTACCGCCGATGAGACCGCCGGCCACTGCGCCGCAGCCTCCCCCGATCTGAGCCCCGATGCTTGCTCCGATCACAGTGCCGAATACTCCCCAGAACAGGGACTTCTTCCATTTCCAGCCGCCGTTGATCATTTCCATTTCATTCAGGTTCAGTTCAATCGTGTTGGTATCATGGCTTTCTGCAACAATTCTATCAGT
>DAIMGK010000281.1:0-533 GCA_036723985.1 Flexilinea sp.
CCGATCTGCGCGCACTGCGTTTTACCAAGTATAACCAGTATGAATCCATGATCCTTCCCATGGTAAAATATCTGGAGGACCATGGATGCCAATTCCACTTCAATACCCAGGTGATGGATGTACGCTTTGAGATTCATGATGACCGTAAGGTGGCCAAACGGGTCGAACTGCTCGCGAATGGTGAAACGGTTTTCCTCGATTTGGCGGAAAACGATTATCTGTTCATCACGAACGGCAGCAATGTTGAAAATTCCACCATCGGTGGACAGGATAAGGTACCTGAATATCGTCCTGAAATTCGCGCCGGAGGTTCATTCGATCTGTGGCGCAAGATTGCCGCCCAGGATCCTTCCTTTGGACATCCGGAGAAATTCTATGGGAATCCGGAAGAATGCAATTGGATGGGCGTCACAGTCAATACGCTGGACGATAAAATTCTGCCTTATATTCAAAGCATCTGCAAGCGTGATCCTCTGTCCGGGAAGGTCGTTACAGGCGGCATTGTGACCGCACAGGATTCCGGCTGGCTGCTC
>DAIMGK010000281.1:543-4965 GCA_036723985.1 Flexilinea sp.
CCCAGCCCAAAGGGCAGTGCCTGGTATGGCTCTATGGCCTATATACGGATCGTCCCGGCGATTATGTAAAGAAGATCATGCGCGAATGCACAGGCAAAGAAATCTGCATGGAGTGGCTGTACCATATCGGCGTTCCGGAAGATCAGATTGAGGAACTGGCTGCACACAGCGCAAAAACAATCCCCACGATGATGCCGTTCGCCAGTGCATATTTCATGCCCCGCACCGCAGGAGACAGGCCGGATGTTGTTCCCAAGGGATCTGTCAATTTCGCGTTCCTGGGTAATTTTGCCGAGCTTCCCAGGGATACTGTGTTCACAACAGAGTATTCCATGCGAACAGCTATGGTAGCAGTTTATACACTGATGAATGTAGACCGCGGTGTGCCCGAGGTTTGGGGCAGCTTATATGATGTCCGTGATTTGTTGAAGGCGACAATCAGCATGCGTGATGGCCGTCCGCTCTCTGAAATGAAACTGGGATTAAAGGAGAAAGCTGCAATGCATGAGCTGCTTAAAAAAATACATGGTACTGACATTGAAAAGCTTCTGATGGAATACCACGTGATCGGGTAAAATAATACTGCCCGCTGGCTTTCATGATGGTCAGCGGGCTCTTTTCTTATTTTGGATTCCGCTTCTGCCAGCGCCTGACACATGATGCAGAGTCTCGGCAGTTGATAGATTTATATCTGGAATCACATAGCAGCGAAAGCCAGACGCATGACGCAGAGTGGTCGCTGCAACTGGAAGGGTGGATTGTTATGAGCGACACATTCTGGTTGAAATGTCCATGCCGGGCCTTGATCAGGCATTTGTTGATCACAGCACTGAAGAGTGGCTCGATCAGATCGAGGATAAACTTGATTATAATGCCTGGTTCTGTGGCCACTGGCACATTGATAAACGAATTGATAAGATGCACTTCCTGATGCACAGTATTGAAGCTTTATAACCGCTGTTATCACCGCAGGAATCCCTGCGGTTTTGTCTATCCTTTTCCCTGCAGAAATGGTATACTTTTCGAGAATCCAGAAAGACTGGACTAGCCAAAATATTTTTTGAGTTAAACGACTATAGTTTTTGCGGAGAGCGGTCATGAAACTGATTATCGCCAGCAACAACAAAGGAAAGATTCGGGAATATAAAGATATTTTCGAGCCCTTTGGTTTTCAGGTATATTCCCAGAGTGAAGAAAACATCTGCCTTGAGGTGGAGGAAACCGGAACCACCTTCGAGGAGAATGCTGCCGTGAAGGCGCGGGCAATTTACGGGATATCCCATTGCTGCGTCATTTCAGATGACAGCGGGCTGGAAGTGGAAGCTCTGGGCGGAGAGCCCGGGCTCTTTTCTGCCCGCTACAAAGGTCTTGAAACGGAACATGAACGAAGGCTCGCCGTTCTGAAAGGACTGGAAGGTTCAGACAACCGAAAAGCCCGTTTTGTCACATGCATATGTTTTATTGATGAAGCAGGTGAAGAACATCTTTTTTCGGGTGTCTGGAACGGTGAAATTGCCTTCGAAGAAGAAGGCACAAATGGTTTTGGCTACGACCCGATCTTCATTTCTGAAGATGGAAACGGAAAGACAACAGCCAGCCTTCCGCTCTCGTTTAAGGAGACATACTCCCACAGGGCAAAAGCCGTTCGCAAGCTGATATTCTGGCTTCAATCGCGAAGCAACTTTTGATTTTTCTAATTATCGAACAACAGGAAGGAACCTTTTGCATGAAGATCGTAATTGCCTGCGATGTCCTTGGAGAAGAAAACAATGGGACAACGATCGCTGCGATGAATCTGATTCGATTTCTGAAAAAGCGCGGTCATGAGGTTCGGGTGATCTGTCCGGATGATGAACGTCGGGGCGAGGAGGGCTTCTTTGTCGTTCCTCAGCTGAACGTCGGCCCGCTGAACGCGTATATCCGGAAAGTCGGCGTTTCGATCGCTGTTTCTGACAACTACGTTCTGGAACAGGCCATTCGCGGAGCGGATGCCGTTCATATCATGACGCCGTTCTTCCTCGGCAAAGCTGCGCTGGATTATGCCAGAGATGAAGACATTCCGGTGACGGCAGGTTTTCACTGCCAGGCTGAAAACATCACCAGCCATCTGCACCTGATGAACAGTCAGCTGATCAATAATCTGACCTACAAAGCCATGTATCAGCTTGTCTACCAGTATGTTGATGCAATTCATTACCCGACTCAGTTTATTCGGGATATTTTTGAAAAGGAAGTCGGAAAAACAAACGGTTATGTGATTTCCAACGGCGTAAACAGCCGGTTTAGGAAAATGAAAACGGAGCGTCCTGAAGCCTGGAAGGATAAGTTCGTCATCCTGTTCACAGGACGCTACGGATACGAGAAGTCCCATAAGGTACTGATTGACGCCGTAAAGGAATCAGTACATGAAAAAGAGATCCAGCTGGTTTTTGCCGGAGAAGGTCCCCTGCACGATGAACTTGCTGCCTATGCAAAAAAGCTGACCAATCAGCCTGTTATGGAATTCTTTTCCCGGGTCGAGATGCTTCAGGTGATCAACAGTGCTGATCTGTATGTTCATCCCGCGGAAGTTGAAATCGAGGCAATTTCCTGTCTGGAGGCGATCTCCTGCGGGCTGGTCCCCGTGATTGCGGATTCACCAAGAAGCGCAACCCGGTTCTTTGCGCTGGATGATAATAACCTTTTCCATTTCAATAATCCGGCAGATCTGGCCAGCAAGATTGACTACTGGATTGTTCATCCTGAGGAAAAAGCAGAATACAGTGAAAAATACCTGGAATACACACAGCAGTTTAAACAGGAACATTGTATGACGGAAATGGAAAAAATGATTCTTGAAACGATTACAACACATAAAAAGTTAAGCCGGTGAAAACCTGCCGGTAAGCAGTCTCTGATACTTTGCGGCGCATCATCCTTTATGAGGAAAGTGCTCCATCGCTTTCCGGGCAATGATTTCATGGCCTGCTTCATTGGGATGAATCCCATCTTCACAGATCAGAGACGGATAATCCAGTTCTTCCAGCATCCAGGCTCTGACGTCTGCCAGATGGCAGCCACATTCTGCCGCAGTATATCGTACTGCAATCGCGTATCGTTCCTGCCATCTGGAAATGCTCTCCGGATCATTCCGAAGATACTTCAGGATACGGTCAGCATCCCGTCTCTTTGAAACCCAGCGGTAATACCGACCTGACATGAGCGGTAACGGTGTGACAAGAACAGGATCAAGATCCCGAGCCCTGGATTCCAGGACAAACTGCTTCAGAAGGCTCCTGAACTCAGCCAGCGGGGTTTTACCGTCATGAAAATGATCCGGATCCTGTGAAACCGCATCCCAGTCCAGATCACAGTCATTGCCACCGAATTCGATGACGCAGATGTTTCCCGGCTCAGTTCTCAGGTTTCGGAATGATTCCAGTCCTTGGTTGACCGTATATCCGTGAACTGCGTAATTGTGAATGGGATACTCGCTGCGTCTCATGAGCCGGATGCATCCTACCCTGGAAACCCTGTAATTTTCTGATTCATCCAGGACAATCCCCTGCGCAGCAGAATCACCGAAAAGATAGATTTCGTTCATTGGTTCTTTTCTCCAATATCGTTTAATCTGGTTACCAATACCAGATTATAACGTTTATAATATTTTGTCAAGCGGCGTTGTTGATTTGTTTGTTCGTTTGTGATATCTTGGAGAAAATGGACGGAGGATGTGTTCCATGACGCATGATGAAATCCTGAAACGGCTGGAAGGTTGCCGCCTTCCGGAGTGGGATGAACTTCCGGATTTCGGCCTGTATATGGATCAGCTGGTAACCTATGTGGCGAGGACTTTCCCCGGCATCAGCGGAAGGCTCGACCTGACGTCCAGCATGATCAACAACTATGTCAAAGCCGGCCTGATCGACAAGCCGACCGGGAAAAAATACAGCCGGGAAGCGCTGGCCCAGTTGTTGATGATCAGCCTGATGAAAGTTTCCACGCCGCTTGATGTGATGAATAAGATCCTGCATCCGGAAAGTGGAATAGAAACGAAAGAGATGTACAGTTCCTTTGTAGCTACGCAAAGACGAGTCAAAAATGAGATCATCGCAAAAGGAAACATTCCTGCTCTGGATTACGCGCTTGAATCTGCTTCACTGCAGCTTGCGCTACGTTTGCTGATGGACTGATCAAAGGATCGAATAACTGGATGAGATGAAATTGCATGCTAACATACCTTGAAAAAAGCTACAAAAAGCCGTAACCGAAATCCTGACAGTTCGGGTTGTCCGAGCCGTTCACACCGACGAAAACCACCCCGGGGCAGTGCACCCCGGGGTGAAGGCATAAAAGAAGAAGCCGTTGATTTTCAACGGCTTCCGCTCTGGTGGTGACAGTTGGACTCGAACCAACGACCCCATCGATGTGAACGATGTGCTC
>DAIMGK010000282.1:0-4962 GCA_036723985.1 Flexilinea sp.
GGAAGAACCGCTGGAGCCGGATGAGGATCTGACCCTCGAGGAACGGGTCACCCGGCTGGAAAAGCGGGTGGCCATGCTGGAAGCATACGACGGTGCGGTCGGCTGACCGCTTGGCCTTGCAGAAATAATCTGCAGGGCCACTTTTTTCGTTTTGGGGAGAAATACAGTGCTATATCTTTCATTTCTAATCCTGTTTTTCTGATATGCACTGCTTTATCCTATAACCGTACCGAATGACCGGTACATACGAAACGACAAAACGGAGGAAAGAAAAATGCTGCGTCTGCTTGGTATCCTGACCCTGGGGAACATGATCTTTGGTGGCCATCGCTGCCATTGCCATCATCATCGCTATGGCGGACTGGGCAGAGGCCTTCTGCTCGGTGCGCTGATCGGACTGTTTGCAAGTCGTGCGAATCAGAATCGTACAGAAGAGTATGAAGGAGAGAACTACAATGGATAAGAAGCTATACAACACATGGATGACTATCACTGCCCTGGTATTGGGAATCATTGGCCTTGCTTTTATTCTGGTATCGATTTTTGATTCCGGTGCAGGAAGCTCCGTGCTTATCATAGGATTGCTGTTCGTTGTAGTTGGAAACCTTTTTAATGTGATCCGGATGCAACAGAACAGGAAGAACCAGGAGGGATAATCTGTGTTTGAGTATAGGGTTGAAGTTTATGCTGTTCGTCAGGCTGAAGCTGAAATGAACCGTATGGCTGCTGATGGCTGGCGTGTTGTTGCAGTTTCACCCAATATTGCTATGAGTCATGGATTGGTAGTGACTTTCGAACGGCAGAAATGACCAGCACCCGTAATAACAGAAGCGGGGACAGACTTTCATATATTGGGGGCAGGAGCCATTTCCCGCTCCCGCCTTTATTTTGTAAGGAGTTGTGAAGCAATCCATGGGACCGCTTTTTTGTTTTTGGGACTGATAATGTAAACACTGTCGAAACAGGAAACGCTTGACTTTACTTGCTTTCCGTAGTATAGTGAGCGCAATCTTTTTCGGAAAGGAGCTCTTCTCATGAACCGGTTCGAATTTGTTGCCGTACTGCCCGCGAACACTGTGGAACATGTCCGCACTATCGTCGTATCCGATTGCCGGAAGTTCAGAGAAGAGTAGTTGGTATATCCATATCAATCAACCAGCCGCTTATCTCTGACAGATAAGCGGTTTTTTGATATCATTTCAGAAGGGAGTGAACCCAGCCATGCGCGAAGAAACCGAAACGATCCGTACTTACTACAACGCCAATCCCCGGAAGGAATGGGACCGCCTGATGAAAAAGCACCCGTATGAGAAATATATCACGGTCCATGTCATGGACCGGTACATTCAGCCGGGCTGCAGTATTCTGGATATCGGCGGCGGGCCGGGTCATTACTCCATCCATTACGCGAAGCAGGGGCATCCGGTAACGCTGCTGGACCTGAGCGATGAGAACGTGCGTTTCGCGAAGAAGAAAGCCAGGCAGTACGGCGTGAAGATCACCGCCCTGCAGGGTAACGCGCTGGACCTTTCCCGATTCCCCGATGAATCGTTTGACACTGTTTTCCTGATGGGCCCGCTGTACCACCTGATGAATGAGGAGAGCAGAATTCGTGCGATTCAGGAGGCAAAGCGAGTGCTGAAACCAGACGGATATCTGTTCAGCAGTTTTATTCTCATGTTCGGCGGCGTGATTTACGGCTTGCGGGAACTGGAAGAAACAATCCTGATGCCGAGAGAACAGCAGTATTTTGAAGTGGCCGCTAAAGATGAAAGCCTGGCATTTGACGCGTTTACCTATTCATATATGACCACAGTCCGGGATGCGGAACAACTGCTGGCTTCCGTTCCCGGACTGAAGACGGAGACTGTTTTCGGCCAGGAGAGCATCCTCGCTCCGTATAAGAATGAACTGGCAAAGCAACCAAAAAAGATCCGGATGGCATGGTATGAATACGCGCTGCGGTTTTGTGAGAAGCGCGAATACCTGACACACACGGAACATCTAATGATCGTGTCAAAAAAGGATTCGTGACAACGGCAGATTCGTAATGGAGGAAGCAGACATGAAATACAGCAAAACAGTCGTCCTTAAGGATGGCAGGACTTGTATCATAAGGAACGGAACACGGCAGGATGCGCAGGGTGTATGGGACAATTTCGTTCTTACCCATGGGGAGACGGAATACCTGACGACCTATCCTGAAGAAGTAACCTTCACCCTGGAACAGGAAGAAGCATACCTGAAACAGAAAGAAGAAAGTGACCGGGACGCGGCTCTGCTGGCTGAGGTCGACGGGAAGGTTGTCGGAACGGCAGGCGTAGACAGCTTCAATGCGGCGGAAAAAACGAGGCACCGGGCTCATTTCGGCATCAGTATCGCAAAAGCCTGGTGGGGACTCGGCATCGGCCGCGCATTGACAGAGGCCTGTATCGAATGCGCCCGGGAGGCCGGATATCTTCAGCTGGAGCTGGAAGTTGTCGCGGATAACATCAGGGCAACGGAACTATACAAAAGTGTCGGATTTACAGAGTATGGCAGGAATCCGAAAAGCTTCCGTTCACGGAACAGCGGCTGGCAGGAGAATGTGCTCATGCGGCTGGAATTATAAGGAGGCAACCGGGCATGAACAAGCTGATTATTAAGCATAATGAACTGACCGCAGAGGAGTTTATCCTCCTGTGGGAAGCAGTGCACTGGGGCCCTGGTCCTTCCTTGGAGCAGACACGGCTCGCGATGGAACACACTTTGTTCAGGGTGTCCGTTTTTGATGAAGATCAGATTGTTGCGATGGCCAGAGTAATCGGAGATATGGGCCTGGATTATTACATCAAAGACGTGATTGTCAGGCCGGAGTACCAGAAAAAAGGAATCGGACGCCTGCTGATCAATGAGATTCTACAATTCATCAATGATCATGGCGTGGAAGGAACCGAAATCTTTGTGGAGCTTTGCGCCATGCCGGACAAAATCCCGTTTTATGAAAAGTTCGGATTCAGTGCTAATGAAGCACAGCGGCTGCGGCTGTTCCACAGGGTTGAAAGCGGAGTGATTCAGGAGGCTAACTAATGCAGAAAACGATAAAAGCGATGGAAACAAAATACCTTCAGCCATCGCTGGAAATGATCGAGGATGTGTTCACCAAATGGGACAGTCCAGAAGAAGGAAAAGTGGTCCGTTCTCTTGTGGAGGAGATCCGGTCGAAGAAATATTACCTGCCGGAACTGGAACTGATTATGGTGAATGAGGATGATCTGATCCTCGGTTACGTGATGTTCTCCCGGTTTCATATCGAGGGACGATATGAAGATGAACTGCTGATACTGACTCCGGTTGCGGTCCGGACGGAGTATCAGCGGCAGCATATCTCAAAGGAATTGATTGAATACGGCTTTGACCGGGCCGCTGCCCTTGGATATAAAGCCGTGCTGGTTGAAGGAAATCCGAAGAATTACAATCCGAGAGGATTTGTGACTTCAGCCGATTATGGAATCGTCGCCGGTCCGGATATCCATCTTCCGCATGTTTCCTGCCTGATGATTAAAGAGTTAGTCAAAGGCGCTCTGGATCACATTCACGGTGAAGTTGATTATTCGTATTATAGTGTATTACGCGAGGGGTAACAGGAAAACGTTCAGTCTGATCATTAGGGAGGATGTGTCAGGATGGAAAAGATATTCAGCGTGCAGGATCGGCAGAACGCTTTTGAGTTTGTTCTGTCAGCAGCCAGGGAAAACGACAGGATTATTGCATTGGTTCAGGTGGGTTCCGGAGCCGCAGGGTACCGGGACGACCGGTCTGATCTGGATTTCGTGATCGCGCTTGATTCAGATGAATCCATGCCCGAAGTCATGGATTTCATGCATCGGAAGATTGCTGAACAGTATGATGTCCTGTTCTTCACACAGGACCTGTCCAGGCACCTTCAGAATTATGTGCTTTCTGGTCTCCTTGAGATTGACATCGGATACGGCGGGTATGAACACGCAGCTGCGTGGAAACCCGCCTTCAAAGTCCTCTATGACAGATCGGGCGCCGTTGAGGAGAAGATGATCCGATCCAGGGAATGGATGGATGACCATATTTACAGCGACAAACAGAAAAAGGATATTGCCACCGCCTGCGAAGCGGTCTGGATCCGCCTGATGCACGCCGCGGTGGCGATCCACAGGGGCAACCTGTTCCGTGCGATCGGCGAGCTGGAATACGTCAGGAAATTGTACATCGATCTGCTGGGAGACCGTTACAGGCTGGAAAGCGGCCTGAACCGCGAGATTGACAGACTGCCGGAAAATGAAAAGGAAGCGATCAGAAGCACCTTCGTGGCCGGGGAAAACCCGACGGATCTGTGGAGAAGCCTCCTGAATCTGACAAAGCTGGTTTATCAGGAACTGGATGGGCAAAGCGTTCCTGTAACACAGGAAATGCTGGTTGAATACTACAAGGATCTCAAAGATTGAGGAGAAAGATGAAATATAAGATCAGAACCGCTGTTCCGGCAGATGAAGGAAAGATCCGGGAACTGTTTCTGGAAATGCTGCGGACGATCTATCACACGGATGACGTGAAAGGCTACGGGGACGGAGACCTGGACAGGTTCTGGAGCGAAAGCCCGAACCGGATCTATGTGGCGGAAGACGGACAGGTGGTCGCCTTCCTGTCCGTGGAGGTCCACCATGACCCGGTGGACCATATATACCTGGACGATTTTTCGGTCATGGCGGCTTACCGGAACAAGGGGATCGGTTCAGCGCTGGTCCGTGCCGCGGAAGCGTACGCGGAGCGGATCGGCAGCCGGGCGGTTCTCCTGCATGTGGAGAAGACAAATACATCGGCGATGCGCTTTTATGAGCGGTCGGGATATTCGGTGTTCAGGGACGACGGAAACAGGTTCCTGCTGAAAAAGGAGATGGGAGGATCGAATATAAATGAGAATTGAGAAAGTCAGCAAAGACTCGTTTG
>DAIMGK010000283.1:0-4955 GCA_036723985.1 Flexilinea sp.
ATGCTTACGATGACGGTGCTTCCGTCACGATCTCCGGCGACCTGACGCTTTACGCACAATGGATTGCCGATACCTACACGGTTACCTTCGAGGCCAACGGCGGGACGGGAATCATGGCGGCGCAGTCCTTCACTTACGGCATTGCTCAGGCCTTGACGCCGCATAGCTTTATGTATGACGGGCATGAGTTCATGGGCTGGAACACGAAACCGGACGGCAGCGGGTTAGCTTACGCGGATGGGGCTTCGATAACGATCAATGAAGACCTGACGCTTTATGCGCAGTGGAACCCGATCGCCTATGCGATCGAGGTGACTGAATGCGAGCATGGCAGTGTGGATGTCGTGGTTACAAAGTCGGTGACAGCCTATGCAGGGGATACGATCAGGCTGATCGTCACTCCCGATGCCGGGTACCGGCTGGAGCTGCTCACTTATACGCCTGCGGGTGGTACGGAGGTTGATATTACGGATGTAAAAATGTTCCTTATGCCTGCGGCGGATGTCACGGTCAGGGCGGTGTTTACAGCAGTCGTACCGGGGCAGGAGCCTTTCCCTTTGTTTGAGCTGGATGTAATGCCGGAGACAGGGTTCTCTTCCCGTGCTGTGACGGTGCTGCCGGAGATGCCGAAGGATCTGTATTACAGGCCTTTATCACGCTGGCTGGAGATCCCGACGCTTTCGATTTCATCAGAGATCCTTTTGGTGCCGCAGCTGGACGGTGTATACCCGGTCACCTGGCTGGGCAATGCGGTCGGACTGCTGTCCGGATCGGCTCTGCCGGGTGAGGGCGTCAGCGTCCTGACGGGACACAACCATTTGAATGATATGGAAGCGGGACCGTTCGCGAGTCTGAAATGGCTGGAAACCGGCGACCGCATCTTCGTATCCGGCCCTGATCAGGAACTGCGGATCTTTGCCGTATATGCGAACGAAAAGATCGCTGCGGACGACTTTGACGCGTTGGCGCGGATCACCGGAGGAGCTCAGCGGTCCCTGACACTGATCACCTGCGAAGACGAACAGATCGGGGGTGGTTATGCGTCCCGCCGCATTATCGCGGCGAAACCGCTGTAAGCAGGCACGCGGGTACGAAGTACAAGAAGGCCGTACCCGTGCTGCTTAACAGCAATAAAGAAAGTCCATACGCTGGCAGCATGGGACTGTTGACGTGGACGCGGACGCGCGATTGAGAATTTGTGAATTTTTGAGAGTATATACGCTGCGGAAGCGCAGCAAGATCGTAACAGTGTATTGATGGAGCAGTAACGGCAGGACAGTTCCTCAGTACGAATAACGAATAACTAATAATTAATAACTGATAACTGATAACGATATGCTCATATTTCTGATCATTCTTCTTTGCATTTTCGTCCTGTTCCTTGCGTGGGTTCTGCTCATTTCCCTGAAAATGAGCGGGGCGCTTTCGCTTCCGTATCATAAGACCTATGAATATACGATCAGCCGCGCGAAGGATGTGGAACACTGTTACAGAGATTTTGACTCTTATGAGAAAGAACCCTTTGAAGTCGTCCTGCGGGACGGATATGTGATCCATGGCGATTTCTATCCCCTGGACCCGAAGAAAGTTGTTCTGATCTCACACGGGCACGGGGATAACAAATATACGGGTATCCGCTTCCTTCAGGTCTTCCGTGACCTGGGGTATTCAACGGTGATCTACGACCTGCGCGGGCACGGGCATAACGCGCCTTATGATACAACGATGGGCCTGAATGAATCCAAAGACCTGATGGAGGTCCTGGAAACGGTGAAGAAGCGTTTCCCCGGCGCGCGGATCGGCCTGCACGGACTTTCCATGGGCTGCGGGACGACTGTCATGGCCCTGAAATATCATCCGGATGTGGATTTTGTCATTGCCGACTGCGGTTACGCGATCCTGAGAAATTTATGCGTGGATGAACTGAGAAAAATTCATCTGCCGGCCTGGATGTACACGCCGGTGGACTGGTGCAACCGGCTGCGTTACGGTTATTCCGGCCTGAATGTGAACCCCATTGATTCGTTGGATGACAATGAGATCCCGATCTGCTTTATCCACGGCATGGGTGATAAGCTGATCAGTTACCATCACAGCGAATGGATGTACGAACGGAACAAGGGCGCGGTCAAAGAGCTTCACCTGATCCCCGAGGCCGCCCACGCCGAAGCCTGGCTGCATGATCCCGAGGCTTACAAAAAAATCATCGCGGATTTCCTGGAAAAGATCCCTCCCCGCAGCGAGTAGTTGACCATCCGGGGACTGGGGACTGTCCCCTGGGAGCGTGTTCCCGGCTCGGAAGACCTCACGCCTTAGAGCCCGAATCGATAGGGAGCAATATACCTGGCTTCGGGGACTGGGGACTGTACCCTGGGAGCGTGTTCCCGGCTCGGAAGACTTCACGCCTTTGAGCTCGAATCGATAGGGAGCAATATACCAGGCTGATGGTTTGGCTTCCGGGGCAAGAGAGAGTTTCCTCAGGGTACAGTCCCCTTCGGGGACAGTCCCCGGGAGGGAAAATTGTAACGAATTTTGTCATATTTTTTACATGATTTTCGTTCAGGTGGTTGACAATAATTCAAAAAACACTATAATCAAACCATCTTTGAAAAGGGCATTCGGCAGTCAAAAAAAGATGCAAAATCAGACAAATCCGCAATTCGCATTCGCCGCTGATAACTGTAATTCAGCATCTTTTACCATGCCTTTTCACATCATAAATCTGACAGCCATCATTACCTTGATGGCTGTTGTTTTATTCGGTTCCGTATCCGGGGTATTGGCGATAAACATTCTCATTGTCATTATTTTGGGAGTGATAATTCATGTTATTGTACGAGAAAACGCCAAACCCGTAAGCAGAACTTAAAATCAGTAAAATCAAAACGGGCTCTGCTTACAAACGCGGAGCCCTTTTTTGATGAGGTAAAAACGGCAGGATCGAAAAAATGCCGCAATTATTATGAAGGAGTCTTTATAATGAACAAAAAACTTTTTTCTGTTGTTCTGGCTGTCCTGATGATGGCTGTCTGTGTTTCCGGCGTTTTCGCGCAGGATGCAATTAAAATCGGTGGTACCGGCCCTCTGACCGGCGGCGCCGCGATTTACGGTAACGCTGTGAAAAATGGCGCCCAGATCGCTATTGATGAGATCAACGCCATGGGCAAGCAGCAGTTCGAACTCCGCTATGAAGACGATGCCCACGACGCCGAAAAGGCTGTCAACGCCTTCAACGCCCTGCTCGACTGGGGTATGCAGGTTTCCATGAGCTCCGTCACCTCCAAACCGGCGGAAGCCACCTCCGAACTGAACATGGAAGAACGCGTTTTCGGTATGACCCCGTCCGCTTCCTCCACCGCTGTCATTGACGGCAAAGACAACGTCCTCCAGATGTGCTTCACCGACCCGAACCAGGGTTCCGCTTCTGCTGCCTACATCTCCAACAAGGGCCTGGCCTCCAAGGTTGCCGTGATCTGGAAGAACGACGATGTTTATTCCAAGGGTATTTATGACACTTTCATGGCTGAAGCTGAAGAACTGGGTCTGGAAGTTGTTTCCGACACCACCTTCTCCGATGGCAACGACACTGACTTCTCCGTCCAGATCGCTGACGCTCAGGAAAAGGGCGCGGAACTGGTCTTCCTGCCGATGTACTACACCCCGGCTTCCCTGATCCTGGCCCAGGCCAACGCCGCCGGCTACGCTCCGATCTTCTTCGGTGTCGATGGTATGGACGGCATTCTGACCATGGAAGGCTTCGATGCTTCCCTGGCTGAAGGCGTTATCCTGCTGACCCCGTTCAATGCTGACTCCACTGATGAAAAGACCGCTGCTTTCGTCGCGAAGTATCAGGAACTCTATGGTGAGATCCCGAACCAGTTCGCTGCCGATGGCTACGATGTTGCCTACGCTCTGGTCGAAGCTATGGGCGCTGCCGGCGTCACCGCTGACATGAGCGCTGAAGAAATCAACGACGCCCTGATCGAAACCTTCAAGACCTTCACCTTCAACGGTGTGACCGGTGAAAACATGACCTGGGAAAACGGCGCGGTCAACAAAGACCCGAAGGGTATGATCATTAAAGACGGCGCTTACGTCGGTCTTGACTAATCTGTAAATCATTACGGAGTAAGAGGGGAGTTTCTCCCCTCTTTTCCGGAATCCATCTTTGCCCGGAAGGTCCCTTTCGGGCAAAGACGGTTTTCGGAAATACGCTCCGCGGAGGTGGAAAAGTATGCGATTTTTGAGTTTTCTGATCAGCGGCCTGAGCCTTGGCAGTATTTACGCGATCATTGCCCTGGGCTACACCATGGTATACGGGATCGCCAAAATGCTGAACTTCGCCCATGGTGATGTGATCATGGTGGGAAGTTATATTTGTTTTTTCGCGATGATGCGTTACGGTCTTCCTCCGGTCGTGGGGGTGGTCCTGGCGATGATCGTCTGTACTGTCCTCGGTATTGTCATCGAACGGCTGGCGTATAAGCCTTTGCGGCAGGCTCCCTCCCTCGCGGTGCTGATCACCGCGATCGGTGTCAGCTATTTTCTGCAGAACGCGGCGCTGCTGCTCTGGTCTTCATCTCCGAAGGTCTTCCCTTCCATCATCGGCAACGGCAAACTGCAGCTGGGTGAATTAACGATCTCCCATGTGACGCTGCTGACCGTTGTGGTCTGCCTGGTGATCATGTCCGTGCTGACCTGGTTCACCGGAAACACCAAGATGGGCAAGGCGATGCGTGCCTGTTCGGAAGACAAAGGCGCTGCCCAGCTGATGGGTATCGATGTCAACGGGACGATCTCCATGACCTTTGCGATCGGTTCCGGCCTTGCCGCGATCGCGGGCGTCCTGCTCTGCTCCGCTTATCCGACACTGGTCCCGACGACCGGTTCCATGCCGGGCATCAAGGCTTTTACAGCTGCGGTGTTTGGCGGGATCGGTTCCATTCCCGGCGCTT
>DAIMGK010000284.1:0-4891 GCA_036723985.1 Flexilinea sp.
AGGTCCTTCTTTTTGTTACCCCTGTTTTGTGGGCAACAGTCATTTATTATATGCATCCCCTTTTTCCTGTCAAGCCCTTTTTTCAAAATTCGTTATTTTTTATGACATCCAATTTTTTCCAATCTTTCATCCAATTTTTCAGAGTTCGGATAAGTTGTTTGGGGACGCTTTCGGGGACGGTTACGCGCCAGCGGAACTGTCACCATTTTTCCCCCAGGGTTCAGGGATGAGGGTTTAGAGCCCAGAGTTTAGATGGAAACAGATAAGCCTATCATTGTTAATCTAAAATCAGTATCCTGATTTTTTTCACTATTCACTATTCGCTATTCTTTATTCACTACGTCCTGCCCCTACACCTTTTTACCTTTTACCTATACCCTATTCCCTACCCCCCTGCACCCTGATCCCTTTTATTTATTCACCGGCAAAGGCTTCGGTGAAGATCTTCGCGAATTTCACGGGGTCGCCGCGGTAGGCAAAGTGAACGTTGCGATATTCCTGTATCGCACGATTATCCACGATCGTCTGGCCCACTGTGATACCGAAGGTCGATACCTCCACATTGCAATAAGATATATCCTTCAAGACATCGGGGTCAATGAGATAAGCGATGGTCAGCGGGTCGTGCAGCGCGCAGGTGTTGGGAATTTCGAGAGGCTGGCACTGGTTATGGACCAGGATCCGCACATCGATCAGATCGGCGGCAAAATTTGATGCGGGTGTATTGATCTCCCGCAGTTTCGCAGACGTATCTCTGCCGATACATGCGGTATGGGTAGCATCCAGCGGCACCATGGTGATCTTCGCGCCGCAATGCAGCACCCGCTGCGCCGCCTCGGGATCATCATATATATTAAACTCAGCCGCGATCGATACATTTGTTATATGATGTCCGCCGCCCATAATTACGATTTCTTCGATATTTTTTACGATCTCCGGATCGATCATCAGTGCGACCGCAAGATTGGTCAGCGGACCGACAGCCACAAGTGTGACAGGTTCTTCCACTTTCCGAAGAAATTCCACATAAAACAAAGGAGCCGGCATTTCTTCTTCCCTTCGGGTCGCTTCCGGAAGATCAAAAAGAGCCGCATGGATGTGAATTTTGTTTCCGTGTTCGTCATAGGCATCCACATTTTTCGCCCGCGGCACTTTCGGGAAAACCAGATCAGAGACAAAGCTGCTTGCACAGCCCTTATACACCGGGAAATCCGCGCCAAGCAATTCACGGACACGCAGTGTATTTTCGGTCGTGTTTTTCAGCGGCTGGTTGCCCTTCACCGTACAGACCGCAATAAGGTCAATATCTTTATGAAGGTATGCCAGCATTACCGCACATGCATCATCCGAACCGGTATCAACATCAAGGATCACTTTTCTTGCCATTTTTTCCTCACATATCAGGCTGATTTTTTTGACATTCCGCGGGAACAGACAGTCATTGGTTAAGAAAATTGTAACACAGAAAAAACAGTCAGTAGTCAATAGTCAATAGTCAATAGTTAGTAGTTAGTAGTTGGTAGTTGATGGTTGGTGGTTGGTGGGCAGGGGACGGGGAAGAGGGGTATTATTAGTTATGATTTTAGCTGGTGGGTTTTTGGGGCGGAAATTACAAAACCTTAAGAAAAAACCGCTTTCATCTGTTATGGGATGAAAGCGGTTTTTATTTCGTTATACAAACGATCGCGGTTTATACATAACCCTGAGCGCGCATGGCTTTGGCGACCAGGCGGAAGCCCGCGATGTTGGCGCCGCTGACATAATTGCCGACGGTGTTGTAATCTTCACAGGCGCTCTGGATCTGGGCGAAGATACCTTTCATGATGTCATGAAGCTGATTGTCCACGCTTTCAAAAGAGCGGTACTGGCGGGAAGCGTTCTGGGACATTTCAATCGCGGAAACCGCTACACCGCCCGCATTAGCGGCCTTACCCGGCAGGAAATCGAGACCGGCATCCAGCAGGTAATCGGTCGCTTCCCGGGTAGTCGGCATGTTGGCGCCTTCCGTCACGGATTTGCAGCCGTTGGCGACCAGTTTCTGGGCACCTTCCAGAGAAAGTTCGTTCTGGGTGGCGCAGGGGAAAGCCATATCACAGGGTACGCCCCAGGGCTTTTCATCTTCAAAATATTCAGCGTGAGGACGATAGGCCAGATAGTCCTTGACACGTCCGCGTTTTACTTCCTTGATCTCGCGGAGAGCCTTGAAATCGATGCCTTCTGCATCATAAATATAGCCATCGGAATCGCTGGCAGTGACGACCTTCGCGCCCAGTGTCTGCAGTTTCTGGATCGTGTAGAGCGCCACATTACCGGAACCGGAAACAACGGCTGTTCTGCCGGCTACAGACTGTCCCTTATGAGAAAGCATTTCCTCGGTAAGATAAACGACACCGTATCCGGTAGCTTCTGTACGGGCAAGTGAACCGCCCCAGCCGACACCCTTACCGGTCAGTACGCCTTCCCAGCGATGGGTGAATTTTTTATACGCGCCATAGAGGTAACCGATCTCACGTCCACCGACACCGATATCACCGGCAGGGACATCCTCGTTTGGCCCAATGTAGTTGAACAGTTCGGACATGAAAGCCTGACAGAAAGACATCACTTCGGTATCGGATTTGCCGCGGGGATTGAAGTCCGCGCCGCCTTTACCGCCGCCGATCGCCTGACCGGTCAGGGCGTTTTTGAAGATCTGTTCAAAACCGAGGAAATTGATGATCGAGCGGTTGACAGAGGGATGGAAGCGGATCCCACCCTTATACGGGCCAAGGGCACTGTTAAACTGAGTGCGGTAACCGCGGTTGACATGAACCTTGCCGCTGTCATCAGTCCAGCACACACGGAAAGAGATGCTGCGTTCCGGTTCCACAATGCGTTCCAAAAGCTTTTCTTCCCGATAGTCACGTTCATGCTTCGCGATGACGGGAGCGATCGAATCCAGAATTTCTCTCACTGCCTGATGGAATTCGGGTTCACCCGGATTCCTCTTCAGGACGGATTCCATAATTTCATCTACATATGCCATAATTTTCCATCCTTATTATTCAAAGCAGCTGTTGAGATGGTCTCTGTAAACTTTGCGGATGCCCGCATATTCACCGAGGCATTTCCGATGGGCGATCACTTTATACCCCGCCTGTTCGATCCGGGACTTCATGGAATTCTCCGCGTCTCCGCAAACACCTTCCAGAGCGGATTCTCCGGCAACAAACATGAAGGGTGAAATATGGACCGTATCGATCGCCGGATTCTTCTTCAGGTGGCGGATGACCGCATCAACCTGAGGAAAAGCGTTGAAGGTGCAGACATGCGTATTGTCATAACCCTGATCCTTGAAGACATAATCCAGTGTGCAGTACACCGCATTGCTGAAATGATCCGAGCCATGTCCGACGAGACAAACAGCTTCATTGCTGCCCAGTCCGGCATAATCTTCTTCCATGATGGCGCGGCAGACACGCACATAGTCCTCATGAGAGGTCAGCAGCGGGTTCCCGCACTTGACCGTGATGAAGTCCGCCTTGTGGGAATATATCATTTCCAACAATTCCTCATACTCAGAACCGTTGAGGATGTAAGCAGGCTGCGCATACAGATGGGTAACGCCATCCAGCACCATTCGAGCCATACATTCCCGGACCGCATAGACCGGGTCACCCTCTTTCTGGATGATTTTAATAAGCGATTCGTTGGTGATCACACTATACAGGTCACAATCGGGATGATCGGACTTGTAATCAGCTTCCAGCGTATGGAGATTGCGCTGATTCAGTTCAGCCAATCTGGTTCCGAAGCTGATCGACATAATTGCTTTCTTTTTCATATTAATTTATTCCCTTCCTGCGGAATAAGGTTTCTTCTTTTAATCGGAAAAACCGCACATTGCCGGATAAAACATATAAAAATAATAATCAAACAGCAGCTGTGCCCCAATTATTGTCATTTCGCTTAAAAGAATGTCATAATTGCGTAAATTATACATTTGTAATTTGTCTGACATAATAAATGTCAGAAATTTTTATTACATTTATCAGGCAGGGAGTGTGATTAACGATCCGGAAATATCAGATCCTTACGACCGGACAAATTGGGAAATGATCTCTTCTTCCGGAACAGCAATCATTTCAGAGATATCCGAAAGCATTTTCTGAATAAACCAGCTTCCGTTGGGGAGAAGTTCGGCAGAATCATAATTATCGTCTATACGCATATATTCGAGAGAAATCCACTTCTGAAAAAGAAGCAGAGATTTTGCCGGTCCGAGATTTTTCACAAAAGGCATCGGATCGGGCTTTCCCCCGCGGATCTCCCGTTCCATGTAGGCATAACCGCTTTCCTCCGCGGTACGGCGCAATCCACCGCTGAGCCCGGGCTTTCCCGCATCGATTTCCGCCCGGTAAGCGGGAAGTTCCGCATGACGGTAGAGATAATCCCCGAAATATCCATCGGCAATCGTCCCGAAAGAAAGCAGATCTTCACCGCGGGACGGCGATGTGAAATAACGGTTATCATCCCGTCCCTTTGCCATGTGATTATAGATCAGATGATGATAGCCAAGCTTTTCCGTCAGCCAGAAAGCGTACTGAAACTGCCGCCACATGGCTTCCATATCAGGGTCGAGAATCCCATGATGCTCAAAAAAAGCCCGGTTGCGGGGAGAACGCACCAGTTCATAGATCGAAAATCCTTCCACACCCGCATCAGCCATTTTTTCAATATCCGTTTTTATGTTCTCTTCCGTATATCCCGGCAGGCCGATAATGATATCCGTGCTTACGATCCAGCCCTTTTCCACGGCATAACCGAGTTTTGAAAGGACTTTCTCTCCGCTCTCCTTCCTTCCGATGGCTTTGCGGATCGGGTCATGCAGCGTCTGGACCCCGACATGCAG
>DAIMGK010000285.1:0-4860 GCA_036723985.1 Flexilinea sp.
TGGACCTTTTTTACTTTTGACACCCAAACCAGTATTGAGTCGGAGGTGACTGTCCCTTGAAATCAGAGTGTAAAGTTCAGATCCAATATTCATAACAAATAAGAAATACCCGCCAGCCACCAACTAATGACTATTGACTAATTTACTAACATCTGAACTCTGAACTCTCAACTCTGAACTCTTGAAAAAATACCGTTCGGGCGTGTTTTACTACCGTTCGGGAAAAAAGGGGATTGCAAAAAAGCATGATGTGCTAAACTGTGAAGCACAGAGGCAGCGGGATAACATGGACGACGAAATGAAGGGGAAAATCATCAGGCGCGGGGCGGCCGGATTCTTGATCGGGGTCCTGATCGGGAACCTGATCATTATCCTTGAAAGCATGACAGGCGAAGGGCAGTTCCGATGGGCAGGTGATACCCTGGTACAGAAAGCCGGATCCGCGGCAGCGGCGGTCTTTCTTCAGAATCTGGCGTCCGGACTCCTCGGCGCGGTCTGTATGGCGGGGACTATCCTCTATGACCTGGAGGACTGGGAACTGACAAAAGCCTCGCTGGTTCACTGTCTGCTGTGCCTGGCGGCTTATTTTTCCGCGGCGCTGTTCTGCGGCTGGATCGAACCGAATTTTGGGAATATCATGCTGATGGCAGTGATCATGACTGCAAGCTATCTGCTGATCTGGCTGATCATGTACCTTCGATACCGGAAGGAGGCCGAAGAACTGAATCGGGAGATAAACGGAAAAAGTAAGATGTCAGACGTTAGCCGGCGATCGTCAGGCAGCGGACCGGAAAATGATTGAATGAGAGTCTGAATTCCTTATACAATGAAACGGAAGAATTTACATCTGCGAATGACAGCCATATAAATACGATAACAATTGTTGGAAACAGGGAAAGCCTTCCCTTGAACAAAAAATAAGGAGTAAATACAATGAAAAACACAAAATTATTTGTAACTTTGCTGGTGATCGCTGTCAGTCTCGTCATTGCAGCAGCCGTATACGCGGGAGGACCTCCTCCGGGATGGTGCAGCGAATGCTGCGCGAGTGAATACGGGAAAAGGGGCCAGTGCACCGGATGTTCCTGCGGCGGCGGCGGCGATGGAGATATTGTCATTTATATCCGCCCGCAGGACAAGATCGGTGAATATTATGAGGATGAAGACGGAACCAGGCACCACACTTCCTTCAGGACCTGGTCCGGATGTATGGAACACTTCAATGATGCCATACTGTGTTCCCGCATTGTGACAGATTCCTGCGAAAGCTGCATGGGCCTTTGCAAGTATTCCGCCGGAGATACCGCCTGCAATGACACCTGCAAAAACGCCTGCCTGAATCGTCCCGTCTACGAAACCGAGGGTCAGAAAGAACTTCCCGGCGGAGAGGATACATACGGGATATATCATTATGAAAAAGGCCGGAAGATATATGACGGATTGACGGATTTAGATGCCTGCTTGTTTATGATGGGCGACATGAATCGCTGCGTAACCACATGGGGTTACGACTGCAGATATGGGGAAAGTTTCTATGTCTACGAAATGTGCATTGATAATTATGAGAATGATTGCTTTGACAGGGTCAAATCCGAATACGCCGACGCCTGCAAATAGTATTCTTTGCAGCTAAGAGAAAAACGGGGACGGTTTCCGAAGGCTCTGCACAGAGCCGGAGGGAACTGTCCCCACGTTTTATGAGGTCCTCTCGTTATCTCATATCCGGGGACAGAGTTACTTTCCCCGACTCCACACTATCACCCGGTAAATTACAACTAGCTTGATTTTCAGCCAGGGACGGCTTTCGCAAACTCGTATAGAGCCGGAGGGAACTGTCCCCACGTTTTATTCCGTCTGAACTTTCCTGTCATAAGCCGGGGTGACGGTTCGCTTCGACTCAATTCTGAGTCTCCGCAAACCGTCCCCGGGGTCACATGGCTTTCAGGACCGCGGCTGCATTGGAGCGGGCGACTGTCTGCTGGGTGCGGTTTGTCAGGTTCTTGATGGTGACATTTCCGGCAGCCAGCTCGTCGGGACCGGCGATGACAAGGGCTTTGACACCGATCTTGTTGGCATATTTGATCTGCTTGTCAAGCTTCAGCGCTTCCGGGTAGCAGGAGACATTCAGCCCCGCGTCCCGCAATTCCATGGCGATGGCGTAGGAATCCGGCAGTCCGGCAGCGTCAAAAACGGTCACCATCACGTCCGCGGGCTGGACCTTCAGTTCGGGATACAGGCCGTACTTTTCCAGGACCACGCGAATCATCACATCCCCCATGGCAAAACCGACGCCGGAAAGCGGATCACCGCCGACCTCGCCGACCAGGTTTTCATACCGCCCGCCGCCGAGGATGGCACGGCCGTCTTTAGCGAGGTCCCGGGCTTCAAAAACGGTCCCCGTATAATACAGCAGACCGCGGATCACCTGCGGGTCATACGCGAAATAGGCGCTGAGCCCCATTTTCTCAAGCAGTGAGAAGATTTCCTTCAACTCATCCGATTCCTGCCACAGGTCTTTGTTTTCCAGAAGGGCAACCAGCGCGTCGATCTTTTCGGCGGTCATGCCGTCTTCGATCCCGTATTCATACCAGGCGTCTTTGCGCATCTTATCCCGGCGGTCGATCATGCGGAAGGCAAGGGCCTTCTCATCCCCCTCGATGCCTATCTTCGCGAGGGCGCCGTCCATCAGGCGGCGGTTGTTGACATTGATGCGCACATGATCCGGCGTCAGTCCGACACGTTTGAAGAAGCTCGCGCAAACCGCCAGCAGCTCCGCGTCCGACTGAATGGAATTCACGCCGATCAGGTCGATATTCCACTGGAAAAATTCACGGGTGCGGCCTTTCTGCGGCTGTTCGTAACGCCAGAAAGGACCGAAGGACCACATACGGAGGGGATAGGAAAGCAGATTCTGCCGCTGTGCCACCATCCGCGCCAGGGAAGGCGTCAGCTCCGGACGCAGCGCGACTTCGGAACCGCCCCGGTCCATAAAGACGAAGGACTGTTCTTTCACCAGCTCTTCGCCGGATTTCGCCGCGTACAGATCCAGTTTTTCCAGAAACGGACCGTCATATTCCTGATATGCAAAAGATTCGGAGACCGCCCGCATCTGCCCGTACAGCCAGGTGCGGAATGCCATATCTTCGGGATAGAATTCTCTGGTACCTTTAACACGCTGAATGATTTCTCTCATTTGTATACCTCATTTTTCTCACAAAGGTTCTTGTGATCTTTTCCGTTTTTTCCTGAAATTGTAACATCAGATAGGAATAAAAGGGAATGACGGCAGAGAATCACTGATTAATGGTACCAGGGACTGTACCCCCGGTAACTCACCCCCGGTAAGGGCGGGAGTCACGCTCTGGGGGTACAGTCCCCGGGCGGGCATTTAGAAAGAAATCGGGACCGGAGCTCCCGGGGCAAATTCACCCCGGGAGCTCCGGCCCCATACTTACGTTCCGATATAAATCGATCTTTACTCTAATTACTTTCCCGGTAGCGGCTGGTGCCGAAGAACTTCAGGCCCAGGTTCATAATAGCGATAGAAGCGTAGACGATGACCATCAGAACAGTCGCCCAGGCGCAGGCTTCGGAATATTCGCCGCGGTCCACCACGGTCATGATCTGCGGGGTGATCAGCTTCCACGCCGGCGAGATCAGGAAGATCACGGCGCTGGTGGCGGTAATGGAACGGGCAAAGGTCGTCACAAGGCCGCTGAAGAAGGAGTCCTTGATCAGGGGCAGGGTAACGGTCATGAAGACCTTTCCGCTGTCCGCGCCCAGGTCGTAAGCGGATTCCTCGATGGAGTTATCGATCTGCCGGAGCGCAGCCACACCGGAGCGGGTACCGACCGGCAGGCTGCGGACGACGAAGGCGATGACCAGGATGGTCCCGGTCCCCGCCAGCACCATATGGCCGCTGTTGAAAATACCGGTGATATAGCCCCGCAGCAGCGCGATACCGAGCACCGTACCCGGGACAGCCATGGCGAACATCGTGACAAATTCCATAAAGCCTTTGCCGAAGAACTTCCGTTTGACGACGAGGTATGCGATGATCGTGGAGATAAAAGCGGTGATCACAGCGGCGATCATGGAAAGCTTCAGCGAATCCCAGAAGGGCTGCATGCCGCGGTTGAAGATATTGTTGAAATAAGTCGGGACCAGGGTGAAATTCCTGCCCCACTGCTTGAACATGGCGCCCAGCGGGATCAGCGCGTACATACCGATGACAAATATGGAGATCAGCATGCAGAAGATCACCAGCGGGATCACCACGGATTTATCCTCGATGGGCTGGCGCATCCGGGAAGCTTTCCCGGAGAGGGTGGCGACGGATTTTCGTTCCAGCCAGTATTTTTCCAGGCTGAAGAGGATGATGGTGATCAGCAGCATCACCACGGACATGGCCGCCGGAATGCGGGGGTCGCCCTGCAGCGCGTATTCGTTATAGATCATTTCCGCCAGGGTCCGGTAGTTGCCGCCGATCATCTGCGGATTGGCGAAGTCCGCCACCGCTTCGATGAAGGTCACCAGAAAAGCGTTGCCGATCCCGGGCAGCAGCAGCGGGAAGGTAACGGTGGTGAACACCCGCCAGCGGGAGGCGCCCATATCCCGGGCGGATTCCTCCAGCGAGGGGTCGATATTCAGGAGCAGCCCTTTGAGCATCAGGTAGCATACCGGGAAGAAGGTGAGCACCTGCACCAGCACGATCCCGTGGAGGCCATTGACATTGGCGTCCATCATGCCCAGCAGGTGACGGGTGATGAGGCCTCGTTTCCCGAAGAGCATGATCGCCGAAAGGCTCAGCACGAAAGGCGGGGAGACGATGGGCAGCACCGAAATGACCCGGAACATCGG
>DAIMGK010000286.1:0-4845 GCA_036723985.1 Flexilinea sp.
GGCTGCAACGCCCGCTGCGTATACTGCTTTGAGGAAGGCATGAAAGCCCAAACCATGACGGAGGCCACCGCGGACCGCCTGGTGGATTACATCTGCGAGACCAAAGGTGACGGCAGGATCAATCTGAAATGGTTCGGTGGCGAGCCGCTGGCGGGAGTGAATATCATCCGCCGGATCTGCGGCGGGCTGACAGCGCGGGGGGTGGAATTCAGATCCACGATCATCACCAACGCCAGCCTGCTGACCCGGGAACTTGCCCATGAGGCGAAGGAGTCCTGGCACTTGACCTTCGCGCAGGTGTCGCTGGACGGGACACGGGAGGATTATGCCCGGCGCAAGCGCTATGTCCAGCCCGAAAAGCATAATTACGACACGGTCATGCGTGCCATCCGTTACTTTGCGGATGAAGGCATCCGTGTGAGCCTGCGGGTGAATGTGGACATGGAGAACATCCAGCGCATCGACGGCTTCCTGGATGAGATGGGGGCTTTGTTCGGGGAAGATAAAAATGTCACCCTGTATCTCGCGCCTTTGTTCCAGGAGCTTTATACGGAGAAATGCGAACCGCTTTATGACGCCATCTTTGCACGGCATGAAAGGATCCGCGCCCTGGGACTCGGGCATAACAGATGGAGCGGCAAAAAGAAGAAAAGGAGCGGGATCCGTATGCAATACTGCATGGCGGACAACGTGGAAGGCAGCGTTGTGATCTTACCGGATGGGAGTTTTAATCATTGTGAACATGTTCCCGCGAATAAGTGCTGGGGAAACATCTTTGACGGCGTGACCGACCCCGCACTCTTCGAGGAACTGCGCAAACCCCATGAGATCGACCCTGACTGCGCGAAGTGCACCTTCCTGCCGATCTGTACGCCGTTTCGCCGGCACGGCTGCCCCAACTGGTTCGAGAAATGCTATATCAAGGTCCGCTGGGACACAGAGGAAGAACTGCGCAGCGCATTGTATTACGCAGAGACGGAGACGGATGACGACCGGGATCTATAAGTTCGCCGGGAAAACTGTTGCTGTGACCTCCCTGTACCCGGACGTACAGGATCACTGCGCGGAGTACCGGACGGATGACGCGCCGGACTTTACAGTGGAGATCAGCCGGGCGGATATTGATTCGGAGGCAGAAAAAACCCGGCGGGAATATGAGAGTGAGGGGAAGCCGGAACCGCGGTATTCCCCCGGACAGCTGGAAAAAACCGCTGTATACCGCAAGATCGCCGAACAGTTGATCGAATATGACCGCATCGTGTTTCACGGCTCCTGTGTGGCTGTGGACGGGCAGGGATATCTGTTCACCGCGAAATCGGGCACGGGCAAATCCACCCATGCCGAACTGTGGAAGGAACTGCTGGGGGACCGGGCGGTGAATGTCAATGATGACAAGCCCATCCTGCATATCACGGAGAGCGGTGTGACGGTTTACGGCACCCCCTTCAGAGGCAAGGAACGGCGGGGCTGCAATACCGCCGTACCGCTGAAAGCTCTCTGCCTGCTGGAACAGTCTGCGGAAAACCATATCACACCCGTCACAAAAGAACAGGCGTATCCCCTGTTGGTCCAGCAGGCGTACCGTTCCCCGGACCCGGGGAAGCTTATGCGTACCCTTGCCCTGGTTGACAGGCTCGCCCGGAACGTCCGGCTGTACCGCCTGGGCTGTAATATGGAACTCTCGGCGGCAGCGACCGCCTGGAAGGCTATGAAAGGAAATAAGGATATGAAACTGAACAGTGATTTTCTGGTCCATGAAGACGGGGATACCAAATTCGTGGTATCCACCGGGGTAACGGAGTTTAACGGCATCGCCCGGGGCAACGCCACCGCCGGATTCATCATCGACTGCCTGCGCAGCGATACCACGGAGGATGAGATCGTCGCCAAAATGCGGGAAAACTGGGATGTCTCCGACGAACTTGCCCGCCGCGACGTGAGGAAGATCGTGGACCAGCTCAAAAGCATCGGCGCCATTGTTGAGTGAGCCGGCCTTTGAAACCATTCTTGCCCGCGACGGCATACTGGTTTACAAGACCCGCGGGCGGAGCATGGAACCGATGCTGCGGCAGAACAGGGATCTGGTGGTCATCCGGGTCCCTTCTTCGCGTTTAAAGAAATACGACGCGGCGCTGTACAAGCGGAACGGGCGTTATGTGCTCCACCGGGTGGTCGGGGTGAGGGATGGATATTACCTCATCCGCGGCGACAACACCTACGGTCTGGAAAAAGTGCCGGATGAAGCCGTGATCGGCGTACTGACCGGCTTCCAGCGGAAAGGGAAAGAGATCAGCGCGGATGACCGGTTTTACCGCTGCTATGTGCGCTGCTGGGACGCCATCTATCCCCTGCGCCTGCTGTATTTCCGTTCCCGCCGCATGGCCGTCGGCATCGCCCGGAAGCTGGGCATCCTCCCGCTGATAAAAAGGGTGCTGAAGGCGGACAGGGAGTGATCAGGATTCAGGGATCGGGAAACGAATGAAAGCGATGAAGAAAACGTTTCATAAAATTCATCATGCGATAGCCCCGCGGCTGCTGTATCTGGAAGACGCCGTAACAGACCGGCGGATCTGCGGGCGGAGCCTGATCCCTTATGTTCCCAGTATTGACCGGGATGATAAAAACGGAACGGGCGGGACCGGGACGCAGTCCACACACTATGCTTTTCTCAGGCAGATCTTTTCCGATGTCCCCCTGACGGATTCTGATGCTTTCATGGATGTCGGCTGCGGAAAAGGGCGGGTGCTCGCGTTCCTGATCAAAGAAAAGTGTCCCTGCCGCTTATACGGCATTGAGCATAACGAAGAGGTCGGCAGGATCGTGCTGGATTGGACAAAACGGTATGAGCAGGTCCGGATCTTTATCGGTGACGCCCTGACGCATGATTATGATCCTTATACGGTCCTGTCGGTGGCACGTTCTTTTCTGCCAAAGACGTTTACAGCCTTTGTCGGGCATCTGGAGCGGACAATGACACATCCCATCCGGCTGGTGTTCTGGTGGGGGCAGGAACGGTACTGTAAATTGAACGGCCGGCCCGGCTGGAAAATGGAGAAACAGGAAAATAACTGCTTTGACCATGGTGTCCGGGTCGGGAACAGCTATTCCATCTGGATCTATGATCCCGGAAAACGCATGGAGGACAGCGCGAATGGATAGTCCGGTTCGGTGGCTCTGGCGGGTAACCGGCAGAAAAAAGATTTATGTGTTCATCCTGACCCTGTTGAGGGCGATAGGCGGCGGACTGGGTGTGTTTTACGCGCTGCTGATGCGGAACATCGTGGACAGCGCTGCCGGGCGTGATTTCGCTGATTTCCGGCATAATGTAATGCAGATCATCGGGCTGGTGGCACTGCAGATCTGCCTTTCCGTTTTCAACCGCTGGCTTAAGGAGCTGGCAAGGACGAGTATTGAAAATCAATTCAAGCAGCGTCTGACGGACAACATCCTTCGGAAGGAATACAGCAAGGTTTCCGCTACACACTCGGCTGAGTGGCTTACCCGCCTGACCAGCGATACAAGAGTTTGTACCGGTGGTGTCGTGGAGATCGTCCCCGGACTGACGGGCACGGTCGTCAGGCTGGTCTCGGCAGTCATTATGGTGATCGCCCTGGACCGAATGTTTGCCGTGATCCTCGTGCCGGGAGGCATTTTGATCTGCGGTTTCGCCTATGCCTTCCGTAAGGTCCTGAAGCAGCTCCATAAGGATATCCAGGAGAGCGACGGGCGGCTGCGGGTCTTCCTGCAGGAGCATATCGGCAGCCTGATGATGATCAAGTCCTTCGCTGCGGAAGATCAGACAAGCCGGGCAGCTGCAGCAGCCATGGAAGACCACAAGGCCGCACGGATGCGCCGGAACCGCTTTTCCAACTTTGTCAACACCGGGCTTGCGGTCGCCATGCGGGGCATGTACCTGCTGTGTGTGGTGTACTGCGCTTACGGGATCCTCAAAGGCACCGTGACCTTTGGCACGCTGACCGCCATCATGCAGCTGGTGCACCAGATCCAGGGACCCTTTCTCGACATCAGCGGCTTTCTGCCCCGTTTTTATTCCATGACCGCAAGCGCGGAGCGGCTGATGGAGATCGAGGCTTATCCGGGGGATGCCCCTGTCCGGTCCGCCGATGGGGTGCGGCGCTGTTACCGGGATTCTTTCTCCGCGATGGGCCTGCGGGACGTGAACTTCACTTATGAAGCCGATGACGCCGCACCGGTGGTGCTGAAAGACCTCACCCTCAGGATCCGCAAGGGCGAGTACATCGCCTTTACCGGGCACAGCGGCTGCGGCAAGAGTACGGTGCTGAAGCTTATGATGTGCATGTACGCGACGGATTCCGGTGAACGGTATCTGGAGACCGCGCAGGGTGAATTACCGCTGGATTCCTCGTGGCGCAGGCTGTTCGCCTGGGTGCCCCAGGGGAACGCCCTGATGAACGGCAGCATCCGGGATGTGGTGAGCTTCGCGGACCCCGCCGCCGCCCATGATGAGGAACGGTTGAAACGCGCGCTGGAGATCTCCTGCGCGGATGAATTTGTGGACGACCCGGACATGGAACTCGGCGAGCGCGGCTCCGGCCTTTCCGAAGGCCAGATGCAGCGGATCGCCATCGCGCGGGCGGTGTTCGCGGACTGTCCGGTGCTCCTGCTGGATGAATCCACCAGCGCGCTGGACGACCTGACGGAACGCCGGCTTCTGGAGAATCTCCGCGCCCTGACGGACAAGACCGTGATCATCGTCACCCACCGCAAAGCAGCCCTCGCCATCTGCGACCGGGTACTGCGCTTTACGGAATCCGGCATCGAAGACGTGACGTGACGGGGACGGTTTCCGCAGGCTCAGAATTG
>DAIMGK010000287.1:0-4840 GCA_036723985.1 Flexilinea sp.
TTGCGAAGCATACTATCCCGCATGCGGAGGGTAAATATAAACTGAGCTCTTATAGCAGAAAGGACGGTTTTCCCACGGCGCATGCCCCGGGAAAACCGTCCCTGATCTGAACTCTGAACTCTGAACTCTAATTTTGCCGGACGCCGATGACGATGTGGTTGTCGTCGGATTCGCGGGTCTTGATGGTCTGGAGGGTGCAGGGTGTGGGGACGCCGTTCCTCAGACGGGAGAAGGAAAGCTTGAGAGACTCGTCGCGGGCGGCGAGGCCGATCAGGTTTGCCTTGGCGGTGGCGTCCCGGACTTTCGGGACGTCGGGATCGATCACGTCCGAAAGGAGTTTCTCCCGGGCGGTACCGAAGAAATCGGGCCCGCCGGGGCGGATCTCGAGGCTGCCGTCCCTGCCGGTATAGAATTCAAGGTAGAAGTCCGTGACCATGTCCACATAGAAGATGCTCTCAAAGTCGCCGGTCAGCGCCCGGGAGATGCTCATATACGTCTTTTTTTCCGCCGGAGAGATCTCCGGTTTGGCCTCCGCGCGTTCGGTCAGGAAATGGTCGAAGGCTTCGGGCGGGACAGGCTTCGAGAAGTAATAGCCCTGTACATAGTCGCAGCCCATGGTCTTCAGGACCAGGTACTGCTCTTTCGTCTCAACGCCCTCGGCGACCACCGGCACATGCAGGTAGTCCGCGATGTCGATGATCAGCTCGATCATGCGCACGTCGCGGTTTTCCCCGAAGGCATTGCGGATAAAGCTCATATCCAGTTTCAGCGCGTCGATGGGCAGGTGGGAGAGCATACCCAGGGACGAGTAACCGGTGCCGAAGTCATCCATCTCGATGCGGAAGCCCATGCCCATGCCGCGCAGGTCCTTCGCTGTTGAGATCACCTGGTCAAAATCACCGGTATACGCAGACTCCGTGATCTCCAGGACCAGGTCATCCGGGCTGATGCGGTTCTCCTCCAGGATCTCCTTGAAAATGCTCTTGAGGTTGGGCGTCAGCATGTCGATGCGGGAAACGTTGACCGACACCGGCACGGAACAGCCGAGACGGTCTTTCCATTTCCGGATCTGTGCGGCGGTCTCACGCCAGACGAACTGATCCAGGTCCAGGATCAGGCCGTTATCCTCCAGCAGCGGGATAAAGACGCCCGGGGAGATCATGCCCAGTTCGGGGTGATCCCAGCGGACCAGCGCCTCCGCGCTGGCAAGTACAGGCTGGTCGGGACGGATATCATACTTCGGCTGGAAGTAGACAAGGAAGCGGCCGCTTTGCAGGGAGGGTTTGAAGTCCTCCAACAGGCGTTCCCTGTAGAGCTCCGCCTGATGCATCTCCGTATCATAGATCCCGATAGCCTTCCGGAAGCTGGTTTTCACCGTATTCGCGGCGATCTTCGCGTAATCAAATCGGCGTTCGATCTGGAGCGACTTGTCGACATTCGCGTAAACGCCCATACGCAGGCGGACCCGGTTTTCAGACACATCCTCGTCCACGAGGCCCTCGGACGCCTTGTCCAGGATGGACGTGTAGTCATCACGGTGAGGGCAGTACAGGTAGAAGATATCCGCCTGGCGGCGGCAGCAAACACCGCCGACCTCCCGCGAGATCTGCCGGACACGCTGGCCGATGCGGGCAAGCACGGAGTCGCCGTACTGTTTCCCGTAGCGCTCGTTGAGCATATGGAAATGGTTGACGTCCAGGACGATGGCGTCCATCAGCATATCCGTATAATGCTGGTCGTACATCCGGACATAGCGGAGGAAGTAATCCAGGTTGAGCAGGTTCGTCAGCCTGTCGCGTTCCGTGGAGCGGATGATATTCGTTTTCTCGGTAAGTTCGATACAGCGGTTGACCCGGGCCTGGATGATCTCGGCGGAAGGATAAGGCTTG
This sequence comes from Flexilinea sp., assembly GCA_036723985.1. Taxonomy (GTDB): domain Bacteria; phylum Chloroflexota; class Anaerolineae; order Anaerolineales; family Anaerolineaceae; genus Flexilinea. The sequence goes on from DAIMGK010000287.1 coordinate 1,890, forward strand.
GGGATGAAGTCGATAGCCCCGATCTTGAGGCAGTCGACCTCCGCGCTCTGGTCCGCGGTCATGACGATGACCGGTATATCCCTGAGGTCATCCTCCTCTTTCATCACCTTCAGCACTTCCATGCCGCTCATCAGGGGCATCTGCAGGTCCAGCAGCACCAAAGCCAGTTCTTCCCTGTGGATCTTGATCTGCTCCAGCGCGCTGCTGCCGTCGGTGGCTTGCAGCAGTTCATAATTTTCCCTGAGGATCTCGCCCAGGATCATCTGGTTGATCTCTTCATCTTCCACCACCAGGACAAGCCGCTTGAGATGCAGGATCTCCCCGTCTTCGTTTGTGGAGAAGGCCTGTTTCCCCGCGTTCTCGGCGTCTTCCCGGGAGATGGCGCCCATGCCCTTCAGCAGTTTCTTTTCCTCATACATCTGCTGGTCCGCGCGTTCGAACACATCGTGGAAATAGGTATCTTCTCCGGGCTTGTATTCCGAAAGCCCGCCCGAGATCACGACATCGTTGGTGCTCATGTGCTCCACGGAGCGGTCATGCAGCGCCAGGACCAGTTCCTTCCGGATGATGTAGTCCCGTCCGGCCATGATCACCACGAACTCATCACCGCCCGTCCGGTAAACCGGGCTGTGCTGGAAAATGTCACAGATCGTCCGGCATGCCTTGATAATATATTCATCGCCCGCCTTGTGGCCGAGGGTGTCGTTGATCACCTTCAGTCCGTTGACGTCGCAGACAGCTACGGCAAATTTATCGATCGTTTTCTCCGTGATGGCGGCATCGATCTCCTGCTGCTTCAGGATGAAAGCGTGCTTGCTCTTGACGCCGGTCAGGGGGTCCGTGAGGGCGATCGTCTGCATCTCGTCCCGCTCGCTGACAGCCTTTTTCTCCCACTTGTTCATGGTCGAATAATTGATGAGCATACAAACAAGAGACACGCCGAACAACCCGACGATGACGAATACGCTGAGGTTATCCGCGGCATGAAGCCGGGTGAGCTCTTTCCCGAGGAATTCTTCTTTATCCGCCGGGAGCTTTTTATCATCCGACACGCCGTCGATATACTCCGATATTTCCGCGATAATGGTATTTTCCCGCTGTTCATTCAGCCGTTCCGCCCAGGTCATCGCCATCAGGACGACGAAGACGAGCAGGGCGATCCAGACGATAATGGCTTTACCGAATTTCCTGGCATGGTCCTTCCGGATGACAAAGTTGAAAAAGATCAGCCCGAGGATCGACCAGGCGGCCATGAGCACATAAGTCTCGGTCTCGATGGTATAGTCGGAAAAGGCACTGGGGAAAAGCAGGAAGATCATAAAGGCGATCAGGATGAACAGACAGATGCCGCTGATCTGACGTTCCTTTTTGCAGCCCACCTCCTTTCCGGAGGCCTTGAACACCGCTACGGATGCGAACCCGTAGATGATGGTGGCACCGATGGTCGTGGTATCCACGATCCACCCGATGGCGGTCCTTCCCAGGAAGGGAATGGGCAGGGAAAGCATGAGTACCAGCAGGATCGTGTTGGCCGGGATCCCCTGGTCATTGAGTTCTGTATAGCGTTCGGGAAGGATGCCGTCCTGAGCTACAGCGTAACACAGGCGGCTGAGGGTGCGCAGCATCCCGATCAGGCTGGAAAGCACCAGGGACAGCAGCGCCGCCATCAGGATGTAGACACCGGTGTTCCCGAGATAATACTGCGCGGCGTAGAAAGCTGGCAGTCCCGCGATCCCTTCAAACTCGTTCAGCCGGCTGATGTAATCGAGCCAGCTGGTGCAGCCCTCCGGATAGGCGGAGACGCTCATCAGGATCACAAAGATATAGAGCGCCGTGGTGACTGCCGCGGAGGTGACAAGAATGCGGAATATATTGCTGTGTTTGAAGTGGTATTCAGAGGCGGAATGGGATACGCTTTCGAAGCCGATAAATGCCCAGGGCGAGACAAAGGCGATATGGATGATCTGCCGGAGGACGTTTGTGTCGGGCAGGAAGGCGGGACTCATGGTCATTCCGGTGCGGCCGTGGCCGAACATGGCAGCGAGAAAGCATACCGTGATGCCGCCGGTGAAGATCAGCACCATCGCCACCATGGCACGGGCTGTAGCTTTTTTGCTCTTGATGCACAGCAGTCCGACGAGGTACATCACCGCCAGCGTCACCAGCGCTTCGCCGAGGTAGACTTCATAGCCGAATACTTTAAAGAGATACCCCCATTTGAATACTCCATGCAGGAAGTACCGGGCGAACAGCGGGATGCTGGTGGCATTGGCCCAGAAGATGGAGATATAGATCAGGAACATGAACCAGGCGATCAGGAAGGCACGATCATACCCGAAGATATGTTTCACATAGTTATAAAGGCCGCCGGTGCCGGGATAGCGGTTCGCCAGGAAATGATAATGGTTAGACACCATCAGCATCATGGCAAACCCGATGAGCAGTCCGATGATGGATCCCGCCGGACCCGCGTGGGAGAGGTAGTTGCTGCTGGTGACGACCAGGGACCCCCAGCCGATGGCGGAGCCTACCGATAATGCCCATACGGCCAGAGGCGAAAGATAGGGCTGGAGTTTGGCCGAATTGTTGTTGTCAGCAGTTTTTGTTTCGTTCATATTGGTCTTCCCCTCCGGCTGCCGGGGCTGATCCCCCCGTGATATGGCGTTATATTGTCGGGGCTCGTCTCCCCGCCGTTTTTGCGTTTTCCCGTTTGGACGTCGGGGTTTGTCCCCTCAATGTCCTGTCTCCGGGATCCTGTTAGTATAATTTAACAAAATTTTCCTTGTATTATATTTTATCCCAATTCCGTTTTGAATCAAATAGTCAATACATTTCTGTCTTTTTGACGGTTACCCTTTGTGCAGGACGGCTTCTCCCGATGCGGAGATAATCATATGGGACAAGGGGACGGTTCACGGTGTCCCGGCATCGGGACACCGCGAACTGTCCCC
>DAIMGK010000288.1:0-2923 GCA_036723985.1 Flexilinea sp.
GGCGACGGACTGGAAAAATAGGTCAGTGCCAACACAAATAAAAGGCTTTAAAGCCTTTTATGCCTCCTTAGCTCAATAGGTAGAGCACGCGGCTGTTAACCGCGGTGTCGTAGGTTCGAGTCCTACAGGAGGCGCCAATAGAAATAGCCGCCACCCTTGTGACGGCTATTTCATTAAACGGACCGTTAGCTCAGTTGGTAGAGCAGCCGGCTCATAACCGGTCGGTCCGGGGTTCGAGTCCCTGACGGTCCACCATCAGGTTTAAAATATAGGGGAATAGCTCAGCTGGTAGAGCGGCGGTCTCCAAAACCGTAGGCCGAGGGTTCGAAGCCTTCTTCCCCTGCTTATAAGATCTCAGAATTATAGATGTATAATTCTGAGGTCTTTTGCTTTATTATTTCTTCTTGATCGAATTATGAAAATAATTGCTTTTATAATAGTTTTCGATTATAATATTTTTTAATTAGAAAAATAGTTTAATTGAGGATATATAATGCTTCAGGAAATATTAAATTCTGTTTTCAGTGATGAAACCAATCTATTTCGTTCCCCTTCAGAACCTGATCCTGGTGACACAGTCAGCATAAGGATACGGATAAAAAAAGATATTGCAAAAAGAGTCATGCTTCTTATCACAAAACCCGAGATGGCTTTACTGATGCATAAAATAAAAACTGATGACTTTTTTGATATTTATCAGGCTGAAATTGTATGCTTAAATAATAAGGTTTGTTACAGTTTTATTATTGAAGCAGAGGATTGTAATATCGCTTTTGAAAAAACAGGGCCCAGAGTTCTTGCCAAAGATGAAAACCCTGATGCAGAACTGTCATTTTGTTTTACACCTGGTTTTCATGTTCCCGGTTGGGCAAAAGGTGCAGTACAGTATCAGATTTTGACTGACCGATTCAGGAATGGTGAGCGTTCAAATGATGTTGTGGACAATGAATATTACTATGTACTCGGACATTCTAAGCATATGAGCGCGTGGGATGCTCCGGTAAATGATTCAGATATAAGAAATTTCTATGGCGGAGATTTGCAAGGCGTCATGGAAAAGCTGGATTATTTGCAGGATCTGGGTGTCGAAGTTATATATTTCAACCCGTTATTCATCTCACCATCGAGCCATAAATATGACGTACAGGACTATGATCATATAGATCCGCATTTTGCTATTATTGAAGATGATGTTGATCATCAGATGATGAACTGGGAGCAGCATAATGGGTATGCACCCCGCTATATTAAAAGAGTAACTTCTGTTTTTAATTTATACGCCAGTGATGCTTATTTTGCCAGATTCTGCAATGAAATTCATAAAAGAGGCATGAAGATTATTCTTGACGGAGTATTTAATCACTGCGGGTCTTTCAATAAATGGATGGACAGGGAAGGAATATATCTTGGAAAACCCGGATATGAAACAGGTGCTTTTCAGGATACGGAAAGCCCATACAGAAAATTTTTTAAATTCAATGAAAGAGGAAGCGGACGATATGCCGACTATGAGGGATGGTGGGGATATTCAACATTACCGAAGCTGAATTACGAAGGGTCTCCGGAACTATGCGAGAGAATTCTTTCTGTTGCTGAAAAATGGGCATCACCGCCTTATTCCATTGATGGATGGAGATTAGATGTTGCTGCAGATCTTGGACACAGCGACGAATTCAATCATTCTTTTTGGAAACGTTTTCGGAAAAGAGTCAAAAAAGCAAATCCGGAAATTTTTATAGTTGCAGAACATTACGGCGATGCAACTGACTGGCTTCAGGGAGATGAGTGGGATTCTGTCATGAACTATGATGCTTTTATGGAGCCTTTGACGTATTTCCTGACCGGAATGGAAAAACACAGTGACAGTTTTAACGCTGAGCTTTATCAGAATGGACGCGAGTTTTTTAATTGCATGCTTCGCAAGATGGCAAGAATGCAGATTCCATCACTATACAGTGCAATGAATGAACTTTCAAATCATGATCATTCCCGCTTTCTTACCCGTACTAACCGAGTTGTAGGGAGACTAGGAACACATAGCACGGAAGCTGCGGGGCAGGGGATATCGAAAGCGGTAATGAGAGAAGCGGTTGTTGTTCAGATGACATGGCCGGGATCTCCCACAATCTATTACGGGGATGAAGCAGGGGTTGTCGGATGGACAGATCCGGATTGCCGAAGGACTTATCCCTGGGGAAAAGAAGATGCTGACCTTATAGAGATGCACAGGACTTTGACAAAACTGCGGAAAGCAAAACCGGTATTTGCAGAAGGATCGATAAAGCCATTGTTTGCGGATACCGGAATAATATGCTATGCCAGATTTCAGAATGATATCTGTGCGATTATTATATGTAATAATCTGGAGGAGAGCAGGACAGTTTCCGTTCCGGTAAGAGATGTTGGTATTCGGGACGAATGCTGTTTTTCGATCATTTTCAAAACAGATCAAAGCGGCTTTACCGGACGTACCGAAAAAACCGATACAGTTAAAAATGGAGTATTGAAGATAAAACTGACACCACAGTCAGCCGTTATTATGATTGTACAATAGGGAGATAGAAAAATGGAACTTCGGAGTAAAACACATTTTCAGTTAACAAAATATGACAGCTATCTGTTTCATGAAGGATCTGACTATTTCGCCTATCAGAAAATGGGCGCTCATCCTGCTAAATTCCGTAATAATGCAGGTACTCTTTTTAATGTCTGGGCTCCAAAAGCAAAAAGTGTATCTGTAATAACTTCGGCAAATGACTGGGATGAAGGAAGAGGGGCGATGAAATGCCGGCTTAACGGAATCTGGGAACTGTTCGTTCCAGGGGCTAAGGCCGGGGATGTTTATAAGTATGTGATTATTGGAGCAGACGGGAAAAAAAGGTATAAAGCTGATCCTTTTGCGTTCGCTTCAGAACTGCGGCCC
>DAIMGK010000288.1:2933-4794 GCA_036723985.1 Flexilinea sp.
AATGAATTCAAATACAGGAATGTCTATATTAACAGGACAAGAAATAATACTCACTCTTCTCCAATGGCTATTTATGAAGTTCATTTGGGCTCCTGGAAAAAAGATTATCGGCTGAATAAGGATGGTTTTCTGAATTACAGAAAACTGGCAGATGAACTGGCGTCATATGTAAACTATATGGGATATACCCATGTTGAGCTTATCGGGATCTGTGAGCATCCCTTTGACGGATCCTGGGGATATCAATGCAGCGGTTTCTTTGCTCCGACAAGCAGATATGGTTCTCCTGACGATTTTCGATATTTCGTGGATACCATGCATCGTGCTGGGATTGCGGTTATTCTTGACTGGGTACCTGCGCATTTTCCCAAAGATGCTTTCTGCCTGGGTGAATTTGACGGCACCCATCTCTATGAGAGCGAAGATCCGTTAAGAGCAGAATACCCTGAATGGGGTACACTTGCCTTCGATTACAACAAAGGAGCAGTAAGAGGCTTCCTGATTTCAAGCGCTATGTATTGGATCAATGAATTTCATATAGATGCAATCAGAGCGGATGCGGTTTCGGCTATTTTTTATAACAGTTTCGGCAGAGGTGAATGGCGTCCGAATATGTACGGAGGAGTAGAAAATCTTGAGGGGATGGATTTTATCCGTCAACTCAATAAAACTGTCCATGAACGTACCTCAGCTATTATGATAGCAGAAGATTCTTCTATGATGCCTGCTGTAACTACTGCTATAGAAGATGGCGGTTTCGGCTTTGATTATAAATGGAGTCTTGGCTGGATGAATGATACGCTGAAATACATGGAAAAGGATCCGGTATATCGCCGTTATCATCATGAACAGCTGACACATACTTTTGATTATGCATTCACAGAAAACTGGATACTTGTTCTCTCTCATGACGAGGTAGTACATCTGAAGCATGCTATGCTCGAGAAAATGCCTGGAACACTGGCTGATAAGCTCGGAGGATTAAAGACTCTTTATACCCTTCAGATGACTCATCCCGGTAAAAAGCTGCTGTTTATGGCGCAGGATTTTGCAGAGGACAAGGAATGGAGCGAAAGCCGGGAAATAGACTGGTATTTTGCATCTGAGCCGGGCCACCGCGATGTTATGCTATGTGTGCGGGAGTTACTCTCTCTTTACAAGACTTATTCCTGTTTGCATGTAGATTCCTGTAACGCTTCTACGTTTGAGTGGATTAACAGAAATGATTATGAACGCAATATCATTTGCTTCATCCGTAGAAGACCGGAGGATTACAGCCATGCGCTTGTTGTAATCTTTAACTTTTCTCCTGTTTATTACCCTGATTATTCCTGCGGTGTTCCGCTTCCCGGGAAGTATACAAAAGTGTTCAGCACTTATATTGGAGAAGATGATTATCAAATTGAAGCGAAAAAAGATCTTTGCGATGGCCTGCCCTTCAGACTGAGTTGCAGCCTGAGGCCAAATGAAGCTTTAATATTTGAAATTCCCGAAGGAACCCTCTGATGGCTGAGAGTTTTCACGCGAAATACATAAAGGCACGCAGAGCCTATATTGAAAGCAGATTTCTGCATCTGAATCCAATGCAGAGAAGAGCCGTTATGCAGACAGAAGGACCGGTACTGGTCTTGGCTGGTGCAGGGAGCGGAAAAACAACAGTTTTGATCAACCGTATTTATAATCTCCTGGAGTACGGTTGTGCTTCTGACTCTGAAGAAATCCCGTTTAATGCGTCTGAAGAGATGCTGAAAGAACTCAAAGTGCATGGAGAGCGGGCAGATGAATATGCTTCGCTGCATCCGGTTTTTCCATGGCAGATTCTGGCAATTACTTTTACGAATAAAGCAGCTAAGGAAATGCA
>DAIMGK010000289.1:0-698 GCA_036723985.1 Flexilinea sp.
CGGGAAGAGGACGCCGAACTGCGCGACCGGCTTTCCGCCTGCATAGCCGAAATGAAAGAGGACGGCACCATGGAGGACTTGAGACAGCGCTATGTTGAGGATGTTATTGCGGGAAAGGAACCGGATGCCATTGTGCCCGAGATCTTTCCGGACGCCGGGACGATCAAAGTGGCTGTGACGGGAGACCGGCCTCCCATGGACTATGTCTCCGCCGGAGGCGAACCTCTGGGTTTCAACACGGCATTGATTACTGAAATCGCAAAGCGGCTGGGAATCAACGTTGAATTCATCAACGTGACCTGCGCCGCCAGAGGAATATCGCTTGCAACCGGTGTCTGCGACATCGTTTTCTGGATGGAAATCGGGGATTTCGAGAACTGGGAAGGCGCTGATTTTGAAGACCAGCCCGAAAGCACCATTGTGACAGAGCCTTATATGTCCGTTTCCCTGTGGTGGGCTGTCCTCGCAGACTCCCCGGTGGTGAACGTATACCGGGATCAGTGACCGTGGCGGCGGGTCATCCCTGCCGGCCTTCGCCTCCAAGAAGTACCACCCGGCAGACGATATCCGCTGCGCCGACCGGGACACACTGGGCATCAAAACAAAGTATTATAACACCGCATTGCACGCAGGCTCATTTGCGGTACTCTCAAGGCGGGGTGTGTGATTACCGCTGCTCCCGGGGCAGTTCGACCACC
>DAIMGK010000289.1:708-4758 GCA_036723985.1 Flexilinea sp.
ACGAGCTGCTCCCGGTGACGGAAACCCCAGTATTTCAGGCTTTTTCAGGCCCCTTAGTTCAAGAATGTGTTAGTAGACAGACGGTCTCGACGTGGCACGAGGAAATGAAACTACTAATTCATACCTGCGCCGGTAAGCGGGAACTTGTCCACTGACTGCTGCCTGTTCGCAAAATCGTGTCCAGGAACATATCAACGTTTTACCTGTTCGTCAGGAACATATCAACCGATTTTGGACACCTACCCGTTATCGGGAACATGTCGACAAGCTGGAATATATCTTGATTTTAGTTTTGATATCGTATCTGCTGTTCTTTGATCATCGGATACCGAATCAATGCTTTTCCGTCTGTTGCCTCTTTGTGCATATCTACGGCTGTAATCTGAGAATTCTCATATGTTCTGTAATAGTAAATTCCCCGATCCATGTTACAGCAGGAAGAATATACGGTTATCTCATATTTTCCTTCGCCTAGACAAACACAGCCTCTTTGTTGCTCTACGGACCCCAGAATGTGGAAAAACTGGCTTACACTTTCCTCCTCCGAATTGCCGGAAACTGAATTCATGCAGGTAAACGCCGCCTTCACAAACCTTGATGCAGAGGAAAGATCACCGGGCATTCCCATCGCGCCCATTCCACGGCTGTATTCCGTAATCTCCAGACCCTTGGCGAAAGTATTTGTCACAGGTTTATTTGACAAATGCATATAATTGCTGAGATGAAACATCTGCTGATCAAAGGTTGGATTGTTGGTCATGACCCCCACTGGATCATCGTATACTCTGATGCCGTCCTTTAGAGGTTCAACTACAATCGTTCTTTTTTGATCTGCGATCATCCAATGCAACGGCGTTAACGGAAGCTCCGGGCTAAAACTTATATTTACCGGATTCATCCGGGAAATAAGTGTCTTTGCCTCATCGACATCGGCACAGCGACTGAGGATCCATGGTATGAATTCAAATGGTGCTACATTGTCCGCATCCGGAACTTCTGCCTTATAAGCAGCGTTCCCGGGAAAATTTAATCCAGCAATTCCAAGGCCTTTCTCATTTACGGCATCATAGAAGAGCGGATACCCCTCCACAACAAACGCTGTTCCGATCATTGCATAATGATGATTGATGCCCTCGCATTTGCGAAAGATAAAGGGATAGTTTCTTGGCACAATAGTGATCTCTTCGTGATAAGAAAATTCCAGATCCAGATTGCGTCCGAAATAATGATCCTTTGCATAATAAGTTGCTGCTGTACACATCTTCATCTTCTCCTGTTTCTATAAAAAATACCGAATCCATCTACCAATTCAAACACTCTTGACGGCTTTATGTATTTTTCCTTAACATCAATGCTTCGGTCTACCGGTTTTTAATAAAGGTGACAACACGTTTAATTCTTTACAAATAAAAGATTATTCACAAACTTCACCTCTATATTTCTTCAAATTCCGATTGTCGGTCCAGAAGCCCTTTTATTGTTTGCTCATAATCAGAATCAATCAGTACGACCTGTTCCCCTGCATGTTGAATGCCATTGATGATATCTCTGTTGCCTGCCTTCAGGCTCTCTATCGTACAATCTTCATCGACCAGCCTGTCTTCAATTTCCGACTCGTATCCAATGATCTCACTGAAATGGTTCTCGATATATCTCTCGCTCATGGCGAGGCAAATAAAACGAATTGACGGTAAATATCGCTCATCAAAATCCCGTCTCCAATGAAATGGAATATAGCAGCCTTCAACTATAAGATTTTGCCGGTTCTCAATCGCTGTCTTAACGATCTCCCGGATAATAGGCCACAGATATTCCGTCAATTCATCGTCGTCCTCCGGCGTCAGATCAGTATTGCCGCTGCGGATCAAGCCCATTTTCAGGTGGTCGATTGACAGATACGGGCAGCTGTATTTTTCGAGCAGCTTTTGTGCCAGAAGCGTTTTTCCGGCATGGGATGCCCCTGTTATCAGTATAATCATAGTCTCACCCTCAGTTCTTCTTTGACTTTCCCCAGATCGCTGCAAGTCAGAATCGGAATCAGGCTATCAATTTCTTCAATGCTTCTATCCCACCATTTGAATCGGAGTATCAGATCAATCAGTTCATCATCAAATCGTTTCCGTAGAACCTTTGCGGGATTTCCCACCACAATGGTGTAGGGATCAATATCACTCCCGACCACGCTATTTGCTCCGACGATGGCTCCGTCACCGATATGAACTCCAGGAAGAATCACCGCGTTCTGGCCGATCCACACGTCATTGCCGATCACAGTATCTCCTTTGAACGGCATTTCAGACGGATCGGGAGCGTTCATTTCCCATCCTTCAAGTGTATAAAACGGGAATGTCGTTACAGCATTCATCTGGTGATTCGCATCATTCATAACAAACTCGACGCCCGCTGCAATCTGACAGAACTTGCCGATGATAAGCTTATCTCTGCTCCAGGGATAATAGTTTGTTACATGACTTTCAAATTCTGAGTCTGCAATGTAGGTAAAACCCCCGACAATAATATTCGGATTCTTTACAATCGGTTTGACGTATATTTCCTTATCATATCCTGCAATCGGATGGATCACATTTGGATCTGGTTTTTTTCCGTTCTTCATCTATGGTCACCTCATCAATCCTGCAATTTCAGAAAGCGTTTTTTCCTTCACCGATTCCTCTACGGATACATTCACATAGAACTCCATGTTGCAATACGAAGAATACTGCATGAAAAGGTCCTGTGAATATAGCGTTTCAAATCTGCGGATATCTTCATAGTTCCTGCAGAATATTCTGTCCTGATAGGTTTCATACAGGAAAGGCGCTGTCGTGAACAGCCGGAAGTCCACTCTGTCATCCAGGGCTTTCAGCATCATGGGAATCGTTCCCATATAACCGGATTCAATCACAATGATCCTGTTCTGTTTAATCGAGCTCAGCAGGTCGAGAAGGATGGTTTTCAGTTTTGGATGTTCATTCAGAACTGATAGTATTCTCTCCTTGCAGTAAGCAGAATAATCATCAAACTGGATCTGACCGGATTCCAGAGCTTCGTATAAAGGAAGGCGAATATCGTCGTCCACGTATTCCGTTTCCGTAATGTCTTCCAGAAAGCGGCGGCTGATCAGCCACGGGTAGATATTGTCCCTTCCTCTGCTGCGAAAGAATACATAAGGCAGCAGCGCATCCCTCATCAGAAAAACATAGGCGGTATCTTCTTCATATCCGATCCATTCACAGTAGTTTTGAATATATCAATCAAAGCCCAACAAACAACTTTATTTCTTGCTCCAGAAGGCGGAATACATTTGCGACCAAATAACCATCAGCAATCGCGTGATTCAGCCGAACAGTTACAGGCATGACAAGTCTTTCGTTTTCTTCCCTGTATTTTCCCCAATTGACAATTGGCGCAAAATACAGATTTCCATCGGGCAGCTCAAGATTCAGTGAATCATAAGAGAGCCATGAAATAAACGAGGCATCGAACCAGTTGGGATGATTTTGCATATCCAGCTCGTATTCCCTTGTCTTCTTCGCCTCTTCAACATCCCGCAATGCAGCAGCGTAGAACTTATCATAGTCCTCAAAGTATTCCGTATACACAGGGGTGCAGGTTTCCGTGTCTTCATGGAAGACATACTGTGTGGGATTGACCACGTCATAGCAAATCAGTTCATCTGTCTGCCAGAGATATCCCATTCTGTAATCTTCGCGTGAATTCATAACCTTTGAAAGAATATATAAAAAGTTGATATAAAACTTTGTTTCTGTTTTCTTGGAATATGCAGCGAGATTTGTGACATCTATTCTCGCCGTCATGGATGTCGAGCATTTACAATCTTCCGAGAAGTGACGGTACACACCTTTTCTATAATATGTTTCTCTGTCAATTACCTTATAGTTCATCTGAGTCATCCCCATAAATACGATTTGTTTTTTTATTAAAACGTTTCTTTACTGTATTAGTCAGACTTGCAAGTCATCGTCACCTGTACTCTCGGCTCATCTTTTCTGCGGGATAAAAGTGCCACCGTCTCGACATGGCTTGTAC
>DAIMGK010000290.1:0-4748 GCA_036723985.1 Flexilinea sp.
GAAGCATACTATCCCGCATGCGGAGGGTAAATATAAACTGAGCTCTTATAGTAGGGTATATCAGGAAGGGCACTTTTGTGCCCTTCTTTTTTTGGAGCTCAGTTTGGATTTACCTTCTGTATGCCGAACAGAGTGCTTAGCAAGCTGAGTGAATAGGAGGGAACCGGCCTCGTAAAGTATGGGGCTCGCTCAGATCAATGGCATGGCAGGAGCTTCGCGCCCCTGACACATTTAGAACTTATTCTTTCCGGGGGATGAAGATCCTGACTGTCGTACCGCCTGAGGTTCCCGAAGTGATAGACAGGGTTCCCCCGCACATCAGTTCCAGGCGCTTGCGGATGTTCTTAAGGGCGATATGGGGTCCACTGTCATCAGCCGGCGCAAATCCCGGACCGTTATCTTCCACAATGATCTCACTGCCGGTCTTCAAATCACGCGTCCGGATCGTGATCGTCAGCGGGCCCAGTTCCGGGTCGATCCCATGCTTGACAGCGTTCTCAACGATCGGCTGAAGTGTCAGCGGGGGCACACGGAACAACATATAGTCTGTATCAAATTCCACAAACAGTTTCTCTTCAAAACGGACCTGCTCCACCGCCAGATAAGCCTGTGTATGCTCCAACTCTTTCTGAAACGGGATCATATCCTGATGCGCAATGGCTGAAAAATTACTCCGCAGATAGGTCGTAAAATCCAGGATGACCTGCCGGGCTTTGTCCACATCCTGTCCGCAGAGATAGTAGATGCTTGTCATCGTATTAAAAATAAAATGGGGACGCATCTCCAGCACCGCGATACTGGCATCCTTCCGGGCGATTTCCGCCTGCTGACGGACATATTTTTCCATTTGGTCAGTGGAAATAAAAACAAGCATGAACAATACGGAGATCGTAGTTCCGATAACGATTGGATAAAGGCCATAGAATTTCATCATCAGGATCATTGCTATTGTCGGCAGGATATAGTAGATCAGAAACGCGGTATACTGTTTCCGGGAAAGCCTGTTTTTGTTTCGGATCAGGAAAGCCAGGCTGATCAGCATGATCAGAACCGGAGGAACCAGCAGCAGCGGATACCATGGACCCCGGTGATATTCATTATCCGGCGAATAATAATAAATGAAGGTGGTGAACTGCGTAATGACAAGAAGGATAAAATAGATGACCCATAAAAAGGCCGTGATCCTGAAAACCCGGCTTTTACTCCATTCGAATCCCATGAGGTCCAGCATATAGCAGATAAGCATCGGCATGAGAAGGGAAGAAAAAAAGGATTCACAAAACAGGCTGATCTGAGGAAAGTGAGACACATGGATGATCTGGTTCAGAAGGTTCGAAAGGATATATAAAAACAGGACGGAAAACATGTGGAGAAAGAAACGCTTGTTTTTTCTGTCCATCACGCTGTTGACCGCCGTGAACAGCAGCCCGATGATCATGAGCATCATTGCCGAAGCGGAGATCGTAAAATTCAGAATAGAGATCCAGTCAGTCATAAGTTCAGAGTTCAGAGTTCAGAGTTCAGAGTCCAGAGTTTAGAATTCAGCGTTCAGAGATGTGCAAATGCGGAATTCGAAATGCAGAATAAACCACCATCCACTAACTACCAACCAACAACCAACTTAACCCAACGGATAGCGCAGAAAGGCAAGCTGCTTGTTTACTTTCTCAACGGTCAGCGGCTTCAGGAGAAAACCGCAGGCGCCGGTGGACCAGGCGTCAAAGGAATAATCAATGTAGGAAGTCAGAAAAACGACATTGGTCCGGGGATTGATCTTCAGCAGCTCCCTGCAGAGATCCAGCCCGCTGACCTTTCCCATTTCAATATCCAGAAATGCCAGCGCGATCCGGTTATTCTTCGCGAAATCGATCGCCGACATAGGTTTATCAAAGCCGATAATTTCCGCGTCGGGCAGGGATTCTTCCAGGATCGGCATCCCGCCAGTCAGGATGATCTTCTCATCGTCCACCAGGATCACCTTTGGTTTAGCGTCGGGCTGTTCCGGTTTTTCGATCAGCCGATCCAATTCAACGCCGAGACTTTTTGAAATGCGGGACAGCAGCCAGGCATCCGGCATGCGTGATCCGTTTTCCCATTTGACGATGGTCGTCCTGTCCACATACAGCAGATCGGCGAGCTGCTGCTGTGTCAGCCCTTTTTCGGTCCTGATACGGCGCAGTGTTTCGGCAAATGACATGGGTTCTCCTTCAAAAAGTATCGGTACGGCGGCTTACCATGCACAAAACGGCGGGAGCCTTTTCAATAATATGCAGCCGGGGACTTTTGGCATGCCCGCGCCTCAAGACAGCGAAGTTCCGGAACCGCATCAGAACCGTTCCTGTATGCTTCGTTATAAATAAGCGGTATAAATATTTTATCAAAAATAAACCTGAAATAAGGTCCGTCAACTGATCTTCATATGTGACAAAATGTCACATGGTTTCCCGGTTCTGATTGATCGGTGCAGGCTGCTTTCTGAGCATTTGTCAGATGACACAGAGGATCCTGGTGCTGCTTTTCCCGCTGCTGTTCGGTTCGGACAGCCTGTTTTACGCGATCCCGGTCACTGAGATCATCGTTTGCGGATATCTGCTGTTTTGCATGAAAAAACTGATACGGTAGCCCGGTGCTGAACAGATGTGTTTTTATGCACATTCAGGATCATTTAATGACAAAAACCCGTTCGGAAAAACGATTATGATCATGAATGAAATTGCTGAATTTATCAGGATAACCGGAAGCAGCCGGACTGACACAGAAAGAATTCGTCCTAAGGTCCGGTCTGGGGCTCAGATTTGTACGGGACCTGGAACAGGGAAAAGGTTCCCCGAAAACAGTATTATTCCGGGTAGATCACAGAACGTCTGGAATTTTTACACGGATAATTGGCTGCCTTTTCCGTATTTCATATTACTGATATGACATAATATAACAGACTTTTATTATGTTCCTGAACTTTTACGGCTTATAATAGATAAAGCATATCGTTTTGTTAGAATTTTTTCTTGGAGTGCAATATGAAAAATAAAATTGTAGTTTTTATCCTGGCATTAAGCCTGCTGCTCTGCTCTTTCCTGTCCGTAATGGCGGCCGGGGAACCAGACAAGTTCGGAGTACTCTCTTTCCTGAACTTATCCGAAGAGCAATACCTCAATTTCGCGAAGGTGAAGCTCGCCGCGATCATGCTTTTGGAAAATGACGGCTTCGTTGATGGTTTCCGGATCAAGCCTACATTTTCAGGGTATTCGGTGGTATTTTATGACAATATCAACGCAATGCTGCTGGGGCTCAATGCAGGAGAGGTGGGCGTGCTGGAATTTCCGCTCAGCACCGCGGAATATCTCTGCGCGCAGAACGATTCGCTGCAGATGGTATTTAACTACCAAAACCTTCCCGAACAGGGCTTTCATAAGTCTCTTTCCCGCCGCATCAGCGACGGTTTCGCCTTCATGATGATGGGAGAAAATGAAGCGCTGCGGGATGAATTCAACGCCGCCATCGCTGCCATGCAGGAAGACGGGACTATGGACACACTGATCCGGGAAAACATCACCGACGTCATCAACGGCGGAGAGATCAAACCCGTTGTGCCCGAAAAGAAAGACGGAAGGGAAACCATCACCGTGGCGGTCACCGGTTCTCTGCCGCCCATCGATTATGTCGCCGAGGACGGGTCTTTCGCGGGTTTCAACACCGCCGTCCTGGCTGAGATCGGCAAACGCCTGGATAAAAACGTCGAACTCGTGATCGTGGACAGCATAGGCCGCGCGGCGGCTCTCGCAAGCGGTACCGTGGACGCGGTATTCTGGACCCGGATCCACCCGCAGGGCTATGTCGACACGCTCAGCGAACAGGAACGCGAAGCTTACGTTGCTGAAAGAAGAGAGAACAGCACACCGGAGCACAGCGCTGTCATGGAAGCCATCAGTGAAGCCATCGCTTTCGAGAATCAGACGTACATTGACCGTGATATACCGGAAGGCGCGATCATCACCGAAACATATTTCACCGATCTTCCCGTCACCGTCTGCCTGAAATAAGCAGCGGAAAATAAAATGATTTACCGGGGGCTGTTCCGAAAAGGGACAGTCCCCGTTCTTATCTGCGAAAATCATTTTCCCACATACCTTTTTTCCTGCTATAAGAGCTCAGTTTGTATTTACCTTCTGTATGCGGGATAATGTGCTTCGTCAGTGACCGTGCTTTCCGCGCCGCCCCGGCTGCCGGGAAGCCGGGACTTTCCTGCAGACTGTTTCCCGGTCAGGGGGATGGTCAGCCTGTGACGGATATCCAGACGGCGCCCGGGCTTATTGACAATGTCATCTTGAATTCGATGACCCGGGGCAGCGGGACAGAGCTCTCGAAAAAATCGAGATGACCGTTTTTCCCGTGCTGAAAAATAACATCTGAAAGTGTCAGGGAGAAAGCGAAAATAACAGCATGAAAGAGACCGATATAAAATCAGAAAAGAGATTCACCGTGCCGCCTGCCGGTGCGGCATCTGCGTGTGCGGACGAAAAGGAAACGGAAAAAGACTCCGGCCGGATCGATTATCTGGTCCTTGTCAACAAGCTGAACCCGGTGCCGGATAACTGGGAGGATCAACTTGAAACCACGTCAGCTGTCAACTCCCTGGGTGATGAGATCGAAGCGGAATCGAAAGCCTATGGAGCTTATCTGCTTCTGAAAGCCGATCTTGAGGAAAACAACGGAATTTATATCGAACTGGATTCCGCCCTCCGCAGCCC
>DAIMGK010000291.1:0-4650 GCA_036723985.1 Flexilinea sp.
CTGGATGACGGAAGCGGAACGGACCGGACCATCCTGAGCGGGATCCATGCCTTCTATGAACCGGAGGCACTGCTGGGCAAGACGCTCATCGCCATCGTCAACCTGCCGCCCCGCCCGATGATGGGCATCGAATCCTGCGGCATGCTGCTTTCCGCGCTGCATAAAGTCAACGGTGAAGAAAAACTGCAGCTGCTGATGGTGGATCCGCACATCCCCGCCGGCGCGAAATTATACTAAGCAATTCCTCAGCAGGATGCCGCAGAACTGTAAAACGGCATCCTGCTGTTATTTTTTTGAAACGGCAATTGATACACTGATCACGAATAACAGGAATTATGGAAAAAATCGGTATTCTCTGGGATCTGGACGGGACGATCGTCAACTCGGTCGACCTGTATTACGCGCCCTACCCGCGCGTTTTTGAAAAATACGGACTGGGTCCGGTGCCCGTCACCAAACAGCAGTACAAGGAACGTTTTTTCGGGGCGGCGGTCGAATATTTTCTGCAGAATAACATCAGCACACCTGTCTCCGAAGAGCAGATGACCGCCATGAAATGGGACTATCTCCGCTTTGCCGATGAATTCCTGCAGACCTCGGAGACCGGCGGTATCACCATGATCCCCGGTGTGGACCGGGTCCTGGACGCTTTTTATGACAAAGGGTACCCCATGGCGATCGCTTCGACATCCTGGATGCCGACGGTGGTCCATACGCTGGAAAGGATCGGGTATCTGACAAAATTCGCCAACATCTCCTCCGGAAACCTGCTGCCTTCAAAACCCGCTCCCCATGTATTCCGCATCGCCGCGGAGATGATCAACATCCCGCCGGAACGCTGCGTGGTATTTGAGGATTCCCTCGCCGGCATGAAAGGCGCGAAAAACGCGGGCATGAAATGCGTCGGCATCGCCACATCCGTAGATGTGTCCGTGATGGCTGACGCGGACATCCGCCTGTCTTGTTATGACGAGCTGCGCATTGAGGATGTGGAGCATCTTTTTGACCGCTGAACCGGATGGCCGGATCCGTCCTGACAGCCGGATAGAAATGAAAGGTCAACAGATATGGAACTTCCGCAAGCAACAACTGAAGAAACAAAGAAAAAGGAAACGCTGTCCGTTCTTTTCCGGATATTTTCCGTTCTGGTCCTGCTGGTCTGCATTTTCGGGGCGCTTTATTTCATCCGGATGCGCAACGACCATACGCTGGATTCCGATGAAGCATCGAACATGGTCCTGGGGAAGCTGCTGGCCGATGAAGGGAGCATCCTGTCCAAAAACTGGTATTACGCCACAGAACTGAAGCTGCTGAACAACAACCTTTTCATCCAGTTTTTCTTTCTTTTTTCCAACAGCTGGCACCGCGTGCGGATGCTTGCCACCGGATGTATGTTTCTCCTGATGGCAGCCGCGTATTACGGGCTGAGCAGGGCATGTAAGTTCGGGAAATATTTTGCCCTCACCGCGGCTGTGCTGTTTATCCCTTTCTCGGAAGATTATTTTTATATCTGCCTGAAAGGAATATTTTACACGCTGAGCGTAACGATCATTTATCTGGTCCTGATGCTTTCCGAAAAATATCTGCGAGCCTCCGGATGGAAATCAAAATGCCTGCTGTTTGTCTCTTTCCTGCTGTCGGTACTGACCGGACTCGGCGGGCCGAGGCTGGCGCTGGTCCTGTACCTTCCGCTGCTGACCGCGGCAGTGATCACCTTCTTCAGCTGCAGGTCTTTGCCCGGAAACCGGAAATGGCTCCTGTTCACGGGCCTTTCGTTTTTCGGGAACGCCGCCGGGTTGGCAGCCAATACCTTTATCCTGCCGAAGTACTATCATTTTGATTCCTACGGCAGCGAATATTTCCAGTTCCCGGACCTTACCCGCCTGGAAAATGTCCTGAACGGCTTTCTGACAACCTACGGATACGAGGCCGGGAAGATCTTCTCAAAGGCTCTGCTGCGGAACGGCCTTTGCATGGCTTGGATCCTGCTGACGCTGGCGGCTGTGCTGTACGCGCTGAAGCGGCGGGATGAAGTCCGTCCGGAATATTTCCGCTTTGCCGTTTTTACGGCGGCAGCCTTCACGATTTTTATAGCCTACTATCTGTTTTCAGCTTCATTTTTCAACCCCCGATATAACCTGACGACGATCATCCTTTCCTTCCCGGTCATCGCGATGTTCCTGGATCAGGGAAACCTGCCGAAAAAAGTACCGGCAGCGCTTTTATCTGTCCTTGTGCTGCTGACTGCCGTCAGCGGGATGCTGTATTACAGGGACAAATGGACCGTTGACGACACCTGGGAATTGCGGAAGATCGCTGATACGCTCGTGGAGGAGGATTATCACAACGGTTATTCTTCCTTCTGGCGTTCAAACATCCTCACGGAATTCTCTAACGGCGAACTTGAACTCTGGGACCTTTATTCCGCCACCTACCCGACGGCATTTTACAAGGTCCATGATATTGACGTGATGGAGCACTGGATGCAGGCCATCAGCCACGATACGACGCATCCGAAAGGGAAAGTGTTCATCCTGTTCACCGCCGATGAAGCTGTCTATAACAACTGGGCGGAAAACCTCCGTAAGGAAGATGAGGTCTACCGCTCCGATGAGTATGTGGTCTACGGATACGATGACTATGAGGATATGGTCGACCGGCTGTATCCGGGGCATGAATTCGTCTTTAACGACCAGCTGGCCATGGAGAACGGCGCGGATGTGGACGGGCACAGGGAGCTCTACGTCGGCGGCGTCACCCACGGACCGTATAAGACCTTCTGGCCGGGGGACTACACCGTCACCGTGAAGGGAAAGAACCTGAAAGACGCCGCGGCGTTCTGCATCGCCGAATATGGGGAATCCCGCTTTGACGTTGAGGTAACGGAACAGACCGATACGGAATTTGTCTTCTCCTTCCGTCTCCCCGAAAAGTCCTATAACGTCGAGACCCTCATCCGCAACATGTCGGATGAGCCCGGTTCCGTCGTGACCCTTGATTCCGTCAGCATCAAAAAGATCCCCGGCAGCGGCAGGCTCCTGACATCCGGTTCCTGACCTGCCGATATTGGGACCACGGGGACGGTTCACGGTGTCCCGGTCCCGTGGCGGGAGTTCAGAGTTCAGAGTTCAGAGTTTAGTGTGAGACTGGCACCGCAGAGTCAGCGGGGACGGTTTTCGTTGACTCGCAGCAGTCTCGAGAAATTGATATGATCCTGACAACCATCGTCCATATCGTTTGAGTCAATTGGCGAAGGCACTGCATCGATCGAGCGAAACTCGCACCTTACAGCGCAGGTCCCCGCTGACCCGTTCCTTCAGAGGGATCTGTCCAAAGAAAACAGCGGGGACGGTTTCCTTACAATATACAGGTCAAACTTATGAGCCTTTTTACGATCGGAGATCTTCATCTGCATTATCAGTCAGTCCTGAAAGCGCCGGGACAGCTCTATGATCCTGTCTGGAAGGATCATGAGGAAAAATTCAGGGCGAACTGCGCCGGGATGCTCACCGGTGAGGATACCCTGGTCCTGGCGGGGGATCACAGCTGGGGAAAGAATCTCGCGGAATGCGAAAAGGACCTCCAATACATCTCCGCCCTTCCGGGCAGGAAGATCCTGACGCGGGGCAATCACGACATGTTCTGGGACGCGAAAAAGACCGGAGCGCTGAACCGTCAGTTTCAGCCGGCACTGACCTTTCTCCAGGACCGGTATGAAACCTACCGTGACTACGCGCTGGTGGCGACAAAAGGCCATACCTTTGAAGGACCGTTTTATCTGAACCGCAGAGGGCAGATCATCGGATGGGATGAAGCCGAAGAAGAACACTCCAAAAAGCTGGTGGCACGGGAACTGGCGCGGCTCCGGTCCTCTTTCGAACTGGCAAAGGCCGACGGCTTCCGGAAATTCATCATGTTCCTGCATTACCCTCCCACGAGCATTCTGGAAAAGCGCAGCGGTTTTACGGATATGGCCGAGGAATACGGCGCCGAACATGTGATCTACGCGCATTCCCACGGAGAGAGCCGCTTTCATGACAGCATCGAGGGAACGTTCCGCGGGAGGCAGTACCATCTTGTTTCCGGAGATTATCTAAAATGGATCCCGCTGAAGATCCTGGACTGACAGTATCCTTTCGGCCCACCGGGACTTTTCGTCCCTGCCGGGCCTGCGTTCAAAAACATATCAGGGACACCTCACAAATCATGTTCCTCAGGTTTTCGGAAAATCATGCCTGCCATATTTTGACAGGCAGGTGACAGGGGATAGTTCGCCCGGGCTGCTTCGCCCCCCGGCCTTCTCCCCGGCCGAACCGTCATCCTGAAAAAATAAAGAAAAATCCCTCCAAACTTTCATGTTCTATTTCGCTACCACATTTTTTTCGATTTGTCAACCGTCAATGTTGACGGTTTACTTTTTTTAAATTCCGTTCTATACTCTAAGAAAAACAGTCACCGGTCACTGGTCAATGGTCATTAGTCATTAGCATGTAGCCGGAAATCAGCAGGGATCCGTACTTCGGTTTGAGTCGGGGGGACAGTTTTCGCTGACTCGCATCTGCCTCAGAAAAACGGTATGATCATGATCAATTATTGTCCGTATCGTTTGAGTCAATGGGCGAAGCTCCTGCACTGAATCAACCGAGCGAA
>DAIMGK010000292.1:0-1045 GCA_036723985.1 Flexilinea sp.
CGGTTAAACTTGTCCGGCTGTTGGCTTTCAGCAGACTGCGATAAGCAAGGAAACCGTTTTTGTTTATATCACTCTCGATCAATGCGTAAAGATCATCAATTTCATCTCTGTCGGGAGGGATCAGTTCATACAGAAAATAGTCTGTAAGGATCTGCGCCTGTATCGGATCATCAGCCTGTTTGCGAATGATATCTTTGATCAGTTGACCTTTCTTGTTGGGATCAGAAACGTTTGGTGGTATAGCCATCGTTTTCCGAAGAATATCCATCCCGATTTGATGAAAAGTCATTGCCCGGACATGCCGTAAATCCCTGGAGTTTAAATCATCAACAGTAGCATTCGTGAAAGAAACCAGTAAGATCTCTGAAGGTTTTATATCCCTGTAGTCGATAAGATAAACAACTTTGCCTTCGATGGTTCGGGTTTTTCCGCTTCCCGCTCCCGCAAGGACCAGCATTTGGTCTTCATCAGTTATTATTGTTTCCGCCTGAGAATCATCGAATATTTCAAAGAAAGAACTTTTATCCTTCTTTTCTTTTGTAATGAAATCCCGATTAGCCATTTCAAAAGTGTTTTCCAAATGAAATAGCACTCGAAGCTTTTCATGCGAGACATAGTCACCTATGGACAAAATATTTCGCCCTGCTTCAAGCTGCCGGATCGATGCAGAATATTTTTCCCGGATCTGCTCGATTTCGGTTATGCTGAAATATCTGTTCTCACTGAGCAGCCTTTCTATTTGCGAATAGATCGTATCAAGCTTTTGAAGATATTCAGAAAGACTTTTCCGGTACTCTGAATGCTGTTTGAATTTGCGAACTGCGTCAGCTGTGATGATTATGATTATTATGGCAAAACAAACAATGATCCACATTTTTACACCATGAATTATTTTAGGCTATTTTTGATGAAAAATCAATCAAATTTATCAGCTCCCCGTACCAAACGGCAAACTGCCATACTTATTGAAATAAAGGACAGTTTTTTGGACCTGATTTTTATATTTCAAAATAATCTAAAAAAAACATCGCAAGGCATGTATAAT
>DAIMGK010000292.1:1055-2185 GCA_036723985.1 Flexilinea sp.
TCTTCCTGTGATAAAGGAGCTTTGCCATGGAATCTTCTGATCTCAAATTCTTCACCAATGAACCCGAGCGGGATCTATACAGCCGGTTCGCGAAAATTTTACAGACACATACACAGTATTTCGATATATTGGTAGGCTATTTCCGTACAAGCGGGTTTTTCAGACTGTATCCCTCCATGGAAGGGATCGAAAAGATCCGGATACTGGTCGGACTGAATGTTGACCGGGCGACCGTTGAGATCATTGACAAGGCGGACCTGCTTACCCTGAAAGAAAAAGAAGAAGCCTTCTCCGCGGATATTGAAAGAGAATTTGAACAGTCGGAAACCTCCGAAGAGGTTGAAGAAGGCGTCCGTGTTTTCATCGACTGGCTCCGCAGCGGGAAATTGGAAATGCGCATGTATGATAAAGCGCCGATCCACGCGAAAGTTTACATTATGCGGAAAGATCCGGCACATTCGGAAAATTTCGGCAGCGTCATCACAGGATCCAGCAACTTCTCACAAGCCGGGCTCATAAACAACCTGGAATTCAATGTCGAACTGAAGGACAGTCCGGATGTCAAATTCGCTCTGAACAAATTTGAAGAATTATGGGCGGATGGCGTTCCGATCGATGAAACCTTTATCGGTGTGGTTGAACACCGGACCTGGCTGCGGAATGATATCACACCATATGAGATCTACCTGAAAACGCTTTATGAGTTTTTCAAAGAAGAAATCAATGCTGACAAAGACTCAAACATCCCATTACATCTGCCGGATGGATACATGAAGCTTCAATATCAAACCGACGCGGTCATCCAGGCAAAAAAGATCCTTGATGCGTATAACGGCGTCTTTATTTCGGACGTTGTCGGTCTCGGAAAGACATATATCTGTGCGTTGCTTGCTCAGCTTCTCAGAAAAGGGAAGAAACTGATCGTATGCCCGCCGGTACTTGTGAACTACTGGGAGGAAGTTCTGCTGGAATTTGATGTTTCTGCCAAAGTTGTATCGCTTGGTAAACTGGACAGCATTCTTGAAGGCCATACGGATTATGCATATATATTTGTTGACGAAGCCCACCGTTTCCGGAACGCCGGAACCGACAGCTTCAGCAAACTTCATGAAATCTGCTACGGGAAAAAG
>DAIMGK010000292.1:2264-2653 GCA_036723985.1 Flexilinea sp.
AACCGAAACACAATTCCAATATTGTCGGCGTCAAAAATCTGGAAGGCTTTTTTGCGTCATTAAAAGGTCGGCTGAAAGGGCTGGAAAAGGATGACCCGGCCTATCTGAAACAGATACGGGTGAATTCTGAAGAGATCCGGGATAAACTGCTTCGTCACATCATGATCAGAAGGACCCGGTCGGAGATCGCGCAATATTATCATGATGATCTCGAAAAACAGGGGCTGACTTTTCCGAAGCTCGGTTCACCGGAACAAATTATTTATGAATTTGATGATGTCACAGACAATATTTTTACCGAAACGATCAGGGCCATCAAAGACTTTACCTATGCCCGGTATAAACCGCTGGTTTATCTGAAAGATCAGAAAATGTATGCAACCATGCTG
>DAIMGK010000292.1:2663-4628 GCA_036723985.1 Flexilinea sp.
CCCAACTTTTACTGCTGAAAAAGCAAAAAAAGAAAAGCGGGAGTTCTATATTCCGCGCCTCAGCCGGGAGCAGAGCCTGTATGGCACGGAGTTTGAGATCAAGCTTCGCAATGAGCTGACACAAAAGGCTATTGCCAAAGAGTGCGCGGATTGGGTCCGCCGCAAGGCACGGTTCAAATCGAATACCACCGGCGAGAACATGGGCGGTTTCATGAAAGGCATCCTGGTCAAACGGCTGGAAAGCAGTTTTTATGCCTTTCGAAAGACCCTCGGCCGGTTTATCGAATCTTATGAGCGTTTTATTGACATGATGAACACTCAGGGTGAAGTATGGATCAGCAAAAAGGTTGACGTCTATGACCTGATCGACAATGGTGAAACCGATAAACTGCTCAAAATGGTTGAAGAAGACAAAGGATTACACTTTACAAGATCCCAATTCAAATCAACTTTCATTATTGATTTGAGCAAGGATCTGAACCAGCTTCGATATCTGAAGACGCTGTGGGATTCCGTGACGATCGATCCGAAACTGGAGACTTTCTGCAGGGAATTGGATACGAATAAAAAGCTTCTCGGCAATAAGAAGATCATCTTTACGGAATCCAAAGAAACCGCTGAATACCTGGAGAAGAATCTCAAAGAGATCTACGGAAAACGCGTAGTCGCGTTTTCCGGCGCAAGCAGCGCTGCACTGAAAGCGCAAATTGAGGACAGTTTCAATCCGAAATACGCTTCAAAGGAAAATGACCGCTTCGATGTGCTGATCACAACGGACATTTTGGCGGAAGGGATCAATCTGCACCGGTCGAACGCGCTGATCAATTATGACCTTCCCTGGAATCCGACCCGCATCATGCAGCGTGTCGGTCGTATCAATCGTGTCGGGACAGAGCATGAACAGATCTATGTTTTTAACTTCTTCCCGACCAAACAATCCAGCCAGCAGATGCCGCTGAAAGACCGTATCCTTGAAAAACTGCAGGCATTTCATGATACTTTGGGAGACGACTATAAATATCTGTCCGATGAGGAAGTGGTCAGCCCGCAGAAGCTGTTTGAGAATTTGAATGCGGACCTCAACAGTGAAGAAGAAAGCAATAACCCCGAACTTGAATATCTGCAGATCATCCGGAGGATCAGGGACAACGACCATACGCTGTTTGACAGGATCAAAAAACTTCCGAGAAAATCAAAGACCGGCAGATATTCCGCTAAAGTCAGCCCGGATGCCACGATCACTTTCATCCGCAAGGGGGCAGAGAAGGATTTCTTCATCACAGGCAGCAGCACGCGGCAGATTTCGTTTATTGAAGCGATCCGATATATTGAATGTGAGCCGGACGAAGAAAAAATCAATGTCGGCAGGACGTTTTATCAGCAGTATGAGGCGAATAGCACAGCCTTTGACGTCTTACAGTTCCAGGATCAGATCGTCGAAGTTACCAAAGCCGCACTGCGCGGGAATGATGCTCAGGTAGTCAAAGTCCTGCGAGCGGTACAGATGGAACCGACACTGACGGATGACCAGGAAGAAAAAATCGACCGCCTGCTGCGGGCATATGAAAACGGAGATATTCCGCAGAATATTTCCAAGAGCGTTGTCAAAGCGCTGAAAAATTCGGATGACAGGATCAGCGCTTATTACGCGATCATTAATGAAGTGCCGGATGAATACCTGTATGAACGAAAGGATGCGGTGCTGCATAACAAGAGTGAAAAACAGGTGGTGCTCTCTGAATATTTGAAAGGCAATAAAGCATGAGCGAACAGGATAGAATTCGATCGATCATCACTCCGATAGCAAAAAATTACGGGGTCCAGAAAATCATGCTTTTTGGATCACGAGCCAAAGGCAGTCAGACAGAACAGAGTGATTACGACTTTTTGATCTCAAAAGGGAATATTTCTTCCCTGCTGACCTTTATTTCTTTCGTAAATTCTCTTGAAGATGCATTGGGGACC
>DAIMGK010000293.1:0-4619 GCA_036723985.1 Flexilinea sp.
GAGCTTCGCCCCCTCGGCCTTCGCCTCGGGTGAACCGTCCCCGTAGATAGTTATGTATACCTTATTTTGCCGGGCACAAAAATGGTGAAACAGCGGGTAATCCGGTTTCTTCCTGCGGCGTACATTCGGGAGACACCGCACAAGCCCGAGCCGGACAAAGTCGAAAAAATGTCTTTTCCGAACGGAATCGATTCCCGAAAAACCTGCGGTAAAAATAACGATTTTCATGGTATAATGTCCTCTCCATGAAACGTTTTGCCTATGGAATTCGTTAAACCATAGAGGTCCTATTAAAAATGAAGAAAAACGCGGTCCTTATTCTTATATTTATCATATTGTTCTGCAGCCTGTCATTTGAAAGCTCCTACGCGGAAGAACCGACCGGCCGCTGTATCAATTCCATTAACGAAGGGATCGAATACCGCATTCCGATCGGTCTCGATTTTGACGCGGATTCACTGCGCCGGACGATGTATGTGATCGTCGGCGACGGGACGAACGGTGAGATCATCGGAATGGAAGTGGAAGTCGCCAACAGCCGTACCCTCTATCAGTGTACGCAGGTGATCCCCGGCCTGTACGAGGATTATTCCTGCAATTCCATGCCGGCGAATGCCAAAGTAAACGCCGTACATTTGCTCTATGTGCCGAACAACGTAAAAGAAGGCGAAACGGTCCGGGTCCAGTTCCGGGATTCGATGAGAACAGTCCTGACCGCTTATCTGACCGTGCGGACTCCCGTTCCCTGTTCCATGGGTTATCTCATCAAAGATTTCTCTGCGGAAGACGGCGAAGCGCTCATCATCAATACCGCGGACTGTGACGGCAACGGAATTCCCGGTCCCGCGGATCCGGGTTCATCGGAAAAACACAAATATGTCGATTTTCGGGAAATGCCGGCAAATTTCAGGATCGCGAATATCAGCCAATGGAATACGGTGTCGGATGTCATCGATCCCACCCGGCTCAATATCGATGTCGTCCGGAAAGAGACCTATTCATACAATCTCCGTCTGTATTTTTCCGCGTGGGATGAGCTGGTAAAAGGTGAAGTGGATCCATCAAAAAAAATTACGGATGCCGTGTACTGGGTGGATTACCGGTACAACGAAAACCGTCCGTATGATCCGCTCATCACTTTTTCCGGTTCATGGTACAGCGACCCGGTCACACAGTATAAACTTCCGCTGACCCTTGTAGGCGGAAGGCTGTATAACATCAGTACTTCACGGAGAACACCTGCCGGAGACCCGGATTTCCCCTTGCAGTCCGATTTCTATATCAGATTCTGGTATGAGAACAATACCGGGTCATTGGGGTATGAAAACTCCGTCTTTCATTTCGAACGGGCTATGACCGTTCAGTTCAGCCCTTATTGTTCAAGGACCGCGTGGACAGGAGAATATTTTACCGGCGTCGTTGAAACGCCTTATGAAGCGAGCCGGAAAGAAAAACAGCTGTTTTCCATTGACCTGACCGACAGGACAGGATTGGGAATCTGGATCCCGGATAATCAGGCCGACTGCAGCCTCCTGCCGTACTGTCAGGATCTTTATTCCGTCTACGTCACAGACGCGTCAATAGATCCGATCCCTTCCAAAGCAGATAAATACTATTTCGCTGTCCGGAAATGCGCGGATTCTTCCTGTTCTTATCTGGATGAAACCAATTCCTATCTGTATTCGATCACGGCAGCTGACGGCGACAATCTTGCGGTCACCTACAAAAGCAGCAGCCATTCCGCCGGGTCCACATCGGTCTTCCCGATGAAGGTCTATGAGAAAAGCGGGCTCAGGCATCCCTTTATGCTGATGAAAGTCGGCTTTGTGGCCGAGGAACCGGGCACCTACATGGTATTCGGATTCCTGGAGCCCGGCGATATAAAATATAATGATCTTTCGCACTACGCCGCACGGTTTTATCTGAGCGTCGGAAGGACGGGACATTATGCTGCTTATGACGGCGGATATGTGGTCAGCTACGCCAGTTCAGCTTTCCCGGTTTCCGCAAGCGCCTCAAGTGTTTCCGGATCGGAACCTGCGGAAGAAGCGGCGGAAAGCGGGCTGCGGTTCGCGGCCGATAAACTTGAGCTGTTCGTTGGCCAAAGCCTGCCGCTGGATATCATCGATCCCGACGGAACCGAGTATATGGTCATACTGAGCCATGACGATACCGCTTCATATAACAAAGAAGAGAACAGCGTCACCGGACTTGCCGAAGGGTCGCTGACAGCATATCTGGCGAATGTGGAAACGGTAGATATCGCTGACTCACTGTGGATCCGTGTGCGTAATGACGTATCCGCTGCCGCGGCGGACACAGAAACGGTGGAGCAGGACGGGACCGGAGAATCCTCTGATGGAGATGCAGATGGATCAACCGCGGATGAGGGATCGGCTGAAACCGCGGAAACTGTGACCGGGCCGCGTTTCAATGACAGCGAGCTGACCCTTTCAGTCGGCGAACAGGTCACCCTCTCGGTATGGAATCCGGAAGAGACGGAAGTTTTAGTCGGACTGAGCGGCGATACAGACGCGGTCCGGTGGGATGAGACTTCGCTTACCGTTACGGGACTTTCAGCGGGAGAGGTACAAGCCTTTCTCTCGACATTCGATGTTGTAGATGTGAAGGACATCTGCCGGATCAGCATTATCCCCGGTCCTGAGACAGAGACAGAGCCCGGACCGGAAGAGGATATCCGGACCGAAGAAACTGCCGAACCCGATACAGGCTCCGTTGGTCAGGAAGAGCCGTTCATCATCTTCACACCCACGGATGAAACCTCCGAAGAAGAAACCGGTACCGGACCGCAGCCTGAACTTACTCCGGAACCGGAATACCGGACCGTCGTGGAACAGACGCCGGAACCCACTGTGACACCGGAAGAAGAAAGAGAAGATGAAACTGCGGCGGAGGAGGTATTGTACCGGCCCGATATTCCGGAAGATCCCGCGGTCATCCTGCCGGAAGTGAACATCAGGGATCTGACTGCCGAAGGTCTGCAGGGCTTTGCCGGTGAAATACTGAATATCGAAAGGGAGCGGTTCGAACTGCCGGATGAGGTATTCACAAGGCTGAATTTCAGCATCGAAAACGAATGGGTCGCCTGTCTTACCGACCGTTCCGCTGACGAGATGCTTGCCCGAGGCATTGAATTGAACCTGCTGAATGCCGGTGAAACGAAACTTCGTATATATTTCGAAAATGAGACGGATCCCCTGCGGGAGATCAGGATATCCGCTGTACTTCCGGTACCTGAGGAAACACCGTTCGTCCCGGAACAGCTCCCTGTCCCCACAGAAACGCCGTCCTTCGAACCCGAGACCTATCCGGCTGTCCCCTCAGACCCGACTCCTGCTGAAGAAGAGACACAAATTCCATATGAAGAACCGGTGTATGAATTCACCCCGACATCCGTTCCCGAAGAAGAGATATATTGGCAGGATCCCGATCCTGTTTATGAAGAACCTGCTGAAGAACAGGGACCCGAATACGAATATGAGGGACCGGCGGATACGGATGAACCTGAATATGAATACGAGGGACCGGGTGATGCGGAGGAACCTGAATATGGGGAACCTGTTGATGAAGAGGATGCCGATCCTGATTTTGAAGAAGATGAGGAAGATGATGAAGATGCCGATCGCTTATACGATGGTGAGGAACCGGATCATTATCCGGAGTCTGTCCCGGCCAACCTTTTTCCGTATCTGACGGACAATGAATTCATGGAAGGATCAGAGTACGCCCCTGCATTTGAAGAGGAAGAATAAACATTCCCTTTCCCCGGAAAGTCCCAAAAGCCGGCAAAGAGATGATGCCGGCTTTTGTATTTTCCGGGATCAGAAAACGTTCTTCTGAAAACTTTCCCGCGGTTTCCCGCTTCCATTCCTCAGCCGCATTTTCTCCTCCCCGCCTCCGCGATTTATCCGAGGCTGAAGGGAACAGACAGACCATTGAATGTATCATTTCCTTAGCCTTCACCCGATTTCAAAACCAAAATCGGGGTGTCGGTTCCGCGCGTGAGCCTGCTGTGTCCGGGGTTTCCGGCAGAAAAAACAAAGCGCCGCCTGCGATTCCTCTCACTCCTCACCTCTGCGAAGCACCCCGGGCTGAAAGACAGTCAGACTACAGACGGCATCATTTCCTTACCCTTCGCCCGTTATCAAAACGAAAGCGGGGTGCCGGATTCCACGCGGGATGTATGTGGGACCCCCGGCTGAAAAAACAGGAGCGGTCGGCTGCTCCGCAGGCAGGCTCACTCCCTCTCCGCGCCTCTGCGAAGCACCCGAGACTGAAAGGCACAGTCAGACACCACAGACGGCATCATTCCCTTACCCTTCGCCCGTTGTAAAAACCAATTGCGGGGTGCCGGGGACCACGCGGGAGCTCGGAACGTGCGTGGTCCCCGGCTGAATTGAACCAGGCGCGGTAGACTGCTCCGCAGGCAGGTTCCCTCCCGCTCCGCGCCTCTGCGAAGCATAGGAATTTCGCGGGCTATGAACCGCATTATAAATTAGAATTGACAACGATTTTCCAACCATCAACCATACAACCACCAACCACACCAGCCACAAAACGGTAACTTGCAAAAGTAAATGCAACATTTTAAGGGTAGC
>DAIMGK010000294.1:0-4616 GCA_036723985.1 Flexilinea sp.
GAGGAGGTCTGGACCAGGTTCAGAATGATGACATCCATACCCTGGGTGATGAAGTTGTCGATCTGGTTGGACTGTTCAGCCATATCGTTCTTGCCATCGACGATGGTGATGTCATATTTTTCATCATCGGTTTCGAGGGACTTCAGATAGTCCTGCAGTTCATTGCGGTACAGGGTCATGAAGTTGTCATCGAACTGATAGATCGCGACACCGACTTTATGAGTCTCAGCAGCAGCCGGCAGAACGCAGGCCAGTACGAAGACCATAGCCAAAACAAACAGCATTGATTTTTTCATTTTATATCTCCTGAAAAATTTCTATTTTCCCTAACCACGCGGAAAGGGATATACTACCAATAGTATTTTACTATTTATTCTCTGATACGGGCGAAAATTGTCATATTTTTCAAGCCGTTTTTCAGGCCGTTTTCCGCCTGTTTTCCGATTGTTTATACACTTTCCTGCTCTTTATCACAAAATTTCATGACTTAAGTCATCAGGTGAAATTGTATTAATAATCAGGATCTGATCACGTCTGTTATAAACAACTCTCATTACATTTATTATTTCATTCTGATCATCAATAAAATAATAAACATTATAGTTATTCACATTTACACGTCTGACTATGCCTTTCGTGAAAAATTCGTTTTCGACAATTGTTCCGATTTTTGGTCAAGTTCATACAGAAAATCGACAGATGCTTTTGAATTACACAGCACAGTGGAAATATGACATACTATTTCATCAATATCTTTTTTTGTATCTCTAATGATGCGATAATGGAATTTTTTATAAGCCATATTTTTCCTGAATTTCTCTGAGAACGGTTTTCCCATCATAGACATGACCTTCTTCATATGATTTATATGCAGCGTTGATCATCCGGGCTTCTTCGACTTTACGCATAGTTTCATCATAATAATCAATATCCATGACCACAAGCCGGCCGTATCCGTTTTTGGTAACGAATACCGGTTCATGGGACTCTCTGCACCGTCTTTCGATCTCAACAGTATTTTTCAAATCGCGCATGGGAATGATCTGCATAATACACCTCTTTCTTTATGGCTATATTATATCATAAATTCGGCCACGATCAGCGTCAAAGCCGATTGCCGAAGTAAGACTGACACTGCGGGGTCCGATCCTGAAAAAATTGATATAATTAACCCGGAAAATCCTTTTGGGAATGTCCCAATAACGATGTTTCGATTTACATGGGGCCGTCCCGTAAAGTGACAGTCCCCTGATGTCTGATGTATCTGCCCAACAAATCCCCCCGGAGGACGGTATGAAAATCTTAAAAGATTATTATCATGATTATACGAAGATCCTCAAAAGCGAGCTGCTCACCGCACTGGGCTGCACGGAACCGATCTGCATCGCCTATTGCAGTGCTGTCATGAGAGAAGCCCTGGGTGCGGAACCGGAAAAGATCCGGGTCCTGTGTTCCGGAAACCTGATCAAGAACGCCAAAGGTGCCACAGTCCCCAACAGCGGCGGGCTGAAAGGCATCGCGGCATCCGCGATCCTCGGCGCGGTCGGCGGAAACCCCGCCAAACGCCTGGAGCTGCTCACACAGGTGACACCGGAACAGATCGCGCACACGAAAGAATTGCTGAAACAGGGGATATGTGAAGAATCCCTGCTGGATCATGAAGAAGACAAGCTCCAGGTCATCGTCCGCGGCGAAGCCGGCGGCCATACCGCGGAAGCGGAACTGAAATATACCCATACCAATATCTGCCGGGTTCTTCGTGACGGTAAAGCGGTCGCTTTCAACAATTTTTGTGAGGGAGTTTCATTTTCCGGAGATCAGGAGGAAAGCGACCCGCTGTACGACAAACTTTCTATACGAAAGATCATTGATTACGCGGAAAACGCCGATCTGGACAAAGAAGACATCCGCGGTACCATCCGCTTTCAGATCAAATGCAATAAGGCGATCTCCGATGAAGGGCTCCGGGGGGACTGGGGTGCTTCTGTCGGGAAGATCATCCTCAGGCGCGGGAATACCGTTCCGCTCCGGGCTGTGGCGGCTGCCGCAGCCGGTTCGGATGCCCGCATGAGCGGCTGTGAACTGCCGGTGGTCATCAACTCCGGCTCCGGTAACCAGGGGATCACCGTTACCATGCCGGTGGTCGAATACGCGGGGGAACTCGGGAAAAGCGAAGACGAACTGATCCGGGCGCTGATGCTTGCCAACCTGACCGCCATTCACATCAAAGCCGCTTACGGGAGACTGTCCGCCTTCTGCGGAGCGGTCAGCGCAGCCACCGGTGCGGGCGCCGCCATCACCTGGATGGCAGGCGGATCCTATAAGCAGATCTGTGATACCATTACCAACACCCTGGGGACGATCTCCGGCATGGTATGCGACGGGGCAAAACCCTCCTGCGCCAGCAAGATCGCGTCTGCGGTCGACACAGCGATCCTCGCCCATGAGATGGCAATGGCGCAGAAACAGTTTCATTCAGGCGAAGGACTGATCAAGGAAAACATTGAAGCCACCATCCGTTCCGTCGGCCGTATGGCTTCAGAAGGCATGGTGGAAACAGATCAAAAGATCCTGGAACTGATGCTGGAGAAATAAATGAGTCAAGGGAGACGTTTCCCGCGGACTCGGACAGGATATTATGAAAGACAAGCTTTTCAGAACACAATATTCCGTACTTTATGGGTTATTCTTGTGCTTCCTTTCCGGTATTTTTTTCCCCGTATCCGGGGATATCATACTGAATACCGATGATTTCAATTCATTTTCCGAAGCCTTTGCGGCAGTACCGGAAAACGCGGGGACACTTACCCTGAGGCTGTCCCCGGGGCTCCGGGAATCTGTCCTTGACGTCCCTGCGGACGGCAGGTTTACGGAAATCTGTATCACTGCTCCCGAAGGAATGAAGGCTCTGTCGCTGCCCGGGCTGGAACGGATCTGCGCCGGCGGAGTTCCCCTGACCATTGACCGGTCTCTCACCCTTGAAAATGCCAGCATCTATGGCGGAGCCTGCGTTTCCGGGACGGAAGCCGCGTTGGATACTTCCGATATCCGGATCGCCGGAACGGTCGGCTTTGTTTTCGGCGGCGGATTTGCCGAAAACGGCGGCATCTCGTCCGTTTCCGCACCGTCCGTAACAGTCGAAGAAGGCGCACTGGTGTATTACGAAGTATTCGGCGGCGGACATGCCGTGGGAGAGGGCAGCCGGGCAGTTTCCGATACAACATCCGTAACAGTGCTGGGCACATCGGATTATGTGCTTGGCGCCGGATTTGCCGAGACCGGCGGTGCTGCCGAATGCGGAAATACCTCGGTGACTGTGGGAGAAAAAGCCTCCGTGGAAGTGGCTTTATTCGGCGGCGGGAGCGCTTCCGGAGAGGGCAGTCTTTCCACCGTCGGGAATACGCTGACCCGGCTGCAGGGCTTTGCCCACTGGGCGTTTCCCGGAGATTTTGCCTTTGACGGCGGTCAGACCCGGCTGGAGCAGGCAGGACGGCTGGAGATCCTGTCATCCGGCAGCACCGTAAATGCGTATCTGGGCGGTTTTTCCTCCGATCCCGGCAGCAATGCCGAGATGAATACTGCCGAACTTATGAACTGCGGAACAGTTGAGTATGTGATAAAACAAAGCCAATCCACCGACGGAGGAAAAGCGTCTACCCGTATTCCCGCGGTATTCCCCTGCGTCGAAAACCCGCCGGCCGGGTGATTTTCTGTCTTGACAAAAATATCCTTTTATGCTATTCTTACGCGCGTTAACCTCTCGTGCAGGAGCGGCAACCGCAGAAATGCGGAACAAGCCGGTATACCGGCCTGAAAAGGTCCGGTTTGTATGAAAGCAGGATCTACGGTTCAGTCGAGCCAAATTCCTACCGAAAAAATGAACCGGTTTCAGCTGAAAAGCGATCCGGTTTTTTGTTTGCCTCCGCGGGGTAATGAGAAGAGGTGAATATGAGTGCAGCTTTTTTTATTGAAAGCCTCATGCTGGGGATCGGCCTGGCAATGGATTCTTTTTCGGTTTCAGCTGTCAATGGTCTGAATGAACCGGATATGCCGAAAAAGAAAGTACTGCTGATCGCGGGTACCTTTGGATTTTTCCAGGGCGCCATGCCGATGATCGGCTGGTTCTGCGTCCATGAGATCGGGGAAGCGTTCGAATCATTCCACAGGATGACCCCGGTTATCGCGCTGGTCCTGCTGCTGTATATCGGCGGGAAAATGCTGATCTCCGGCATCAAAGGAAATACAGACGAAGAAAAACCGGCGGTCGGCTTCCGGGATCTGATGATCCAGGGGATCGCGACAGCTATCGATGCCTTATCCGTGGGCTTTACCATCGCCGATTACGGCTGGACAAGTGCTTTGAGCTGCTCGGTCATCATCGCTGTGACGACCTTCGTTATCTGTATCGGCGGTGTCATGGCGGGCAAAGCTTTCGGTACAAAGCTGTCCAACAAAGCACAGATCCTCGGCGGATGTATCCTGATCTTTATCGGTGTCAAGATCTTTCTCAGCGCTTATATTTAGAGTCCGGAGTTCAGATCTGTGTGGAACAATCACCCGGGACTCAGAATTGGTTTGGGTGTCAAAACACCACTTTATTTGATAATGGATAAAGG
>DAIMGK010000295.1:0-4509 GCA_036723985.1 Flexilinea sp.
TGGCGAAGAGCCGGAAGCTCCGGAGACGGAGACCCCGGAACCGCCGGCCTTTGACGAAGAGCCGGAAGCTCCGGAACCGGAGACAGCGGAAGAACAGCCGGAAACCGCGGAACCGCCGGCCTTTGACGAAGAGCCGGAAGCTCCGGAACCGGAGACCCCGGAAGAACAGACGGAAACCCCGGAACCGCTGACCTTTGGCGAAGAGCCGGAAGCTCCGGAGACGGAGACAGCGGAAGAACAGACGGAAACCGCGGAACCGCCGGCCTTTGACGAAGAGCCGGAAGCTCCGGAGACGGAGACAGCGGAAGAACAGACGGAAACCGCGGAGCCGCCGGCCTTTGGCGAAGAGCCGGAAGCTCCGGAACCGCTGACATTTGACGGACAGCCTGAGTCTGAGGAAAAGCAGGTTCAGCCTTTCTCATTCAGCGGCAAGGGAAAGAAAAATATTCGAGTCATCCATCAATCCACTTTCGGTGAAATGGCTGATTTCTTTGATGAATCAATACCGGCTCCGGAGGAAAATAAGAAGCCTGTCAAAATTATGAAGGGAGGACAATTCGATGAATGAATGGTTAGTGTCGTTCATTAACCAGCTGGATGTTAATGACGCGATAAATCAGCTCTCTATGACCGTTTCTGATAATATGAAACTCATAAACTGGGGGAATATTTTCCGGGTCTGTTCTTTCTTTCTGGTCGCGTTTGCCCTCCTGACGCTGATTTTTTATATAAATGATGTCGTTTTTGTCAAGTACCGTGAAATGAGGATCCGCAGGCATCAGCTGACGATCACAAATGAAGGCAATACACCTTCCATTTTCCTGTTCCGCCCGGTGGAGCTCCCCCGGAATGTTTCGATCTATTTTATGGTTTACGGCAGCCCGATGATCTATGTTACCCGGAATATGGGCGAAATTAAGAATGAAGATAAAGCGGCGGAGGCGGAAAAAGCAGCGGAGCAGGAGACCGCCCAGTCCGGAAAAAGCGAGAATGGACAGGGCGGAGGCCTGATCCCGGATCTGAATAACCCGCTGGATATCAGGGAGACGGTGAATAAAGGTGCGAATAAGGTACGGAAGGATACCGGCCTGCTCGCGTCGATCCTCAGCGGGATCTCCGTACTGCTTCCGGGGAAGAACAAGACTCTGGATGCCGGAGCTTCCGCGCTGAAGGGTGTTCAGCAGGATATAACGGATACGACCGCGTCGCTGAACTCAAAAGCCAACAGTGCGGATCTGCTGAAAAGTCAGGTAGGAAGCCTGTCTGATGAGCTCGGTCCGAAAGATGCGAAGGGAAAGTCATCCAATACCGGAAAAAAAGAGACCCCCGGGGTCCAGCCTCATGAACAGATCCAGCCGAAGGTACCGGAGTTTATCGAATTGAAGGATATGATCTATGATGAAGAGTTCTGGAAGCAGGCTAAAAATGAAAAAAGGACCGAGGAACTGGGCGAAAACTATGCTCAGTCCCAGATCCTTAAACCGGGAGAATCCATGAAGATCGACCTGGAGCTCCGCCACCTCTCAACAGGCACCGACGCGATCACGCATATGTATAAGATCGAAGTCCTCCAGCTCCCGCAGTCGAAACTGATCCTGTCTGCTCCCAGACAGTATATCAACGGGATCGTTGCCTTTCCGAAGATCCCGATTACGAAGCAGATCCTTCCCGGATGGATGGTGGTGAACGCGATATTTGTGGCAGTCTGGATCCTGGCTATCAGCAGCCGAATTATTTTTTGATTTTTTAAAGATGGATAAAAACTTATGAGCGAAATGAATAACTTGAATGAGATTGCTTTCAGCCAGCCGGTGGTAAACATCGGTGCAGACGGAGGAAACGATATTGTTCTGCGGGGCAGCGACATCGCAGATTTCCATGCCATGCTGAATTATGATTCCGGTATCTGGAATCTGGTCCCACTGGATCGTTCATTCCCGACACTGGTCAATGGCCGCGGCATTGACCCTTCCGGCTGTACACTTCATTCGGGATGTGTTTTATCCATCGGCACATACCGCCTGACATTATCGCTGAACGGCGTCAATATGGATATCCAGATCCGCACCAATACCGGGGACATCGTTAACAATGCCGTGATCGAGGAATCCTTAGGCCAGAACATTCTGCTTACCCTGGACGGAGTCGTCCCGACGGAAGTCGAGACGAACGGCGTTGCCGAATACCAGCTTGTCGTGACGAACGCGGGGCCGCTGGTTGCGAATATGCAGCTGCAGGTCCAGGGCATTCCCACGTCCTGGGTCCAGATCATTCCGCCGGTCATCAACCTGAATGAGGGGCGGAAAGGGTCCTTCACCGTCCGTATCAACCCACCCCGGAGCCCGGACTCCAAAGCCGGATTATATTCGCTGCATTTTGTGGCGATCTCACCAAACTATTCCGGAGAGACGGGAACCGCTGACGCCGTATTGAATGTACTGCCCTACAGCGAGTTCATGGTTTCCGGCCCCGTCCCGCGCAGACTGACGATCTCCCGCAAAACGAAAACCGATTTCACGGATGTTGTCATTATCAATCAGGCCAACTCACCAGCCTCATTTATGGTGCGGTCCTATGATGACGGCAATGAGCTTCTGTTTTCTCATGGCGGTCAGGGAGCACCTGTCGAACAGGGACAGAATACCGTAACGGTCCAGCCGGGCGATAATATGCGGCTGCCGCTGCAGGTCGGCGCCCGGAAACTGCCTCTTATCGGTTTTTCCAGCAAGACACATTACTATTATACAAACGTGACTCCGATCGACCAGCCGGGGGATACACAATCAGTGGCAGGGGAAGTTGTCGTCAAACCGCTGATCAATGCCCTCAAGCTGATCCTGATCATTCTTCTGATCATCCTGATCGCCGGGATCGTGCTCCTGCCCCGTATTTCAGCCTTTCACGGCGTTTCCGGCAAACAGATCGAGGTGATCCAGTCCGGCAGTTCCGCCTGGGTGACCTGGGATGTCTCGGCGTTTGCTTCGAAGGTCACACTGGATTCCGGTAACGGTCCCGAAGAAGTTGAGCGGAAGAGGACAAGTTTTATCAGCCCTGTCGTGTCAACGACGTATACCCTCAAGGCGGAAAACTTCATCAGTAATCTGCTCCATCTGAATTATGAAAAAGAATTCAAGGTGATGGTGATCCCGGACCGCCCGAAGATCGATGTGTTCCGGACAGACCGTACGCAGGTGAACTACAATGATAATGTGACCCTGTCCTGGTCCGTCGGACAGAATTCCGATTCCGCCTCGCTGGTGAAGAACAAACAGGAAACAATACTGGAGCCTGAAAAATACAGCGGCGATGAGCAGGGACCTTTTACTACTGATACGCTGCTTTCAATGCGGGTCGAGAACAGTTCCGGTTATGAGATCAAAAGCCTGTTTGTCAATGTAAAACCGGAACGGATCGATCTGACGCGTTATATCGTCTGGGTACGTCCTTCGGGCATGGCAGTACCGAATAATAACGATGTGGGCCATGCCATCCGCTGGTCCTCTCTGCAGCTGATGGGAACGCCTGTTCCCACCCCGCAGGCCTTCAAACCGGCGGGCGTCAGCAGGATGCCCGCGCGCCAGAGCAACGTGCTCGAGATCCCGGATAATTTCACTTCCGGGACCAGCGCCTACCCGCAGAACCCGAATCCGGAACAGCTGGGCCAGACCGGACCGCTGCCCGGCATGAGTTTTTATCCGCCTGCCGGTCCCGCGGCGGGTACGGAGCTGCTGGTCGGCCCCGGACTCAACCCGACCCCGACCCCGACGGCTGTAATCACCGCGGAGGCGCCCGTCGTTGAGATCCATTCCCAGCCTCAGGTGATCGCAACGGCTCCCGCTTCTTCTCCGGAGAGAAGCAGCGTCAGCCGGGAGTTCAGCATCAAACTGATGGAGGTCGTGGAAGACTCGTCGGATCCGAACGGTTACCGGGTCATTGATTATTTCCCGGATTATACGCTGCAAAAAGGCGAACAGGTCATGATCGAATGGATGGTGGATGGTGTTTCCACCGTCAAGATCTCGAACCTTTCCAATGATCCCCTCGGATCCTCCGGGGCGGAGTATGCCTACCCGGAGAAATCGGTCAATTATGTCCTGGAGGCGGAGACCGGCACTGTGAAGAAGGCGTTTTCGATGCCGCTGCGTGTAGCCGGTGACGCGGATGACGGCGCCGGCTCGGGGAAGAACTGCGAGCTGAAAGCCAACGCGACGGAACTGACCGTCCCCGGTACTGTCATGCTGACCTGGACCGGCGGCGGCAACAACCGCGTCCAGCTGGTCTCCAGCGCCAAGGCTGAAAAGGATACCGCCGAAGCGGAGAAGAAAGCAGAGGAAGAAGCCAAGGCGAAAGGCGAGTCCTATACCAAGAAGGAAAACCAGCCCATGACCGGCGGCATCATCGGGGACTATCTCCAGTCCGCCGGTTTCATGCGGGTCGATGTGGATAAGCAGACCACCTTCGTCCTGAACGTCTATGACGGGGGCGGCAACATTATCTGCACCAAGAACG
>DAIMGK010000296.1:0-2955 GCA_036723985.1 Flexilinea sp.
ATCACCAGCAGCGGGAGATAGTAAAGCATTTCCCGCATTGTCGCTTTCGGAGCGCATAGCCCGTAGTATCCGCACAATTCATTCTTTTTGACGAAACCGATCATTACGGTGATGAGGATGATATCAAACGGCAGCGTCAGGACCATCTCGATCCCCATTTCCGCCGACACCTGATCCAGCATACTGTTCCCGGTCACATACAGGATGATGAACAATACCGCAAAAAGGATCTCAGACCGCTCCCAAAGTTTCTTCATCATTCTCTTCCCTTCTCTTTTCTCTTCCCGTTGTTTACGAGACAATCCTTTGAAACGATATGAACAAATAGAATATCTGTAAACGCTCCATAAAGTTCATGGTTTACCTGCCCGCTCCCGGGCGCAGGCTTCGTCCTCCCGCATTCCGGCAGCAACCAACCATCAAACACTAACACATTTTCTCACAAAACGTCCTGATCTTCCGCTCATTTTCCTCCGAGGGTTTCTCCTTCGGATCGATCAGGATCATTTCCGCTTCCAGTCGGTCTGTCCCGATGCAAGCCCTGAGCTTTTCAAAGGCCTTTTCCGCGCCGTTTCCGCTCTGGCAGGCAAAGGCAGCCACCGTCTTTCCCCGCAGATCGTTTTCTTTGATAAACGTCCGGATGGGCGGGGTGATATTGCCCGCCCAGACAGGAAAGCCGAAGATCACACGCTCGTAAGCGTCCGCGTTGAACGAATACGGTTCAAGCTCCGGTGTTTCTCCCATGACAGCGCTCTTTCCGCCCCAGATGAACTTCCGAAACCCACTGCTGGGATAAGCCTTCTTCGGGCTGATCCGCAGCAGATCTGCCCCGATCATCCCCGCGATCTTCTCCGCCGCGTATTCTGTGTTTCCTTCAAGCGAATAATAAACAATAATTGTTTTCATTCCAACCTCCGATCATCTTTTTTCAGTACCCGGGACGGTGACGATCCTGAACAATTTACATCCGACTGTTAAAGCGTCCCTTTTTCACATCAAATAGTGTCGAAGTACCTGTTCTGTCTCCGGATCCTGCCCCATCAATATTTCATGAATAAAGTTTAAACCACCAACCATAAGCCATCAAATAAAATCTTACGTATATTTCAAAGCTTATATGAGTGAGCACAATATGTGATGAAAATCATCCCGCTTGCTCCCTGCTCTTTGTTCCCTGATCCTGCCCGGTGATCTACCAACTGCCAACCACCAAACCAATATCTATCTTCCTACCAGCTCCCTGAAGATCCCGTCCCGGTCGAAGTTCCCTTCCGGCAGGCCGGGGATCTCCTTATATGCTTTGCAGACGGACAGGCTGATCTCGGTCCCGACAGCCAGCATCTCCTCTTCCGAGTAAGGGCAGTCGTCTGTCACGATCAGTGTGGCAAAACTGAATGCCACCAGCCAGAGATCGCGGAAATAGCAATCGGCCGTGTGCGCGTCCAGATGATAAATGTTCATAACGGACTCCCGCGCCAGCTCCTGTGAAAACTTCAAAGCCTCCATCGCCCCGCCGATCGCGCCTTCCGGCATTGTCAGGAACAGCAGCCGGTAGAATTCCGGCTCCTCTTTCGCGAAATGGAGATACTGCTGCCATATTCCCAGAAAAGGGATCGGTCCCGCAAGCCCGCGTTCCACGTATGCCTTGTATGTCTCCTTCGCGTACTCAT
The DNA here is from genome assembly GCA_036723985.1 of Flexilinea sp. GTDB lineage: Bacteria > Chloroflexota > Anaerolineae > Anaerolineales > Anaerolineaceae > Flexilinea. The sequence goes on from DAIMGK010000296.1 coordinate 1,671, forward strand.
AGACCGCGATCTTCACCTGGTCGATGGACCCGAACCAGGTGAATATCGGTCTGGTGGAGACTCCCAGTTCGGCTCCGATCTCCCGGGCGGTCACGCCGTCGATCCCCTTTTTCCTCGTGATCCTGACAGCTGCCTCAATGATCTCATCCTTCGTAAACTTTACCGACGGCGGCATATCTGCTCTTTCCTTTACTGCTTTTTTGAATAACACCATGTGTTGCATAACACATGTTGCGTAACAAACGTTGCTTAATATAACCCGATTTAAAATTTCTGTCAATACCCCTGTGCGGATTATTGACAATTTGTTTCTGACCAAAAATTGACTGAGGAACGGTTTTCTAATTCACCTCTATTGCTTTCCAAACATGGCTTTGTTCCGGAAATTGAAGTAAAATAGAATAAAAGGAATGATAATGAGTTCGATTGACCGTATCGGAAAAAAATTCGCTGCAGATAATTATCGGTTCGCTGATATTTTCAATAATTACATCTATCAGGGAAAACCGATTATATCCGCAAGTGATCTGAAGCTTGCTGAGATCGAAGAGCTTGTTCTCCCTTCGCGAAAGGGAAGAAAGGAACAAATTCAAAGATATCGTGATATCATGAAAATCTGGGCGGCAAAACAAGATGGGAATGCTGTGTATATCCTTCTTGGCATGGAATTGCAGAACAACATACATTATGCGATGCCGGCGAAGACCATGTTGTATGATGCGGCAAATTATATCAAACAGGTAGAAGAAAAGGCAAGTGCAAACCGACAAAAAGATGCCGAATCGCTGAAGAATTCAGATGAGTTTCTTTCTGGTTTCAGGAAAGAAGACAAGCTGATTCCTGTGATCACACTTGTCCTTTATCTTCATGAAGATCCCTGGGATGGTCCGTTGAGTCTTCATGAGATGTTCGGAGAATATGACAGGTGTATTTTGGACCTTGTACCGGATTATAGAATGAATCTGATCAGTCCGAATATGTTGTCTGATGAGGATATTGATAAGTTTTCACCCGACGTTGATGCGGTGATGCGGTTTATCAAGTATTCAAAAGATAAAGAAAAGTTATTAGAAAAGTTTGAACATAATCCGCGATATGAATCGATCGCTTACCAATCGGTGGACCTTATCAACGCTGTAACAGGGGCCGGTCTGAAATATAAGAAGAAAGGGGATAAAGTAGATATGTGCACAGCAATAGAGGAATTGAGGACTGAAGAACGCCAGTTTGGTATCATGCAGGGAATTGAACAGGGAATTGAACGCGGTATTGAACAGGGTATTGA
>DAIMGK010000296.1:3055-4441 GCA_036723985.1 Flexilinea sp.
GGTATTGAACAGGGTATTGATCAGGGAATCGGTATCGGACAATTACGGACGCTGAAAAATCTGACGGAGAAAAAAATTATTACTGTTGAGCAGGCTGCGGAAGAAGCCGGAATGAGTGTTGAAGAATTTCTCGAAAAAATGATGGTTTCGTAAGAAAAGTCTATCCAGAAAAGAGCAGAAGAAGTGTGTATTGTTGTCATGTGCTGGTGATGAACATACACGCTTCTTTTTGTTTTCCTTTATATTTCAAAACACAGATAATAAAGGGGTCAAACAAAAAGAGTTCGCATTGGTGGAAAACGCCGAAATACCGGCTCCTGAAGCTTCCGGTGCCACGTTTGATCGTGTTTTATAATGGAACGAAGGAACAGCCGGATGAGGTGATCCTTCAGCTCAGTGATTCGTTCCCGAAAGGCGCACGATCTGATATCGAGGTGCGGATCCGGATGATAAATATAAACTACGGACACAATCAGAACCTGCTGAAAGCATGCAAACCACTGATGGAATATTCCCGGCTCGTGGCGGAAATTCGGAAAAAAACACAACGAATGATGCGGAAGGGTTCAGCAGCGCGGTTGACCGTGCAATTTCTGCAATGCCGGATGATTTTGTGATCAAACCGTTTTTGACAGCCCATCGGGCGGAGGTAAATGGTATGTTACTTACAGAATACAACGAAACAGAGGTTATGGAACTCTTCAAAGAAGATGGCCGCCGTGAAGGCCGTCTCGAAGGACGACAGGAAGGCCGTCTGGAAGGCCGCAGGGAAGGCCGTCTGGAAGGCCGACAGGAGGAAAAGCGGGATATCGCTTTAAATTTATACCGGATCGGCATTTCTGTTGATATGATCGCGCAGGGAACAGATGTTTCCGTCGATACGGTCAGACAGTGGATCTCTGAGTCGGATTCGGAACCGCTTGCGTCTTGAGAAAACAGCCGGTTTCCCTGACGCATGGTGTCATACGGGGACCGGCAATCTGCGGGTACCCGGGGGTCGGTTTTGACTGACTCAGCTTGCTGAGTCAGCAGAACCGACCCCGCTAATGTTTGCTGTAAAATAGACAAATATCGGATACTTTCCGGTTTCCAGCCTGTTCCGTGAACTGAAGACACAAAATGTTTCAATACAAGGATTTGCCAAAGAATGGCTTTCGAAATTATCCCGGTTTCGTATTGTTCATGGCAGACGTTGGTGGGGTTGGTTCCACTGACCCGCATTGCCTGTACGATATAACCTGAATTTCGATCCGCTATGCTAGAGATACTGCGAGTCAGGTGAAACCGACCCCCGGCAGCTGCGTGAATGGTAACAACCAATAACCACGAGGCGCTGGGGGGACAAAGTAAATGCAACAGACAGTGATTACGAGGAAAAGAGTTGCA
>DAIMGK010000297.1:0-4427 GCA_036723985.1 Flexilinea sp.
GATACCTATTAAGCGGGGGTATGGGGGCTGCAAGCCCCCGGAAATCAGGTGCGGGGAGGTGGCTTTCGCAAACAAACAAATATTCGATCCCGCACCTTGCGAAGCACAATGTCCCGCATACAGAAGGCTATTACAAACTGAGCTCTTATAGTAGATACAATGCGGCGAGGGGATACCCGGGCGGAATAAAATGATCGTGACAGTCCTGCTGACCCGATCCTGATCCTCTAAAACGCTGTTCTGACTCGTTCCGAACAGCTGCCGATGCAAATTTTCCCGCGGAGAACACCACCATATTGTTGAATACCAAAAATGGGAACGTAAAGGACGATTGAATGGAAAAATCAGCGCCTTACCGGCAGCGGGATCATCTGACATATCCCGAAGCCACGATGTTTCAGCTTGTGGAAAAAGCCGCGGGACAGTTTCCCGATGAACCGGCGTATGAATTCTACGGCCGGAAAACTTCCTACCGGCAGTTTATCCGCCGTATTGAGCGGGCAGGAAGGGCATTTCTCTCCTCCGGTATCAGGCCGGGGGAAGCGGTCACGATATGTATGCCGAATACGCCGCAGGCGCTGGACTGTTTTTACGCCCTGAACCGCATCGGCGCGGTGGCAAATATGGTGCATCCCCTTTCCGCCGAGACCGAGATCACCGGTTATCTGGATATCTCCGAGAGTAAAATGATCCTGACCGTGGACCTTTTCTATGAAAAGGTGGAACGCGCCGTGAAGGCGGCGAAGGAACCGGTCACGATCCTGGTCTGCCGGATGCAGGACGAGCTCCCGCTTTTTCTGGCGGCGGTTTACATCCTGAAAAAGGGCAAGGACTTTCTCCGCTTTCCGAAGAAACCGCATCTGCTCTGGAAAGAGTTCCTGAAACGGGGTGATACGGAAACGGCGCTTCCCGCCCCCGTTTTTGACAAGACGAAAACCGCTGTGATCCTTTACTCCGGCGGTACCGCCGGTTTTCCCAAGGGGATCTGCCTTTCCGACCTCAATTTCAACGCCTGCGCGCTGGAGGCGCGGGAGGCGATCGGGGTGGAGTTCCGGAAGGGATTCAAAATGCTGAGCTGCATGCCCCTCTTCCACGGGTTCGGCCTCGGCATCAACCTGCACACGGTCCTGATCCACGGGGCATGCTGCATTCTGATGCCCACCTTCAACGGCAAAAGCTACGCGGACATGCTGAAAAAGAAGAAACCGAATTTCATCGCCGGCGTGCCCACGATTTTCGAGGCGCTGCTGCATATCCCTGGGCTGGATGGCCTGGATATGAGCTTCCTGCTGGGCATGTTCTGCGGCGGGGATTCCCTCTCGGTGGAGCTGAAGAAGAAGATCGACGCCTTCCTCTCGGCGCACAATGCCGGGATCCAGGTGCGGGAAGGCTACGGGCTGACGGAATGCGTTACCGCCAGCTGCCTGACGCCCAAAGACGAGTACCGTGAGGGCAGCATCGGGATCCCCTTCCCCGATACGGTCTACGGGATCGTAAAACCCGGCACCGCCGAATTCCTGCCGCCGGGTGAGGAAGGGGAGATCGTCATGAAAGGCCCCACCCTGATGCTGGGCTATCTCAAGGATCCGGAGGAGACAAAGAAAACGCTCCGGGTGTTTCCGGACGGTGATACCTGGCTCTATACCGGCGATCTGGGGATCATGGATGAGGACGGTTATGTCTATTTCCGCCAGCGGATGAAGCGGATGATCATCAGCAACGGTTATAATATATATCCATCACGTTTGGAAAACGTCATTGACAGCCTCCCCGAGGTGGCGTATTGCTGCGTTATCGGGGTCCCCGATCCGCGCCGGATGCAGCGGGTGAAGGCTTATATCGTCCCCGCCGAGGGCGTCGAACCGGATGAGGCGCTGAAGGAGCGTATCCTGGAAAAGATGAGCGTCCATATCGCGCAATACGCACTGCCGCGGGAGATCGAGTTCCGGAAGGAGCTGCCGAAAACGCTGGTGGGAAAGGTCGCTTTTCGGGAGCTGGAGAAGGAGAATAGTTGATGGTTGGTGGTTGGTGGTTGACAGGATGCAGGATGTAGGATGTAGGAACGAGGAGCAGGGAGCAGAAATTTTGAATTTTGAATCAGGAAACAGAGGCAGAATCAGGGAGCAGAAGTTTTGAATTCAGGATTCAGAATGCAGGATTCAGAATGCAGGATAAAAGAGGGATTGGGGATGAGCGAGGATCAGAAGAAAGAAAAGCCGAAGAGAAGATGGGGAGACCGAAGGGACGGATGGCGGGTCAAGGCGCCGGGACTGCAGACGGTGATGGGGTATCTGCTGCCCAAACGCACCGACTGCGAGGTCTATCTGAATGATAAGATCGACGCGACGGAACTGATGGTTTATCTGGAAAAGCGCAATGCCGAGCATCCGGAGTACAAAACCACACTCTTTCACGCCGCGGTCACGGGTATGGCGCGGATGGTGAAGGAACGTCCGCTGATGAACCGCTTTATCCAGGGTTATACGATGTACGAAAGGGATGAGATCACCATCAGCTTCGTCGCCAAACGCCGTTTTGCCGAAGGGGCGGAGGAGTCCCTGATGATCCTGAAGCCAAAGGATGAGGATACGCTGGATTCCATCAGCCGCCATATCACCGGCGATGTCCGGGAGATGCGGAAAAGCGAGCATGCCACCGGCGGCGTCGACGAGATCCTGGATAAGTTCGCTGCCCTGCCGCGTTTCGTCCTGATCCCGGTGGTTGGGTTCATCCGCTGGCTTGATTTCTGGGGACTCAATTTTGACTTTCTGACAGAAGGGGACCCGAATTATACTACCATCCTGGCAAGCAACCTCGGCAGTATCAAATGTCCCGCGGTCTATCACCATCTGAATAATTACGGCACCAATTCCATCATGATCACCATCGGGACGCTCCACAAGGAGGAGCTCCTGATGAGCGACGGTACGAAAGCGATCCGGGATGTGGTGGATATCGGCGCGACACTGGATGAGCGGATCGCGGACGGTTTCTATTTCGCCCGCAGCCTGAGACTGATCAAGCACATTTTCGCCCATCCGGAACTTCTGGAAAAGCCCCTCGGCGAAGCCAGCGGATTTGATTATTAGCGTTCAGCGTTCATATCATTTGTGACGAAAACAATAGTGGGGCCGGTTCGCCTGACTCGCTTGCGAGTCAGGCGAACCGGCCCCTGCGGATCCTGATCAGCAAAACAAAATTATTCCGACGGATAAACGAAAGACAACTCTTTCTCTTTTACCCAATTTTCCGCATAGGAACCGCTTTCAACGGTGAAAACGGCATTTGTGTTGATATAAATAAACGCGTTATTTTCAATTTTCGTAATACCGGAAGGCAAAGTTACAGATGTTAATTCTGAACATCCATAGAAAGCCATTTCACCTATTGTTTTGATTCCATCCGGTAATATCAAAGAAGTCAAACCGGTATTATTAAAAGCGCCTCTTTTAATAGCTGTAAGATTCTTTGGAAATGTTACAGATGATATTTGCTGAAAGGTAAGTAAAAATATAAGATACCTCAAGAAAACGATTTGAAATCATATAAAAAAATCATTTTAACTGTTCAGAACCTTCTCATGGGGACGGCTGCTGTCTGATGAAGGAAGGCGGCATTAACACCTTTGCAGGATCTGTCTGGGGTGTCGGTTTTCGCTTCGCCTGAGTGAATGTCCCCTTCTGAATAGATACTTATTTTATCCGATGTGTTTGGAATTTATTATAACAAAGATTTAAAAATCGTCATTTATGAGCAAGTTAACGGCTTGCGTTTCAACGAATGGATAGCAAAAATTTATGAGATCGCCGCACACGGGGACTGCCCATTTATCGGATCGTTTCCGCAAATGAACAGCCGGGGAGTGGGAACAGCCTGTGCAGGTTCGGTTCCCGAAAGCCTATCCGTAAACAGCAGTTATGGATATGGGTTTTTACCGTTCTGAGAGTTTTGGAAATTTGCAGTTTTTGTTCAGCCTGACTCGTTTGTTCTATTTCCATACCACATTTTTTTTGATTTGTCAACCGTCAATGTTGAGGGTTTACTTTTTTAATTTCGTGCTGTAAACTCTTTGTAAATCAGGATCAAGGATTCAGGATCCAGGATCCGGAAAGCAGGGGAGTTCAACATTGACTTGCTCCGCTTACGGAGAACAGGACTCTGTACAGTTATCTGTAAACAGGCAAAATGAACTGCTGTAAACAGGCGGGGAAGAAAGGACCGGATCAAAATGGAAAAGCATACAAAAATCAACACCGATATGGAAAACATGCCGGAGATCCATTACTATCGCAAAACGGACAGGCTGCCGTTTGAAGAGCTGGATCCGGACTACTATTCCCCGAAGGACATTACGCAGATCATCAGCACCCTGTATAAAGATCTGGTCTACATGGAACAGTACGCCATCAAGATCAACCGCTTTTCCG
>DAIMGK010000298.1:0-4424 GCA_036723985.1 Flexilinea sp.
GATTTGATCAATATCGAACCATCTTTGCACCGGCAGGCTTTTCCGAAAAAAATCCGCCTTACCAGACTCAATGTACTTATTTATGTCTGGCGAGGGTTGCAGGGATCATAAACAGACAGACCGTGAACATGTTGGAAATATGCCAGTAATCGAAAGGCGCGGCTGCCATTTCAAAAAAACCATAGATGAGAAAGGCGATCAGCATCGGGATCACATAATGACTGCGGTATTTATGATGACGATGAACCGGCTTTGTATGCTGCAGCAATACGACTATGGAATAAACATAGAACGCCATCATCAGAAGCCCGCCGGAAATCAGGATGTACAGATACATGTTGTGAGTTCCGAAATTTTGCCCGATCTGTTCGATCATATACCGCCCGATCTCAGTCCCCAGTCCATGACCGAACAGCGGGTTGGAATGCAGGTATAAATTCCAGGCTTCCTTCCAGATCACACCCCGGGTGTTGAACCCTCTGTCCAAACCGATCAGCGACTGAACAAAATTACGTGTCGGGGGAAAGATCCAGAGCCCGATGATCACGAAAGCAATATCCGCGAAGATCATCAGGAGGGTTTTCGTCCCGATCCTTCCGCGGTACGATATGGCTGTTGCGATGCAGAACACGCCTGCCAGGGCAAGTCCGCCCCTGGATTCCGTCATCGCCAGGAAAAACGCGAATACACCGCCCGGGATCAGCCAGAGTTTGCTCTCCGACAGCTGCATCGCCAGTACACAAAGGATCAGCCACAGGGCAAGATAGGCACCGAAGCTGTTCCGCTGTCCAAACCAGGACATAATACCATATCCCTGAGTTGCCGACATTTCTTCCACGATCCTCGGATGTTTCCATATCTCATAAGCACAGCAAACCAGGCCGAAGACGCAGAAACAGCCGATCAGTATGCAGATTTCCCGGCGGCTGAAACGGACACCCAGCGGAATGACAAACAGTGTGATATAGAGCAGAGCGAAACGATAAATGGTCCAGAGCTCATACTCCCCACGGTTCTGTGTTACCCATAAATACATCTGCGGAGCAATTACCAGAAGAAGAAGCGCAAGCAGCGGGATCCAGCCTTTAAATCCTGATTTTTCATGGATACATACCAGCACAAGCCCGACGACAGCGGTAATGACCATCAGGCCGTCGACAATATTCTCCATCAGGGGAACGTTCAGCCTCCAGGGTCCCGCCAGCTGCGAGATCACGGCCGGTAAAACAACAATAATGACTGCATAAGGTAAAAGAAGATGCTTTATTTTCATAATTTGGATCCGTTTTTATTAAATACGAATTTCATTCCTGTGAATTTTGACCAATAAGAATGATTCTCCTACAAGGTCTCAGTCTGCCATCTGCATACAGGAAGATATGCTTCGCGAGGCGCGGAATACATGATCCTCCGTTTGCCCGGGCGGGAGCCGTAAGGAACCGCAGCGCAGAGCTATGACGCGGTTCCCGGGCTTCGGATTCGCCGGTTTCCAGGCGGCAGCAGCCTGAATAGACAACTCATCTTTATAAAACCGCTTTAATCGGCAGGCAGATTATACCACATCGATGAACAGAAACGCGAAATCAATCATTCATTAGTTTAATTACACATCCATCCCGTTTATCCGGAAAACATAAACGTTCAAACTCAGTTCAATGTTCGGTTCACACATATTACACATCACAGGTAACAGAGTCACTTGCAACTTTTCATCCCATATGTTACAATTCAAATATTGGCGGATCTCACAGAGAAGCCATAAATCATTTTTACCCCAAGAGGATCTATGTACCAGTTCGAAGATTATTTTGATTCAGACAAAAGAAAACTGCCATACACCATCCCGGGTGAGGAACTGGAAGATTACCTGCGCATGCTGGACATGATGCTGGAAAGCTACCTTTCCTATAAAGGCATCAGCAATCCGACGAAGCTGTTTTCAAGGGGCCTTGTCGTCACAGAATCAGAGCTGGTCAGCTATTTTGATATGCCTCCCTATTACAGGGAACGGGATATCTGTGATCCCCTGCTTTCGATAGAGGTAAATGAAGCCTTTGATTACATCGCATCCCGCGTCCGGGAGACCCGGCTGTCCGGCATCAGCACTTTCACGGAATCCGGCGATTCCTTACTCCGCATTGAATATCTGAAAGAATCATTTGATCTCAGCCGCACTGAGCTGATCGGCATACTGCTGGCCCTGATCGCCGCGATCGACCGGCGGTATGAACGGATCTTCGGTTTTCTGCAGGACGATATCACCAAAGGGACACCTACGATCGGGCTGCTCCATGCCCTGATTTCCAGGATCACCCCCCGGGAAAGCGCTGCGGAAAACATGCCGCAGCCTTTGGACGAGCGGATGTACACTTACTTTTTTGTCCGGGGAGAAGCACAGGAAAGCCTCACATCTCCGCTGATCCTGCAGCCGCTGATGAGAAAGATCCTGACATCCGGCAAAGATCAGAAAGAAAAGACCGGAGGTCCTTTCACGGTCTATGAGGAAGATAATAATATTCCCATATTTTTCGATGAAAGCTACGCGAATCTTGAGTTCATTCTGGAAGAAGAAAACGGGAAGCAGGATCCGGACAGAAGCCGTTCCGCGGTCTACCTCGGACAGGAAGACGGAGATGCGGTGCTGCATCTGCTGTATCAATACTGCGTCCGGCATTCAGAGCGTCTCTATGTTCTGGATATGCGGCAGCTGCTGGATATCGGAGCCGAAAAGCGGGACGCCATCCTTTCCGAACTGTTCCTGCGCCTGAAGATTTATAACGGCCGGATCGCCATCCGCTGGAATGCCGAAACCGGTACGGAACCCAAACAGCTGACGGAACTGAATACCGCTTTTTTCCTGGACGAGTTTGCCCGGGTTTGTGCGCCGAAACTGATCTTTCTCTTCGGTCAAAAGGAAGAACCCGGCGAACTGGCTTCCCGGTTCATCCCTCTGCTGAAAGTACCGGACCTCACCGTCGCGCTGAGGACCACGGTCTGGGAGTACTTCCTGAACACGGAAAGCGGGATCCGGATCGCGGAAGATGTATCTGTCCCGGACCTTGCGGACTGTTATGAGCTTCCATACGGGAAAGTCCGGAAAGTCATCGGCCATGCCATCGCCACAGCCCACCTGAAAGAGGACGCTCTCATCGACAGGCGGCTCCTCCTGGAATCTCTGCGGCAGATGAACCAGGTGGACTTCTCCGGCCTCGCCACTTTCGTCAATCCGGCCTATACCTGGGAAGATATCACCATCACGGAAGAACAGAAAGCGCTGATCAAGACCGCCTGCAACCGCTACCGCCTGCGCAACCGCGTTGGGGAAGTCTGGGGGCTGAAGCGCAAAAATGCCTACGGGAACGGCGTCAGCATCCTGCTCTACGGTCCTCCGGGGACGGGCAAGACCATGGCCGCGCAGGTGATCGCCAACGAGTTGTCACTGCCGCTTTACCGCGTGGATATTTCTCAGATCTCCTCCAAATACATCGGGGAAACAGAGAAAAACCTCGGCGTGATCTTCAAAGCCGCGGCGAAAGCCAATGTGATCCTTTTCTTTGATGAAGCGGATGCGCTTTTCTCCAAAAGGACCAGCGTCGGTGATTCCCACGACAAATACGCGAACTCCGAAACAGCCTACCTGCTGCAGAAAGTCGAAGAATACGACGGGATGTCGATCCTTTCGACGAACTATTACAACAACTTCGACGACGCTTTCGTCCGCCGCATCACCTACTCCGTCCACATGGAAAGCCCGGACAAGGAGACCCGTTACGCTTTATGGACCGGCATCCTGCCCGATACGGCGGAAGTCGACCCGAATATCGATTTCCACCTATTCGCCGATAAATTCGAGCTTTCCGGCAGCAATATCAAAGCCATCCTCTTCAACGCCGCCTACATGGCAGGCGCGGAAGGGACCTCCATCCAGGCCAAACACATCGTTCGTTCCATGGAGTATGAGTTCAACAAGCTCGGGAAACTGGTCAATGAGAGTGAATTCGGGGAATATGACATCTATCTCCTCTCCGGCGGCAGCCATAAAACCGAAACACAGACCCACGTTCCCATGCCCAGAAGCCGAAGAAAACGGATCGCTAAAAGTGAGGATAGTCAATAGTCAATAGTCAATAGTCAGTGGTCAGTGGTCAGTAGTTGGCAGTTGAAAGTTCAGCAATCAGAGTTTAGAGTTCAGACGTTGCGGGACAGGCACCGCGGACTCAGAATTGAGTCGGAGGTGCCTGTCTCTTGAAATCAGATGTTAGATTGCAGACTAATGGAAGCCGTGGACTGTCCCAGGTTCAAGAATTCCGGGTTTTGCTGATTACATCTTCCGACCAATGAATCACATCTGTTTATGATCCACATTTACCTACTATAAGAGCTCAGTTTGTATTTGCCCTCCGCGTGCAAGATGGTATGCTTCG
>DAIMGK010000299.1:0-4358 GCA_036723985.1 Flexilinea sp.
CATCCGCTTGCCGGTAAGGAAAAGATCCGTTTTGAGGACCTGGGGGATTATCCCTGCCTGTCCTTTGAGCAGGGCGGGACGGAATCCTTCTATTTCGCCGAGGAGATCCTGACGACGAGCGAATACCCGCGCACCATCAAGACGAATGACCGGGCGACCATGCTGAACCTGATGGTCGGGCTGAACGGTTATACACTGTGCTCGGGGATCATCTGCGAGGAACTGAACGGCCCGGATTACATTGCCCTTCCCTTTGAACCGGCTGAAGATATGGCTGCCGGTAAAATGCAGATCGGCTACATTGTCCGCAAAAACATGATCCAGAGCCGCATCGCCGACCTTTACATCCGCGAACTCCGGCGATATCTCGGGGTTTAGCGGAGAGGATCGTGAGCAGGAAGGATCTCAACGAAGGAAATGAAAATGACCGATTATCCTGAAAAAAACAGCCTGCCGGCAGGCAGGAAAAGTAAAACATATGACCTGATCTGTATCGGGATGGCGCTGGTGGACTCCATTATCAAGGGGCTGGATCCGGAACCGGTTTCCGCTTCCGGTTACCGGGCTGTTTCCGGATCCCTGAATGTCGGCGGAGAGGCTGTCAATGATTCGATCGCCGCGGCGAAACTGGGCATGAAGACGGGGATCCTCTGCGCGTTAGGGAATGATGATGCCGGGGAGATGGTGAAGCGGGCGCTTCAGCGCTATGGCGTGGATACCAGACTGATCGCGGAATCCGCACAGACACCCGTCACGACAATGTTTGTCAATGATGACGGGAGCCGGAAGTCGGTCACGAATCAGGCTCATAGGTATAATTTCCATCCGGAAAATTACCGGGAACTCTTTACGGACGCGAAGGCTCTGATCCTGGGCTCGCTTTTCAGAGCACCGTTCGATGATCCGGAGATCATCCGTCAGGTCCTGACTTCGGCAAAGGATGCCGGGCAAATGGTTTACGCGGATACAAAGCTCCCGAATTTCCGGAAGCTGTCTCTGGATGATCTCAGCAGCTCTCTGCCGCTGATCGACTATATCACTCCGAATGAGGATGAAGCGAGATATTTTTCCGGTGAGGATGAACCGGAAAAGATGGCCGATAAATTTCTGCAATACGGTGTGAGGAACGTTATCATCAAGCTGGGCGCGAAGGGATGCCTGCTGAAAAGCCCAAAAGGTACGGTCCGGCTTCCCGCTTACAACATCAGCGCGGTGGACGCGACCGGGGCGGGCGATAATTTTATCGCGGCCTTTGCCGCGGAAGTTCTGCGGGGGGCGGAAGACACAGACGCGCTTCGTTTTGCCAACGCCTGCGGGGCGATATGTACGACCGCGGTCGGCGCCGCGGCAGCGCTGAAAAACAGGGAACAGGTGATCGCCTGGATGGCGGCGAATCCTTTGGATTAGCTTTGCCGTGCCTGCCTTTCCGTGAGGACCGATCGGGTGATACTCACGGAAAGGCAGTTCGATCTGTATTTCTTCAGTTTTTTAACCGCTTATCGCATTTCCGGGCGAGCCAGGTGCCGAAAGACTGGATCAGCTGGGTGATGAGCACCAGCACGATCACAGCAAGGTACAGTACAGCGTAACGGTAACGCTGATAGCCGTAAGCGAGGGCAAGCTTGCCCAGACCGCCGCCGCCCACCGCGCCGGACATAGCGGTGTATCCCATAATGGTGGTGATCGCCAGCGTGAAATTCGTGATCAGGCTGGGAACGCTCTCCGGAAGCATGACGTGGACAACGATCTGCATCGGTGTGGCTCCCATGGACTGGGCAGTCTCAATGATGTTGGGATTGACTTCCCGCAGGCTGCTTTCCACGAGGCGTGCGATAAAGGGAAACGCGGCGACTGTCAGCGGTACGATGGATGCCACCGTCCCTACAGAGGTCCCCACGATCAGGCGTGTCAGCGGAATGATCATCACCATCAGGATGATGAAGGGAACGGACCGCAGGAAATTGATCAGAATGTTCAGGAAGCTCATCAGAATGCGCGGCAGCGGACGGATGCCTTTCGGTTCGCCCGTTACCAGCAGCACACCCAGCGGCAGCCCGATGATGATCGCGAACAGGGTGGCAAGCAGCGTGGAGTACAGCGTCTCCCAGATCGCGAAAGGAAATTCATTCAGCAGACAGTTCCAGGCTTCCTGGAGCCGTTCCGGAGTAAACGCGTTGGCAAAATTCATGACCGTACCTCCTTCGAACCGTATTCAGCTTCCACCTGTACGATAATGTCCGGCATCGCGCTCAGATAAGACACAGCCCGTCCGAGATCTTCCGGTGTTCCCGGGATCTCCAGCAGGATATAGCCGTAGGCGAGGTCGCCCACAGAGCGGGTCGAAGCGCCCAGAATGCTTGCTAAGATCCCGCAGTCCACTGCCATTTTCGCGATCAGCGGTTCCCGTGAAGCCACGGCGCCGTTGAAGATCACCCGGATCTTCTGTCCGCCTTCCGTGAGGATCGCTGCCGCCCCGTCCGAAAGTTCCGGATAGATCAGGTTTTTGGTCGCGTTTGCCCTCGGATTGGAGAACACCTCGCTGACTTCTCCTTCCTCCACCACTTCGCCGTGTTCCAGGATCGCCACCCGGCTGCAGATCTCCTGGACGACGCTCATCTGATGCGTGATCACGATGACCGTGATCCCCATCTTCCGGTTGATCTCACGGATCAGTTCCAGGATCGCGTGGGTGGTCTTCGGATCCAGGGCGGAGGTGGCTTCATCGCAGAGGAGTACTTCCGGTTCGGTCGCCAGAGCCCGGGCGATAGCCACACGCTGCTGCTGCCCGCCGGAAAGCTGTGCCGGATAGGAATTCGCCTTATCCGGCAGACCGACCAGTTCCAGCAGTTCCATTCCCCGCTTTTCGGCATCCGCGTTCTTCATGCCGCTGAGCCGCAGAGGCAGCGTCACGTTCTTCAGGCAGGTCCGCTGCATCAGCAGGTTAAAACTCTGGAAGATCATGGTGATCCGCCGGCGCATTGCCCGCAGTTCCTTTTCCGACATGGAGCCCAGGTCACGGCCATTCCAGTAAACACTGCCTTCCGTGGGCTTTTCCAGCATGTTGATACAGCGCACCAGGGTACTCTTCCCCGCGCCGCTCATGCCGATGATGCCGTAAATATCCCCGTCCTGAACTGTCAGATTGATATGTTTCAGCGCGTCGACCGATTTGTCTGATGTTTCAAATTGTTTGGAGAGGTTTTTCAGTTCGATCATGCCTCATCCCTCCTGTCCAAAAGTGCCGAGGAGAATGGCGTATTGTATCCTCTCCGCCGGTACACTTCCGATATCGTTGCATTTCCCGCTTATTATATCCCATGTTTCCCCTTGAGGAATAAAGCCCCTTCGGAAACGGGACTGTCCCATAGATCCCGATGTAACGAATCAACGGAAACTGTTTTCGTCGGCTCGTTTTGAACCGTGACATTTATTTATCATGAAAAAACAGCCGGCTCCGCGAAGCCGGCTGTCTTTTTTATGATCATATTGCCGGGGAAAGACTCTGAATCGGTTTTGCCTTTCACCCTTCGTCATTCACGGGATCAAAGACCCAGCGCGGCGAGGTCCGCCTGTTTGCCGGCGTAGATCCCCATCGGTTCCACATGGACGCCCGCGATGGTGGTCAGTTTTGTACCGTTCTGGGCGTTGAAGTCTTCCTGATAAGGGCTGTGGGCAAAGAAGTTGGCGAAGGCGTCGCCGTCATTCACGATGGTGTTCGGGGTCACATAGTCATCCACGATGGTGATGTCCAGTTTGATATCCTTTTCGGCAAGGATCTCTTTCGCGATCTCCAGAACGTAGGAGTGAGGATCCAGCGTGCAGATCACTTTGATGGTCTTGCCGGCCAGAGCCGCGTAATCCACGCTGGCGTCAAAGCCGTCGGTGGGTTCTTCCACGACAGAGATGGCCTGGCCTTCATAGCTGCTGAAATAGTCAACGACTTTCTGGCTCAGCACGGCCGCTGCCAGCGCTTTGGCTTCGTCGGTGTCTTTATTTTCTTCGTTGACGCTGACGACATTCACATAGGGGGATTCCGCGTTTTCATAAAGCAGTGCGGCGCCCAGTTCGGCTGCCAGAGCATAGTTGCCGTTGATGATACCGTAATCAACATCGGCTAATACGTTCGGAACCATGGCGGCTTCCACTTCGACGAATTCAATACCCAGCGGGTTATCTTTGATGTCCGCGACTGTGGCAGTGATGCCGGCGGCATCGTCCACATCGATCACGCCGTAGGCTTCCAGCAGGAGCAGGGCGCGGCCTTCATTCGTCGCGTCATTGGGGACAGCGATCTTGATGCCCGCGGCAGATGCTGCTGAAACCGTCAAAACCAGAGCGGCGGCTAAAATCAAAACGAT
>DAIMGK010000300.1:0-4351 GCA_036723985.1 Flexilinea sp.
GTCGGTTTCGCCTGACTCGCCTGCGAGTCAGTGGAACCGACCCCACCATTGTCACTGCAGCCTGAAGCCCATCCGCTACTCTGATCGTCATCTACTTCGCTCCGTCACTTACATGAGTACACCCGGCAGCTGTTGGCGGAGTCAGTTCTGCTGACTCAGCAAGCTGAGTCAGTCAAAACTGACCCCCCTTCACCCGTGAACTTTTCGATACCCATCTTATCTCTTCCGTATATCCATCCCGCGTCACTGTTCCCCGATTTATTATCAGAGTATAATTCACAGAAGGAGCAAAAAAAGCAGACATGGTTGAGTTTCCGGCAATATTGAGAAAAGTACAGAAAAAACCCACCACCGGAAATTGTGAAATGTATGGAATGATCGATCATGTTACATACCTGTCCATTGAGCATCGCTGTCATCAATATGCCGCGAAAAAGGCTCTGCCGCCAACTATTGACTAACAACTAATGACTAAACTCAAACTCTTGCTGTCTTTCTTTCTCGCCGCGGCCCTCTGCGGATGCCACCGGGGAGGCCTGCCCGACCCGCAGGCCATTCACGGACCGTCCCATCTGCCGGGAACACCCACGCCATCCGCTTCGCCATTGCCGCCGGCAGCGACTCCTTCGCTGACCCCGTCAAAGGCAATCGAATATCCCACAGAATCCATGGTCCCGACAGAAACACCCATTCTCATCGAATATGATGTCCCGGTGATCCCCCAGGACGGCCTGCTGCTGGACGGCGCACCGACCGGCGTGGGCTGCGTCCCTGCCTGTATCGGGATGATGACTGTCTGGTGGAACAGTATTGACAGCAGTTATCCGGTCCTGAGTGCGCAGGAGGTGATCGACCGCAACGCCGCCCAGGGACTTTATATCGCGGGAAGAGGCATGACGTCTATGAGCGCGGCAGATGAACTGGCAGAACTCGGGTACAGACATGAAATGATCCTGAACAGCTCCAAAGAAGAGCTCCTGGATGCGTTCGCGGAACACGGTCCGGTCGGTGTGCTGGTCAAAACAAACTGGGTGCCAACCACCATGAACCACGCCGTAGTCCTCACCAAATACAACGAAGAAACCGACGAAGTGACCCTCAACGACCCCTTTTACGGCAGCACCGTCACTTGGTCCTGGGAATCCTTCGACGGCATATGGGGCCTGAATTACGCCGGCGACCGTGACTACAGCGGAGATGTCGTCCGAAGGGTCTTCTTTACGATATATCCGGAAGATACATCCAATCAAAATAACCTTTCCGGAACCGAAATCGAAACCAAATAAAAAGGTTCGATCTTCTTACTGACGTGCTGAAATACATAAATACTAATAAATCGTCAGCTTACGGTGACTGTCCCCACAGATGAACAGATAGGAAATGATACCCTTTATTCGAAATCTTTTATCGAAAAAATGTTTTTTTTCTCGTTATTATTACATATGATGTATATGTTTCCATTTTTATTTTCTCTGGCTTCCAATGAGGTATGACAGTCAGGGCATAACGTTCCATTTTTACTTTCGGACCAGAGATAATCATTTACGACATTTTCCGTTATTTTTACTGTCCTTCCACATTCTTTACAGCGAAAAACGTATTTTTTATCGAATACTATTTCATATGATGAACCGCATCGTTTACACTCGTATTCGTCTTCAATGTATTGAGAGAATGTTTTTCCCGGCAAGACATCTTTTATCGTAATTTTCGCGTGAATATCTTTATCTTTTTCAACAGGTGGATTATCTTTTTCCAATTCAAAGAAATTAAATAATGCGGAAGCGGTTTGTTTCCCGATAATTCTTGCTGCCGGTCGATATTTTGTTTTAAGTGTGCCTTTTACCGTCTGGAAATTGTCAAGAGAATCAGGCATTCCAAACCAAACGATTTGCCTGTCTATGATCGTTATTGGATTAAAGACAGGAATTTTCGTTTGATTGGCCAGGTCTTTAATTTTTACAGGTAATTGGGAACGATCGTTGCTACGAATATAAACTTTGATTCCTTTTTTCACTTTATCTGTCAAAGTATTTGCTATATCATTTATATTTACCTGATCAACCCTTCCGGGCAGGTCGATATATATGGATTCATTCGCTGATTTGAGATCAGAGAAATATTTCTTTTTGATTCGCATGTCCTTATTGAGGAAAACATCATCCAGAGAGCTGCTTTTTTCAACTAATTCCTCCCCATCCATACAATGAGGAGTATCTTTCAGATCATCTAACAGGTTCCGGAATAGCAACTCGTCGCCGAGCTTTTTTTCGATCATGAAATCACGATTGGCCAAAACGATAAATTTTCCCCGGGCACGGGTCATAGCAACATTGAATAAACGGTTAGCGTAATTATTTTTTGTGGATGACAATAAAACACCAAGGTGATTCATCCGATAACACTCTACCGCGTCATAGATGATTACATCCTGTTCGGATCCCTGAAACTGATGAACCGTCGCACAGGTTATTTTATGATTCACGTTTTTTCCAATATCCCGAATGATGGCACGCAGTAATCTCGCCTGGGCGTTATATGGTGTAATAATTCCGACTTCATATTTCTCTGCCGCATTGACCGCAATCGCCGCGGAATATAAAGCGCTGAGCAAATTCACTCTGGAATTATCTGATGTTTTTGAGCATACTGTCATCAAACCGCTCAAATCAGCTAACACTACAGGAGAACCGGATGAAGGCTCAAGTTCTGTGATTTTCTTTCTCTGATTTTCCATTTTCGAACCGGAATGAAGAAGACCATGGTACATTTTTTGGCTGACAAAATCAGCGATTTTCGGATGCATGCGATATTGTGTATCCAATAAACAAAGCCATTTATGTCCGGCATTTGAATCAACGGCTTTGACAATTCCGCAATATTCAAAGATATCGTTGTTCAGAACAGAATCATTACCGCTTTGTACAATAGGCGGCAGTTGGCAGAAGTCGCCTAGGCAAACGAAGTGTTTTCCGGCTAATGATGAGGCAAAAATGATTTGTGGAATATATGCCATCGAAGCCTCATCGAATATGACCACATCAAATTGTTTGCCGAAGATCGTTTCATCGACAACAGCTTTTGATACGGTCGTTGCAAGGAATTTCGCTTTTCCTGCGAATTCTCTTTCTTCGTTTTCCAGCCTCTTTCGAATATTACTCAATTTGTCGATTGCCTCTACATATTCTTTAGTATTGTGAGGAATATGATCCAGCTGTTTAAGAAGTGCTTTCCGCTCCTCTTCCAGTTCTTTATTTTCGGATAATGCCAGATTAAATGCTGTCATTGTCGGATGATTTAAAACATCAGCATTTTTCGGATATCCATAACGAACAGCGATACCGGGTTCAATATTATTTCCTGTTTTCCTTTGATACAAATCATAAACTCGGCAGATCGCACCATCTACTGAGACATTGCTGTATGAGAGCATTAATACAGTTTCTTTACGGGACAGGGCATCCAGAACAATAGAAGCAAGCGTTTCTGTCTTGCCGGTACCGGGCGGTCCCCATACAAATGCTATTGGCTGCTTTTTTGCGAGTGATAAGGCATTATTCTGACCGGTCAGGGGCTTATCTTTATAATCAATATGATATTTTCCGTCACAAATCAATTGTTCTGTCAATTTTGAAGAAGAAGACCTGATGTCAGATATGCGCTCACAAAGCATCTGCAAAAGCTGCCATGGATCAGCCTGCAGTTCTATCATATTGACGTCATTGCCAAAATAATAATCAGTGCTGAAAATCAGCTTTCCATCACCGCATGAAATGACTGTTGCCTGATATTCCTGTCCATATTTGAGTAATTTAATCTGCTGACCGTCCGGAAAATTGAAGTCCACATCAGTATCAAAAATATATACATTCTGACGGAAGTAAGTCTTTTCAATTTTCTGGCCATTGGTGATCCGGTATGTTTTTCCGCCGTTATCTTTAAGGAAAAAGATTTCTCTTTGTAATGCTTTTGTGTAGAGATCGCAAAACTCAGGAACAGATTTTACTGAAGAACATGCAGTATTGTTGTTTTTTCCTGTCGACGGAACGGCTGTCTTTGGGAAACTGGCAGTCTCGGGAGACATTTTTTCGGTTTTCTTTGGTTTTTTCTGAGGCGAAAGGTTCGCTGTCCCTCTGCCTGGAATTATTTCCAAGTCTTTTTGAAAACATCCGGGGGCAATATATGTGTGTGTTCCGGATTTTTTATCAAAAACCACATACAAAACGGGACCATTTTCACTGCTGACAGTTCCGTTGCCATATGTCTTATGCCGGACACGTTTACCTTTGTAATCCATCACTAGTATAACACTTTCTAAATAACTACATTATTTAGTAACGTTTCAAAAGTT
>DAIMGK010000301.1:0-4331 GCA_036723985.1 Flexilinea sp.
AAGAGCTATTCTTTCTCCATTGACACAAAATTCCTTGATAAGGACTTTGAGAATTATTCCGGAAAAACCGCCAATTGGAAGGTGAATACCGGTACGCTTGATGATCCGTCATATAAAACATTTGCCGATTATGGCGGCAGTATGCAGGCGTACAGCAGGGATAAAGCCGGCGGATATCACGATGTGACCATCAAACCGGGCGCTGACTATATGCTGCGCAATTATCTTTATGATGCTGTCGGCGCAAACGGTAAGCTTGAAGATTTTGTGCTCGGATTATTTGGCGAAAGCGGAATTATTTTTGAAGAGGCCTTTGAAAACCTTCCGGGTATTTTACCGGGTTATCTCGAGGATGAATATACCTTTAATTTTAAATACAACAGTAAGGAATATGAGCTGAAACTTACAACGTCGGAACCGCAGTCAAAGGCCGCTGATAATGAAGAAGAGGTTGATCTTACATTTTCGTTTTCTGTACAAATGACACAGGGTTCTGAAACAGCGGATGTCGGTACGATCTCCCTGAATCTGAGCTTTCTCCCGAATTATGTGGAGCGCCTGCTGAATGAGATCGATAAAGAGCTTGCGGAAAAAGATTGGAGAACCAATAATTACGGGAAAGAAAACCGGCTGATCAAGGAACTTGTGGATTTGATCGCTTTGATCTTTACACCTGTCGTGACGACCCCTTTGGATGATAAAGATCTGGAATCCTCACTGCTGCAGATTTTAAACAATGCCAACCTCACATACAGCCGTGGGGATGAAGCACTTACTGATGCGGAACAGAAGGCTAAATGGGAAAAATGGAACGGGCTGCTGAATGATCCGTTACTGAGTCAAAGGATCAGCGAGAATATCTGGAATGGTTTGAAAAATAATTTGTCTGATATGACCAATTTCCCGGCTCTTGCAGAAATCTTCGGAATGAAATTTTTTGAAAATCCGGGCTCCCAGTTGATCAAAATCGACCTGAGCAGCCAACAATATTCAGATGTTTTTGCATATTTGAATGCATTAAAACTGCTGTTTTGGTGGAACGATCCCGGAAAAGTAAATACGCTGCCTGACCTGATCAAATATATAGACGGACTCAAATCCTTAGCCGCCCCCAACACAAGGCTCATTCCGGATTCGACCTTCACTAAAGTCGGTGAGATGCTTGCTGTCTATCAACAGGCTTTTACCAACGACAGGAACATTCCAAACGACTCGCGGTGGGAATTCTATACCGTTTCATTTGACTCCGGCGGCGGCAGCGGCGTTACACCTGCTTCGACCCTGACCGTTGAAGGCGGGAAGCTTGCCGTCTGGCCGGAAGACCCAACCAGGATGGGATGCACATTTGCGGGCTGGTTTGACGCAGTGAAAGGCGGCAATGAAATAACAGCAGGTTCGGTCTTTACCGGCCCGGTCACACTTTATGCGCAATGGTTATCTGACAGGCCGGCGGAACACGGTTCGGATTTTGATCCATGGTTCTTCATGCCGGGAACCGAACTTCCGGCTACCGGATTTTCCTCCGGTCACATTACCCCGCTGGGGGAACGTCCGCTGGATTTGGTTTACAAGCCGACCGGCCATACGCTGCAGATCCCGGAACTGGGCATCTCGGAAACGATCCTGACGGTACCGCTGACGGATGGCAGCTACCCGGTGGAATGGCTCGGATCTCAGATCGGGCTATTGGAAGGCAGCAGCCTGCCCGGAAAAGGGGTAGCGGTCCTCACCGGACATAACCACCTGAATACGACCGATCCCGGACCTTTCCTGTCTATCGGAACGCTGAATGAGGGCGACCGTGTTATGATCAGCAATGCGCGCGGTGCAATGCTTACCTATCAGGTCTATGGCAATCACAAGATCGCGTCGGACAGCTTTGCAGACATCGCTGCTGAAGTACATGATAACGCGATAGTGCTTATCACCTGTGAGGATGAATCCGCTGTCGGCGGCTATCTCAACCGCCGCGTGATCCTCGCTGAACCGCTGTAATTCCTGCATCGTATACTGTTTAGAAAAAGGGACGGCGGCTCTGACGGAGATTGATCCGATTTCGTATATAAGATAATATAAAGGTGCGGTTGATACGTATGATGCAAAAGCGGTTCGATCAACCGTACCTTCTTTTTTCTGCCGTGTTGGGTACATTCCGGGGGACTTCCCCCGAAGGGGCTGTACCCTTCTTTTTTTGCCGTGTGGGAGACATACATAAAATTCTAAAATTGGCTGATGATCGTTTGGGCACTGTTTGCTGTGGTTTTTGGGTACCCTGTTTAGCGGCCGCAAAACAGTATGATCCGGATGCGGCCGAAACCGAAACGGAAGAAGAAGATCATGATGATGAAGATGACAGGAATGCGCTGGATATGGGCTTGTCCCGGCCGTTTTCGGAAGGCATTGATTATTCCGGGAAATCATCCGGGTTTGAATCGGACGGAATGATCAGATACGAAAACAAAGCCGTCGAGGTGACTTTCGTCAGCGGAGGTTCGTATGGGGTCACGGAAATCGCAGGACTTTCTGATTTTGCTCCGGTGATCCGGAATGCCGTGAATGAACCGGTAGTTAACGACACGCCGATGCCGTATGTTTAAAAAGAGTGTCAGGGCATGATCATGCTTGCAAATCCGCTGAATGATAGCAATGCAGAGGCAGAAATTTTTTCCCCCCCGGCTGAACTGCACTTTCTCTGCCTGGCTGATTGCCGGGACCGATACGATCGCCTTTGGGAATGGGGTCGAAGACCGCCGGGAATTTATCGATTCGGATAAATCAGATGTGTATTATGCATCTTGTGATCACGGTTATGGCATAAACATTGCAGGTAGAAAAATAATAGGAATCTGCAATTGATTTTCGTAAGAAAAACAGGCTTTTCCTTTACAGGATCATTCTGTTTTCCGCCATATTATGAGGTAAGATCATAGAAACAGTTGAAACGCTGCACTGCATCATCCAAACGAAGATCCCGCTTTACAGTGCAAGTCAGCAGCTGTATAACAATAAAAAATTTTTGTATTTATTCAGTTTCGAGCACATAAAGCCGGTCATTCCGGCACCCTAACGAACAAGTTACAGTCCATTCGGATGCGGAACCGAAGATTCGCGGCTTTGAAGCCGCTACAGCGGGACTGTCAGAAATGTTATGCTGTCTGATGCTGAATTGCAGCAATTGAACTTTTTGTATATTTACATAGATATAAGGAGCGTGGGATTATGTATGCAGGTAGAAGAAAACTGTTTTTTGTCTTTCTTGCCTTCATTATGGCATTTCAGCCTGTGATGAATGCGGGAATGGCGGTTTTCGCACAGGAGAGTGCGGAAACAAAAGATCAGCCGGCAGAAGCCGAAAAACAGGTGAAGATCGCTGTTATTTCCGATATTCACTATGTCGTGGATAAGCAGCGCAGCGATGCAGGAGAACAGGCGCTTCAAACTTCCTCGGCAACAGAGATGCGGATGCTTGAAGAAATCGATACGATCCTGAGTGCCGCACTGGATCAGGCCAATGATTGGGAGCCTGACGTGCTGCTGGCCTGCGGAGATCTGCTGAGTAACGGGGAATTGGTCGGTGCCCGGGCTCTTTCGGAAAAACTGAAAGCGGCAAAAAAGGACGGACTGGCAGATACCGGAATTTATGTTGTCAACGGCAACCACGACATCAACAATTCCTATGCTGAAGATTTCTCAAAAGAGAATTATTGGGAAGCCGAACGTGTCCTCCCCGCTGATTTCAAAGCAAATTTCAGCGGACTTGGATATGGCGAGGAGGACAGCTACGACCGTGATCCGTCCCGCCACGAATTTTATCAGCCGACGGCAGGCGACCCGGCAGGTGGCCTTTCCTATGTGACCGAAATTGCCGATGGCATTACCCTGATCGTCCTGGACACAGGCATTTACAGCACGGATCCGAATCTGCGATACGGTGGATCCCAGAAAACCGGCGGTAAGGTCTCTCCGGGATTGCTCAACTGGGCAGTAGAAAAGGCTCAGGATGCCAAAGCAAAAGGCAACCTGGTCCTTGCCATGAGCCACCATGCCCTTATGCCGCATTACACGGAAGAAGTGGCAGATAAGGATATCAACTGGTACATGGGCGAGTTTATCGTTGAAGACTGGAAAAATACAGCCAACGCGCTTGCGGATGCGGGGGTCTCTGCCATCTTCACAGGCCATATCCATTCCAGCGACATCGCCTATCATGTCTCGGATAACGGTAACGTGATTTATGACATCCAGACTGCTCCGCTGGCTGCCTACCCCGTAGCCTGGCGTATGCTGACCATAGGGATCAGCGGAACGGGAACCAATAAGAGCTATTCTTT
>DAIMGK010000302.1:0-1796 GCA_036723985.1 Flexilinea sp.
TTCAGATCATAAATTATCGGTTTCATCTATTCCTGCCTGTTCTATCAGTAAATAAAGGACTGCCGCTTATTGCAGAAATCTGCATTTGCGGCAACCCCATATTGAGAATAGGTTTCAGTAATCTTTTGTTATTTGTATACAGTACAGCTTATTAAGTACAATATAACAGACTGCACAAAGGAAGCTGTGTGTTATAATACATTTACGAAAACCAAACAGGTTTTCTTTGAAATGAAGTCTTTACAGCCTCTTTTACTTGCATTATCTATTATATAAGATTGTCCAAAATCGTATAAGATTTACCTCTCTTTATCTTATATAATCACAGGAAATGTGGTAATGCCATATGGGGACAGTCTGATAAACGGACAGTCCCCTGATTTCCGGGATACCGGGAAGTGTCCCTGCTGACTCACCTGCAGCAAGAGATAACGGAAAGGCGTCCGGGCATGGGAAACGCTCCGTATCGTACAGGCTTCGCCCGGTTGGTATTCGGAGCCGGATTTTGCATCAGATAATTTTGTTATTTCGTCTATAATATAAGATATGGTTCAATTTCTCTTTGGAGGTTACAGCAATGGCAGAGTATAAGAATGTTCAGGAACGGGACGAACTGCACAAGGCAATCTGGGCGATCGCCGATGAGCTGCGCGGCAGTGTTGACGGATGGGATTTCAAGGCTTATGTGCTGGGAACGATGTTTTACCGCTTCCTTTCGGAAAGCATCACCAATTACATCAATGAACTGACACATGAGGCCGGTGATCCGGATTTCAATTATGCGGAAATGCCTGATGAGGATGCAGAAGAAGCCCGGGACCAGATGATCAGCGAAAAAGGGTTTTTCATGCTGCCGTCGGAGTTGTTCGTCAATGTCTGCAAGCGTGCTAAAAATGATGAAAACCTGAACACTACGCTTGAAACGATATTCCGCCATATTGAGAATTCCGCGGTAGGGACCGAATCCGAAGACAGTTTCAAAGGGCTGTTTGCTGATTTTGATGTCAATTCAAACAAATTGGGCGCTACCGTAGCCAAACGCAACGAAAAACTGGTCAAGCTGCTTACCGGGATCCGCGATATGAATCTGGGGGACATCCGGGATCACACGATCGATGCGTTCGGAGATGCTTATGAATACCTGATGACCATGTACGCCTCCAACGCGGGGAAATCCGGCGGTGAGTTTTATACGCCGCAGGAAGTTTCCGAACTGCTGACCCGGCTGGGGATCGTGGGCAAGACCGAACTGAACAAGGTTTATGACCCCGCGTGCGGATCAGGTTCGCTGCTGCTGCAGGCTGCTGAGATCCTTGGGAAGGATCACATCCATCAGGGTTTTTACGGGCAGGAGATCAATATCACCACCTACAACCTCTGCCGCATCAACATGCATCTGCATGACATCGGGTTTGAAAATTTTGATATTGCCTGCGAAGATACGCTGACCAATCCTGCCCATTGGGATGACGAACCCTTTGAACTGATCGTTTCCAATCCGCCCTATTCCATCAAATGGTCGGGCGAAGATAATCCGATCCTGATCAATGATCCCCGTTTTTCTCCCGCCGGTGTGCTGGCGCCGAAATCCAAGGCGGACTATGCGTTTCTGCTTCATGGCTATTATCATTTGAAGCAATCAAATCTTTAGATTCTGATTTTTCATTATTAATACTAGCATATGCTTTGCTTACTAATCTTAGAGGATCTTTTTCACCTGATGCTGAAATTTCCTCACGCTATATGATAAAAGCTGAACTTCTGTATTCCAACGAGAACGGCTCGTATTCGTTCTC
>DAIMGK010000302.1:1806-4318 GCA_036723985.1 Flexilinea sp.
ACGGGACCGCCGCCATCGTATGTTTCCCCGGCATCATGTACCGCGGCGGGGCGGAACAGAAGATCCGCAAATATCTGATCGACAACAACTTTATCGACTGCATTATCCAGCTGCCCTCCAACCTGTTCTTCGGCACCTCCATCGCCACCTGCATCATGGTGCTGAAGAAAAACCGCAACGACAGCAAAGTCCTCTTCATGGACGCTTCCAATGAGTTCGTCAAGGTGACGAACAACAACAAGCTGACCGCTGAAAACATCGCCCATATCGTCGATGCTTTCACCAAGAGAAAAGGTCGACATCACCGAGCTCAACGCAAAAATAAAAGAGATCGTCGACAGGGAACAGGTATTGCGGGAGGAAATCGATAAGATCATCGCTGAAATTGAGGACAAAAATGAGTAAGCTGGCTGATTTGATTCGAGAATATTGCCCGAATGGGGTGGAATATAAGCCGATTAAAGAGGTTTATAAAAGATTACGCGGGACACCGATTACAGCCGGAAAGATGAAACAAATAGAAGATCCTGATGGTGGAATAAGGATTTTTGCTGGAGGAAAAACGGTAATTAATACAAGAGAAGAAGAGATTCCGAATGCAAATATCATAAGAGTTCCTGCCGTTCTTGTTCAATCACGAGGTGTAATCGATTTTATCTATTATGAGAAACCTTTTACATTTAAAAATGAAATGTGGGCATATACTGCAAATGAAAAGACTTCTGTTAAATTCCTGTTTTATGTTCTAAAGAATAATGCTCAATTTTTCAGAGATTCCGCATCTGGAATGGGATCTTTACCTCAGATTTCTCTGCCTGTCACTGAAGATTTTAAAATTCCTGTACCTCCGTTGGAGGTGCAGGGTGAAATTGTCCGGATACTGGACAATTTCACCGAGCTTACAGCCGAGCTTACAGCCGAGCTTACAGCTCGTAAAAAGCAGTATGAATACTATAAAGATGATCTTTTAGATTTTTCTGATGCTGAAACTATACCATTGGATGAACTTTTTGATACCCGCAATGGTTTTACTCCATCAAAGAGCAATGCATCCTTTTGGGAAAATGGTACTCTTCCATGGTTTAGGATGGAAGATATCAGGACTAACGGCAGGATCCTTTCAGATGCTATGCAGCATATAACATTGGAAGCAGCAAAAAATAAACCATTTCCTGCATATTCAATTATTGTCTCAACTTCTGCAACAATTGGAGAACATGCTCTGATTACAGAAGAATTTCTTTCAAATCAAAGGTTCACATGCTTATCTTTGAAGGAAAAATACAGAAATAAGTATGATATAAAGTTCCTGTTTTACTACTGTTTCAAATTGGATGAATATTGTTTACAAAATATAAATCAAGGAAATTTTGCCTCAGTAGATATGGCAAAATTCAGTAAATTCAGATTTCCGGTTGTCACATTACAAAGACAAAAAGAAGTAGTTACGATTTTGGAACATTTCGATACTGTTTGCAACGACATATCAGAAGGCCTTCCAGCAGAAATCGAGGCGCGTCAGAAACAGTATGAATATTACCGGGATAAGCTTCTCAGTTTTCCGGAACGCGCGGTCTGAACCCAAAACATCGCGGAACATCGATACTGGCCGGATCTGTCATTAAGGGAATAACGATGATCAAAAGAGGAATAACCGAATTCGGAATCACATCAAATTATTATGACGATGAATGTGTGCGCGTTATTCTTTACCTCAATAAAAAAACCTATAAACATTTTTTCTTCAGAAAGAGTTTCAGTGATGCAAAATTTGAAGAAATTTATCAGTTTTTCAGAACGACACTGGCAAAAAATGATGGTATGGCGTTCTGGAAAAAACTCGAAGCCCTGCCGGATTTTAAAGCCCACCTTCGGCAGGCAAAGCTCATTGAGCCCTTATTTTTCACGGTGGGTTACGGCGCCGGTACATCAAACGGAAAAACGAACAGAGAAGCGGAATATGGAATCAAAGTCCCAAATAAAAACTCGGTCGGAATCGTTTTGAATAAAACCGGAACTCCAAATAAAAACACATCAGGAAAAACCGATAAAAAAACAAAAGACGTTAAAACCCCTCTTGTAAAATTCCGTATAAAAGCCGAAAGATCCGATGACTCACTGAGAGTTCATTTATTTATTAATTCAACACCCTATCAGTTTTATACATTTTACAAAAACATGCCTGGGAGAGTTTTTTATGATGTTTATAATAATAAACTCGGGAAAAAACTAAAAGGTACAGAATTCTGGGAAATTTTAGACAAACAATACCAAAAATATTTTCGAAATTGCGAAAGTTTTTCATTGGAACATGAAGAAAAAACAAATAAGGTTTTTCATTTGTCAACGAAACCCGTAAGGGCAAAAAAATCCCCATATCGGGATAGCCTGGATCCATATTCATGGACTGAAAATGTCTATAGACCGGGGACAGGTACAATTGGTAAGCGGTAGAACGGATACTCATTTGCTCCGTGTACCGATAATCAATATAAATAAGGAGAATCATATG
>DAIMGK010000303.1:0-4282 GCA_036723985.1 Flexilinea sp.
TCCTGTCCCGAATCTGATCGGACGAAGTCCGTACCTTATGGGACAGGTTTATAGCTCCCGGAAATCAGGTGCGGGGCGAAGCTCGAGGGTCGAATCATAATTCAGCGCAGCGGTTCCTTACGGCTCTCACTTTTGCAAACCATATTTTTTCGATTCCGCACCTTGCGAAGCACATTATCCCGCAAACAAAAGGTAAATACAAACTGAGTTTTTATAGTTGAAAAACTGAAACTGCAGTTGATTTGCAGCATTACAGCTCATGCTGTATCGGGAAGCAGAGGAATCAGTACTGTCATAATTGCGGATATAAACATGCCGCCCCGACACAGTTATTGTGCATAATATCTTTGCTGCAGAAAATGATCAGGAGACAGAGATATGACAGTAAGGTTGACAGAATTGGCTTTTTGTGCCGGATGCGCGGCGAAACTGCGCGCTGAAGTCCTGATGGATGTGATCAATCCCTTCGGAGCTGTATTCAGCCAGTCGGATTACCCGGATTTGATGATCGGACTGGAAAAAGCGGATGACGCGGCGGTTTACAAACTGAATGATGAACAGGCTCTGGTATTCACAACGGACTTTTTCCCGCCGCCGGTGGATGACCCGTATGATTACGGCGCGATCGCGGCAGCGAACAGTATTTCCGATATTTTCGCCATGGGAGGGAAACCTTTGATGGCGCTGAATGTTACGGCTTTGCCTGCCGATCTGCCGAAAGAGACCATATCGGAGATATTCCGGGGCGGTGCCGAAAAAGCCAAAGAAGCAGGCTGCCCCATCGTCGGAGGACACACGATCCGGGACAATGAACCCAAATACGGGCTGGCTGTTGTTGGCATGGTCCATCCGGATAAGATCCTGTATAAGGGAAGGTTGAAAGCCGGGGACAGGATCGTTCTGACCAAACCCATCGGTTTCGGCGTCACGGTCACCGCGTCCAAAGTGGGACTGGCCGAACCTGAAGATCTGCAGGCAGTCATCGGCTGGATGAAGACACTGAACAAAACGGCAGCGGAACTGGCCGTGGATTGCGGCTGCCGGACCGGGACCGATGTGACCGGGTTCAGCCTGCTGGGACACAGCTGGGAGCTGCTGCGGAACAGCGATCCCGGAATCGGCCTGCGTTATCATTTCAGCGATATTCCTTTTACACCCAATTATGAAAAATATATTGAAATGGGGATGTTCTCGGAAGGAGCCAACGAGAATTACAACTTTTATCTGGATCATGTAAAATTCGACAGCGAAATTGATGAAAATCACCAGATGATCCTCTTTGACCCGCAGACCAGCGGCGGCCTGCTGTTGGGTATCGGTCCGGATAAGATCGATGCTTTCCTCGAAAAAGCCGAAGCCGCCCGACAATTTGCCCGCGTCATCGGCGAAGCTGTACCGGGCGAAGGGATAATAGTCAATAGTCAATAGTCGATAGTCAGTAGTCATTAGTCAATAGTCAATAGTCGATAGTCAATAGTCAATAGTTAATAGTAGTCAGTTGTCAGTAGATAGTCTGTTTTTATCCGGAGCAATTTCAGAGGGGACCGTGATGCTGCCCCAAAATGGGAGAGTGAAAAACGCAGCTTCCGAAACACATTGTTTTGGATGCTGCGCTTTCCGCACTCACATTATAAGTCAGAAGAATGGTCCCCACCGGGATGACTTTGAATGGAAACCGACTGACAACTATCGACTAATGACTAATGACTATTGACTAATGACTATTGACTAATAACTATTGACTTTATTCTTTATTCATCAGCGCGATCATGCGTTCGCTGTCGTAACTGTGAATGATCTCGGTGTTATCTCCTGCCTCAATTTCCTTATCCGTCACAGCGATGTCCGCAGCATTCGGATCATCGGCAAGCTCGGAAGCCATCATGGCAAAGAAATCATAGACGCTGATGATCTTCGTCATTTTGAAGTATTTCGTCAGGAAGCCCATGCTGTTTCCGCCGGCAATACGCGAGCTGCTGTCGTTGGCAATATTCAGCCAGACGAAGTCATTTGTCCGCAAATCGATGCCGAAAAGATACGCGAAACGGGACGCGCAGTCGATCGTAAAGGAAGACCGAACTGTCTTCGGTTCGAAAATCCTGCCGCTGTCCGCAGTATCCCTGACCATATATCCCGCACGGCATACGACAGTATCAAACCCTTTGCATCCGCCTGAATAAATATTGTTGCAAAAGATCAGATAATGCAGCTTCGGGAACAATTTCCTGACCATATCCGGGTCGATATCAAAGAATTCCGAACCGCCGCGAAATCCGGCTGTCTGGTCTCCCGAAAAGGTAACAGCTTTACTCTGATTACCGGCCATGGTCCGCCAGGAAAATTCGGTTTGACGAAGATCATCATCCAGGCCGATGACGGAGAGATCGATATCATTGACCTTTTCCCAATAGGTAAAGGCACGGATCTTTTTGCCTTCCGGCAGCGGGATCCTGGATCCCTTGCTCAGTGTTCCGAATCCGCCCTGACTTGCGCCCTCCTGGATCGGGAGCGCCATTCTTTTCAGATCAGGGTCAATGTACACCTTTCCCAAACGTCCTTTGAGTACCTTTTCCAGCTGTTCACGGATAGCGGATGCGGCCGTCTCCCGGTCCCTTTTGGACAGAATTGTCTTTCTCCGGCGGATTTCGGCAGCGGTTTCATCATGTTTCCGCATCATTCCGTATTTTAGAAATTTAAATGTGCGGTAAGGGACCTGTTCCGAATAATAGTGAAACATCAGCTGCAACAGAATAATGATGTTATTCGTATCGATCTTTTCAACAACAGCTTTTACCTCTTCATCCGACTCACAGCGGCTCAGCAGATAATCGAGGTTTCTCAGCAGCGCTCCGGGACCTTTTCTGTGTACAAGGACATCCGCTGCCTCCAGCGCACCTTTTTCCGCGAGCGCTTTCTCAAATTCCGAAAGCGCCGAATGATTTTCATCCCCCCTCATCGCGTTCAGAAATTCGATCCCTTTCCGGTTATCTGTTTTATAGTGGATATGATGCAGCAGCCCGCTCCATAAGGCCTTTTTCTCATAACAGTTTTTTGTGTCAATTTTTCCTGCTTCGATCAGCCTGTCTATCACAGCTGCCAGAAGTTTCCGGTCCTTATTTTTCAGTTTCAGCTGTTTCGGATTTTTTCTCCCTGCTGAACGGTAATTGATCTCATCCGCGAGTTTCACCACATCGGAAAGCATCAGAAAATCCGCGAATTTCGGGTTCCGGGAATCGGTCAGCAGGCGGATCGCGGTATTTTTCGACGCGCAGTTTTCCGGCTGATAGTGATATAGCCGGATAAATGCGAGTACCAGTCCGTATTGTTCATCGGACAGCTGCCTGGTACCGGAAAGCAGTTCTTCCGTGAATTCTTTCAGTTTCTCAACGGCCCGGGTCTTGGTAATTACCGAAAAATCCCTGACCGGTGTTTTTTCAGAAAAGACTTTCCGTTCAATATCTTCCTCAAACAATGAATGTCCGGCTTCGTCAAAATTTCCCATGCCGTAAGTGTTGTAATAATGCAGCAACTGGTCGATCAATAATACTCCGGCAGAAAGATCACGGACACTCTCCGGAAAACCGCGGTAAAAGGCTTTCGGAACGCTGATGCCGATGACCCGCTCCGCCTGTCTGATCATCTCCGGCTGAAGCAGTTCCGCGCCCTCAGTGATACGGATATTGAAAAGATTCGCGAGCGTGAGGCGTGTTTCCGCCACGCAGCATGTTTCCTTGTCCGGCTGGTTGACCAGAAAGTGATGATTGAAGAGGTAATCGAGAAAGATCTTATCCATGATACAAATCTCCTGTTTGATGTTTCATACAAATTGCCGGTGATATCATCTGCTTCCGGACCGGACCCGAACCGGCAGCCCCCGCATATCAGACGGGGTCATTGCCAATGAAGCAGCCATTACAAATCAGGACAAAGAAGTAAACCTGATCAGCTGCCAATGACAATAAAAGTGTTGACGTACAGCAATAAAAAAGTTCGAAGATATCATCGGATTAGGAAGGCGCTCTGCCGGTTAAGCTACGGCAGCAGGACGCTGCCGGCGGGATTCGAACCCGCACCACCCGCTTGATAGGCGAGAAGTAAATCCGATTAGCTTTCGAACTATAATTATTGTATCAGCTTTTTCAAATAATTATCGAAACTTTTATGTTTTTCAGTGAAGCCGGAGAACGAAATGCTGAGAACGAAATGCTGAGAACGAGAACGAGAACGAAATGCTGGGGGGACAAAGTAAATGCAACAGACAGTGATTACGAGGAAAAGAGTT
>DAIMGK010000304.1:0-4256 GCA_036723985.1 Flexilinea sp.
GATAAAAAGGCATCGGCTGTCTGGCATTATTTATGAATTGGCTGGAAGCGTTGATCTCCCGCTCAGTGTATTCGCGGCCTTCGGTATATGAGAGAAACGCGTAGTAGGCGTGCCTCGCGTCCGGGGCATCTTCGATCTTCTGCTGAACATCACGGAGTTCAGCGTCACCGGTGGGATTGAAGCCGTTGGGGCCTTCAAGCTCAGCAGCGTCCATCTCGTAAGCACGTCTCTTTATATGCTGGTCCCCGTTGTGATCATATTTGGGATCGCTTACCAATATGTTCGCCTGCATTGACACGGATTCCATTCCGATCTTGTCGATCCTGTTTTTCATGTAATCCAGGAAGCCTTCGTACTCATCAGTCCGGTCCCACATCTCGTCTTTGTTAATAACAGTCCGTGTGGCGATATCCTTGAGGATCGCCTCTCCGGAATAGTCCCTGTTCCCCAGATTGGATAAATAGAGGATGCTTGTATCTTCATTATTCAGGTTACCGATCCTGGCGCCGTTTTGCTGCGCGAATGTCTTGATCGGTTTTTTCAGATCAGTAAAGACCTGCCGGCCATAATCCGTACTCAGTTTCTGCGCATTCATCAACTCAAGGGCACTGGCATTTGCGGGGGCGTTCTGCAGCCGGTAGACGGAATTTGGGTCCTCATCTCTGAACATCTGGACCGTCCCGTTCGGTACGGATTGGGACACATTGCCATCCACAGCACCCTGCTGGACCGTATGGACCAGTTCATGCGCGGCAATTTTCGGGTCAAAGCCTCCTTTGCCGAAATGGACATCGCTCCCCTGTGCCCAGGCCCGGGCACCCATGGCCTTGCTCCGGTTCATACTGACCGTGTCGCTGTGAAACTGCACGCCGGAAAAATCCGCGCCCAGACGGCTGCCCATCTCCCGCATGATCTCACCGGGAGTCCGGGAGGTAACGCCCTGAGAGAGCCGGTCAGCTTCCCGCTCCGCGGCCGGGTCTTCCATAATACGCATGACCAGACTGTTCGGCAGCGATTCCGATTCGACAGGCTGCTGTACATTGGCCGGTTTACGATCCGGATCGCCGGGGAGATTCCTTTTTTTGAATGTATGCTCTATAGATTTTTCCTTCTATAAGAGCTCACTTTAATCTGTAAGCGGGATCATATGCTTCGCAAGGCGCGGGAACGATTATTCGTGAGTTTTCCAAAGACACCTTCCGCGCCTGTTTTCCGGGGGCCTGCAGCCCCCATACCCCGCTTAATTGGTATCCATCTCTTTTTACGGCTCACACGCTATCGCGGTGGT
Organism: Flexilinea sp.; assembly: GCA_036723985.1. Classification (GTDB taxonomy): domain Bacteria; phylum Chloroflexota; class Anaerolineae; order Anaerolineales; family Anaerolineaceae; genus Flexilinea. Next base: position 1,289 of record DAIMGK010000304.1, read on the forward strand.
AACCTTTTCAGCACTCTTTCGCTATGTTCAGAGACCGGATCTGTCAGAGCATCCTGATAAAGTTCATGAACTTTTCAAAGACGCGTTGTTTTTTCTGTTATTTTTTCGTTTTTCGAAGGTGTAAAACATAGCCCACCTGCATTTTGTTTTGATCCACCGGGAAAAACATATTACAACATTTCATTATATCATAGAAAGTATGCAGAACTATCAGAGATTCGTAAGAAAAAGAGGAACTTCCGCGAAGACGTGACTGCGGAGGAAACGGGTTTGGACCGGAAAAAAAGTGCGGGGCCGGGAGCCGGATCATAATTCAGCGCGGCGGTTCCTTAGGGTTCCCGCATTTGCAAACACACATATATTCGCTCCCGCACCCTGCGAAGCACTTCGTTCCGCATACAGGGGGCAAATATAAACCGGGCCCTTACAGCAGGAGATCCGGGCGGCTTCCTGCCCGGCAGCCGGATCTTCCATCATACGCATGACCGGACTGTTCGGCAGCCGCATTTTCCGCGCTTCGGATTACAATTCTATTTATATCTTTGCGGAAATACTTTATCAAAGGTATGACTGTCAGGGCTGGGAAGGGATAAAAGGTCATGGATATCATTTTCAATTTCAATGGAATTTACGCGGATTTTGAGGTAACAGAGGAAGGGAAAGTTCATTTGTGGAACTGCTCGGGCAGGCCCCTGCCCCGCGGGGATGAGGGGAAGTGGTATCCCGCGGCAGAAGTCCGGGGAGCCGGTTTCAACCATAATCATCACCACGGCTGCAAACACACGCTCACATCACCGGGATCCGAGCTCCGGTACGAAGGGCATTCCTTCACGAAAAACGGGAAAGGGGATGTCTTCACACTGGTTCAGAAAACGGAAGATGTACGGGTAACGACACGATGGCAGTTTTATGACGAGATCAAGGCGCTCCGGGCTGAAACGGAGATCGAAAATATCGGAAAGGCCGCCTTCCCGCTCCTGTACCTGACTTCCTTCGCATTGACGGGGATCGGCCATGCCGCCGACCCGAGGGCTGACGGCTCGTACGCGGTATGGCTCCCGCATAACACTTGGTACGGGGAATGCCGTTGGAAGCGGTATTCTCTTCATGAGCTGGGATACGATCCGGTCAACGATGCCAGCATGAAACGGATCTCAGCCGCGAATACCGGCACCTGGGCCTGCTGTGAATATCTCCCTATGGGCTGTTTCGAACAGGAGGGTGAAGCCATGACCTGGCAGATCGAGACCAGTGCGAGCTGGTGCTGGGAACTCAGCGACCTCGGGAAACAGCTGTTTGTGCATCTGAGCGGGCCTTCCTGGGAGGAGAACCATTTTCTGAAGCGGCTTGCCCCCGGTGAAACATTCGTTTCCGTCCCCTGCGCGCTTTCTTTCGCGGAAAACTTTGAAGGCACGATCCGTGAACTTACGAAGTATCGGCGGGCGATCCGGCGTCCGAATCCGGATAATGAGCACCCGTCGGTCATTTTTAACGATTATATGAATTGTCTGGAAGGCGACCCCACTACGGAGAAGGAACTTCCGCTGATCGATGCCGCCGCGAAAGCCGGATGCAGATATTACTGTGTCGATGCCGGATGGTATGACGACGGGCCCTGGTGGGACGGGGTCGGAGAATGGCTTCCGGCGAAGAAGAGATTTCCGGGCGGGATCAGGGAGGTACTGGACCATATTCGTGAAAAAGGCATGATCCCGGGGCTGTGGCTGGAGCTGGAGGTGATGGGCATCAATTGTCCGCTGGCGGAGAAACTGCCTGATTACTGGTTCTTCATGCTTGAGGGGAAACGGGTGATCGACGAAAGCCGTTACCAGCTTGATTTCCGCAATCCGGAGGTCCGGGCGCACGCGGACAGGATCATCGACCGTCTGGTAAATGAATACGGCGCCGGGTATATCAAGATGGACTATAACATCAACGCGGGTCCGGGCAGTGACTGGCGGTCTGACAGTACGGGCGAAGCGCTGCTGGCCCATACCCGTGCCTATCTCGCCTGGCTTGACGCGGTTTTCCACAGGTATCCGAATCTTATCATTGAGAACTGCTCATCCGGCGGGATGCGGATGGAGTATTCGCATCTTTCCCGCTACAGTATCCAGTCTGTGACGGATCAGACGGATTACGTCAAAATGGCTGCTATCGCGTGTAATTGCATGACCGCCTGCACACCGGAGCAGGCGGCGATCTGGAGTTACCCGATGCGGGACGGCGACGAAGAGGAAACGATCTTCAACATGGTAAACGCGATGCTGCTGCGTGTCCATCAGAGCGGGCATCTGGCGGAATTGTCGGAAGCCCGGCTGGATCTGGTCAGGCAGGGGCTTGACATTCACCGCTCCATCGCGGAGGAACTGAAAACCGGCCTGCCTTTCTGGCCGCTCGGGCCCGGGACGCTGCAAAGTGAATTCCTCTGCGCCGGTGTGGATTGTGAGAACAGTTCCTATCTCGCGGTATGGCATACCACCGACGGGACGGGGACTGTGGATATTCCGCTGAGGGGCAGGAAATTTGAAAAGGTGCTCTACCCGGACAGCCGCTTCAAAACAATCATCGAGCCCGGTAATGACCTGATCCGCGTCTCCCTCTCAGGGAAACAGGCAAGGCTGCTCAGTCTTCTCCCTCCGCCCGCGGAGTGATTTTGTCCGTGGTTGGTAGTTGTCAGTTGATGGTTGGTGGTTAGTGGTTGGTAGTTCCACTAACCACTGATCCCTGATTATCCGGTTCTTAACCGGTTAACAGCCAAAGCCGTCCGGATTCCGGCAATATTCTTTACTTTTTCCCTTTTCCCTTTTACCTTTTTTCTCCCCTCCGGCTCGATCCCGAGTCTCCGGTGACAGTCCCCCACACATCTGAACTCTGAACTCTTGAATAAGCTCTGAACCCGCCATCCTGTTCTTAACAGTTAACAGCCGAAACCCTCCGGATCCCGGCTAAATCTTTTACCTTTTCC
>DAIMGK010000305.1:0-4219 GCA_036723985.1 Flexilinea sp.
GTGCTGTGCCGGTCAATATACAGCTCGTATACGTTCATGATCTCGGCATTTCCCTGCAGATCGGCATAGATGTATACAAGGGCCCATTTTGGTTTTGAGTCCGGAACGACCGGGCTGACCTGGCAAAGAATACAATAGTTCATACCTGATACCAGCTGGGTCGCCATCAGCGAGACCGGGGTATATTCAGCGCCGAGAAGCTTCTCCGTCGCCTTATCAAAAGCAGCCTGCGCGTCCTCCGGAAGAGCTTCTGCCTCATGAGGGATGATCTCCCAGCCTCCGACCAAAGGCATAGTCTCAGCGATGTCAGCCCCGGTACCGGGTACTTCGTCCGCATTCTTCTGCTCCGCCATAACCGGGAAAGCCGTCAAGGCAAAACATATTAAAAATAACAACCAGATTCTTTTCATTTTCAGGGATCCTCCTATCCTTTATTATATCTTCTTTACTGCAGGATCGCGGATCCTGACCGCGTCTGATCCTGATATGGTTCCCTGTATGATTTCCAAAAGGAAATCCCGTCGGAAAACGCAGGGACAGACAAAGACTGTTGAATGCGATGAGCGCTGCGGCATTATACGCGGTCACACCGGTCTTCCTGCAATTCATGAAGATGGTGTTCCTGTCATCTGAAGACAGTACATCTGTATTCAGTATAATCAAGAAAACGGGATATTTAACAGGGATGATATCTGATGTATGATTTGCTGTTAGAATTATAAAAAGTGAGCCGCGTGCGGCCGATGAGACGCGAAAGATTTCAATCACATATAAAAAGCAACAGGATGAGGGAATCATCCGAATGAAAAAAACAGAATGGATAAAGATTCTGATGTTGGCAATGGCCTTATTGTTTATCGTCACTTCTGTGTCCGGTGAAGCATCCCGGGATAGCGGGACTGTTCTCGATTCGTTCCTCGAGCCGGATCGTAACGCGAAACCAATGGTCCGTATGTGGTTTCCGGATGCCGGCGCAGGGGAGGATGAAAACGACAGCATCGAGAAGCAGATCCTCGAGCTTGCGGATAAGGGATTCGGAGGCGCGGAAACAGCGATGCTGATGTCATTGGGTGTAAGATACACCAATGAAGAAGCACGGATCTACGGCTGGGGTACCGATAACTGGATCAAACTGATGAAGAAAGTTCTGAAAGCAGCAGCAAAGGTGCCGGGCGGCTTCCAGGTCGACATGACGATCACAAGTCATTGGCCGCCGATATTGAATACCATTGACCCGAATGACGATGCGGCGAATAAGGAGCTGTCCTTCAGCATTACACCCATAACGGCGGAAGATATTGCTATTGGAACGATCAGGCTGAATTTGCCGCCGCAAAAGACGGACGGTCCATCCGTCACATTCGGCTTTCCCCCCTATGATCATTTTCTGTTTACGGATCATTTTGTATCCGCGTTGGCCGCGCGGATCGCCGATATCGTGATCACACCCGGTGAGGACGGCGCTGAAGACCGCGTTTTTTATGTCTTTGACTTTGAAAGCCTGATACCCCTCACACAGAATGTCGAGGTGATCCCGGATGCCGGATATGCCGCGGGTATCCCCGATGAGGAGACCGCGGAAGCCCATGGCTGGGACTATGATAAGATCTGCGCCTTTTTCGGTCCGGAGTCTGAAGGCCCCTGGACACGGAATAACGGCAAGCAGGATGATGACATGAACCGCAGGCGCATGGCGGATTGGCAGGAAGAATATCAGGCCTCCCTGAGAGGTGTGAACATAGAAGCTGCTGAGGTCTCCGATACGCTGAAGGTGGGGGACTGGGTGGTGCTTTCCACATTTTATCGCGGCACCGGCCAAAGCATCGCCGGCGGCTTCATTATGCACAACGGTGTATTCGTTACCAGCTATTTTAATGCCGAGGGTACATCAGCTGTTACGGACTATTGGGGTCAGATGTTTGAGAAAGATCCCGAACTGCTTGAACTGATGAAAGCCAATCCCGGCTATTTCTTTGAGGACTCCATTGAGTCTACAAGCGTCTCCTCTTATTGGTCCTCTTCTTTTCTGGATGATGTGGATAACGGCTATGCTTACAGGGAGATCCTTCCGGCCGTAGCGGCGAGCAAATATGTCAGCAGCGGATTTGTGGGAGTGACGGTCACAGACTACTTCTCCTTTACCGGGGACAACGGCATCGTGGACCGCATCTATGAGGATTAAAACGACAAGCTGGCCGAGCTGTATGTCAGGTATCGCGTGTCCGGCATCACCGAATGGGCGAAAGAGACCATGGGCTGGGGGTTCCGGGGACAGACCTTCCATCTGCCCGGCCTTGAGATCGCCCGTGCTGCCATGACAGCAGATATTCCGGAATGCGACAACTATGCCAAGGGAGACGGTATTCGCTATCAGGCCGGTACGGTAAACATTACAGACAGGGATTACCTGACGATGGAAGCCATGACCGGTCCGGCGATCGGCTATGTCAGCATGGATGATGTGCTGACGGAACTGGGACAGAACTATTCTGATGGAGTGACCCGCGCTATTCTGCATGGCAGCCCGTATACCAAAACCTTTAATGGTTTTAGTTCCGAATGGCCGGGATGACTGCCCTTCGGTCCCGGAAGCTATGGCTCTTCCTATACCTACAGGGAAGCCTACTGGCAGGACTTCAATACGGAAACCGGCTTCATGAGCCGGATCCAGGCCATACTGCAAAACGGTGACGCCAAAATTGATCTGGCTGTGCTGATCGATAAAGAGAGCACCTTCGATTTTGAGAGTGGGAACCGTTTCCAAAAGCTGCTGGACAGCGGATATTCCTACAATCTTGTCAGCGAATCCGTACTGAACCACAACAATGCCGCGGTATCTGACGGCGTACTCGCCGCGGACGGTCCCGCTTACAAGGCACTCATCCTTGACAATGTCCATGTCATTTCTCCCGCCGGTATGGATCGTCTGATGGAATATGCCCGGGCAGGGCTGCCGATCATATTGTTTGACAATGATATCAGCCGTGTATACGGCAGCGATATTGAGGCAGACGCTGTGGTCAAAGCCGCTTACGATTCGATCGCCGAACTGGAGAATGTGAAGACCACAGCCTCTGAAGAAGAGATCCGGGAGGCCCTGGATGAGCTTGGTATAAGCGCTTACGCGCAATATGACGTGCCTCATCTGGAAGCGACCATGTATCAGGATCCAATTGATAATACAAACTATTATTATCTCTTCAACAATGCCTTTCCTGAAAACTCCGGAATGGTGGGCAATTCCCAGGGAGATAAGTACAAGGGTGGGGAGAAGGTCCTTCGGAATGTGACCGTAACGCTTGCGGGAACCGGTGTGCCTTATCAGCTTGACCCCTATACCGGAAAAGTGGGGCAGATCGCAGATCATACCGCAGGTGACGGGACCGTTACTTTCACGATCGACAGCTTATCCGGCGGTACTGCCATGATCTATGCTGTGACCGGAGATCAGGAGAAATTCGACGCGGCGGCGGGGGAAAAGATCGTTCACAGAACAGAGGCTGACCCCATTGATCTGAGCGGCGGAGATTGGAAACTGATCATTCACAGCTATGGGCCGGATGAAAGCTCAGATGATCCCGGCATCAGCAGGATCACGGATGTCGATTTTGGAAGCCGGCCGCTCGGGAAATGGGCGGAAATTCAGGCAGCGGAAGAGCAGCTCGATGCCCTCGGCGTGAGTGATATGAAGTATGTTTCCGGTACGGGCGAATACACACTGACATTTGCCGCACCCGCAGACCTGAGCGGCTGTGACGGTGCGTTTATCGCGTATGACTACGCGAAAGATCAGATCGGGGCAGTGATCGTAAACGGAACGAAACTGCCGGCGAACAATGCCAGCGACAGGGTCGATGCCGGATCACTGATCACAAAAGGGGAAAACGAAATCACGGTGAGGCTGAATTCCACACTGTATGGCAGAACCTATGCCGAGCACAGCGGTTATCAGGACGCAGGCGCGGTTTACGGCATGGGACCCGGAATATCGGATGCCCCGGATCCGGACGCGTACGATAACGGGCTGCTGGGTGTCAGGATCATTCCTTATACCTATACGAAAGCTGACGAAAACAATTGATCCGGCTCCGGCCGGGGAAATTGATGGCGGGAGGTTCGGAAGAGTAATGCATCAGCACCGGTAACTATCCGCCTTTTTTCCTCTTTTTCCCGATCGTCTTTTTCCCCCTCTGGACGACCAGGTCTGGTTCCAGCATGT
>DAIMGK010000306.1:0-334 GCA_036723985.1 Flexilinea sp.
AATATCTCTATGATGATTTGAGATTATCCATAATTATTCAGAACAAGTTAAAGGACGAAGTTCCTGCACCCCATATTAACCGGTGGAAACCCATACCCTACTCTGCAGGTCTCCATTGACTTGCTCTACTTGCGGAGAAGATGGTTCAGAAAAGTTACCTGTTATTGATAAATATGACAGCGATTTTAAGTCTTATAAAAAAGACTCAAAATCTATATATTTTTACATATCATGTTTTTTCTGGTAAGATAATCGACTATTTCAACATTACCATTCTGAGCCTTAGTCCAGTTCAGTTCCGCCTGAACTTTCAGAAATGACGCACGCTCCATTC
>DAIMGK010000306.1:344-757 GCA_036723985.1 Flexilinea sp.
CCGATAAAGAACAGACGGCTATGAGGTGATATAAAAAACATGAATAACCAGCTAATACTCGGAATAACAAGCATTGGGGATCTTCTGTTAGAAAATCGAATTTCCAATACGATAAGCAATACCCCTATTGATAATATAAGGCTGACGATCCCGGTATATCAGCGTCCTTACAAATGGACGGCGAAAAATGCGAATCAGCTTCTTGATGATATTGAAGAGGCGATGATATCCAACAAAGAAGTTTACAGAGTCGGAACGTTGATCCTGCATTTGGATAAAGATGGTAAATATAATATTGTGGATGGACAGCAGCGGGTGATCACCTTTTCTCTGTTACTGGATTGTCTCGGAAGGAAATCCTCATTTTGGGAACAGAAAATTTCAGAAAATTCATATACTCTCCGAAATATTGT
>DAIMGK010000306.1:767-1819 GCA_036723985.1 Flexilinea sp.
AATGAAATTTCAGGATGAAGAAAAAGACAAGGAAAACCTTACCAATTACATTACAAATCGCTGCGAATTGATTGTTGTAATTACAAAGGATCTGTCTGAAGCATTCCAGTTTTTCGATTCACAGAATGCCCGCGGAAAAGCCTTATATCCGCATGACCTGTTGAAGGCTTATCACTTACGGGAAATGAATAATATCAGCGCTGACGAAACGGAACGAATTGTCAGAACATGGGAAGAATTCGATCAGAGAAAATTGTCCGATTTGTTTAAAGAGTATTTATACCGGCTGAAAGAGTGGATCAAAGGCAATCGTTCTGCCGAACTCACTGAGCAGAATATCGATTTGTTTAAAGGAGTGACATCAAAGGACTGTTATCCTTACGCACAATATTATAAAGGTGCTTTTGCATTTGCCGATGAACTCAATCATTCACATGTCCCGTTTGTTATGGGTTTGCAGAAAATAAATCCGTTCCAAATAAATGCCCCTATCATTGCGGGAAAACCATTTTTTGAATATACAAAACATTATTTCGATATCCTTGCAGACATTCAAAATAATGATAAATACGAAGGGTATTTTATAAATGACAATGAAATTGTAAAAACACTTGAACAGCGAAAATATAAAAATGGTGTCGGCAACAGAATTACACGCAAACTGTTTGATACAGCAATACTGCTCTATGTTGACCGTTTTTGTCCTCCTATACCCTCTAAAGCAGATACTGAGTATCTTGAAGAATTCGTTAAATATGCGTTCATTTGGGCGTATTCCATGAGGGCACAGTATAGAAATGTCGGGTGGCTTGTTGCGCAGAATTATGTAATGGGCATATCTGTTAATGATAAAGTTGTGAATGGATTCAATATTTATAAAGTTATAACAGAATCAGATTCACCCAATATCGTGTTGAGCAAAATGGCAGATATGCTTGTTCCACTCAAAACGGATAGGATAAGAGCAAAACACGACGATTTAGATATTGTTGAAAATGGTACTCATTCGAATTACTTGTTTTTTTTCAAATCGTTCAAATTCTGGGAGGGAT
>DAIMGK010000306.1:1832-4189 GCA_036723985.1 Flexilinea sp.
GAAATTCCTATCTATCAGCGGAATTATGCCTGGGAAAAAGATGAAATCGCGGCTCTTGTCCAGGATATTTATGACGCAAGCAGAAATCCTAACCGTCCTTATTATATCGGAACGCTTGTTTCTTACCATAAAGGCGATAATGTATATGAGATTATCGACGGGCAGCAGCGTCTCACAACACTAAGGTTGATCTTCTATGCACTCGAAATTCCGGCAAGAAACATGCTTACCTATCGGGCGAGGAAAAGATCTGATAAAACTTTGGAGTCTATCAGAAAATATACAGATGAAAAACTGAAATCAATCCCGGAATTTGAAGAAGGACCGGACATCGGCATTTTAAACGGATATACATCCGCAAAAATTGCGATTGATGCTCTTGGTCTGCAGGATAAAGCAAAATTTAAAAATTATTTTCTCCATAATGTCCATATTATTCATTATAAGGTTCCCAAGGATATAGATTTAAATCATTACTTTGAAATAATGAATTCCAGAGGTGAACAGCTTGAAAAACATGAAATCGTAAAAGCCAACCTGATGGAAAAACTTGGTGATGGTAATGAACAGAAAAAGTTCAACCGTATTTGGGAAAGCTGCGCAGAAATGTCCGTATATGTTCAGCAAAATTTTGAAAATGTCGGAGTGGCTGAAATTTTCGGAAATAATCTGCACGATTTTATACCGGAAAATTTTGCTGAATTAGCCAATAAGATCATTGTATCGGATAATGAAGTTCAAGGAACGAAAACCATAGCAGAAATTATCAGATCACAGAAAAATCAGTCATGGGATCAAAAAAAGGTTGATGGGGTACGGAAAGATTCTTTTCTTCCAATAATAGATTTCCCAAATTTTCTTCTGATCGTTTTGAAATTAACGAGAATGGAAGAGTCTGACTTTTCGCCGGAGAAATTCAATTTGGATGATAAAGAACTATTGAACGAGTTCCGGGCTGCGGATATGGGTGAAGAAAAAGTCAGGCGCTTTGCATTCAATCTGCTGAAAGCCAGGTTTTATCTGGACAATTATATTGTTCATCATTCCATGGAAGAGGATACTATTGAGAGTAATCCATGGAAACTTCAGGTCTGGCAAAAAGATGAAGACACGAAGAAAGGGCAGTTAAGGAATCTGTCTGAAGATGAATCTATTCAGGAAAAACTGGCGCAGCTGTTATCAATGTTTGAGGTATCTTTCACAGCAAGACAAAGAAAAAATTATCTTTTTTACTGTTTGTTTTTTCTGATGAAAGACAAAACAAAAAATATTTCAGTTTATTCGAAATTTGTTGAAGACCTTGCGGACAGATATTTTTATCATGTTTATTTAGATGATACGAAATTGAATGAAAAAAATACGCCACGGCCAGGCAGCTTTGATGAAGTGATGCTTGATGGAAATAAACTCAGTGAATCCGATTTGGTAATTAAACCCAAAACAAAGTTCAATGATATTTACGGAGACGGAAAAACAATATCAAAAGGAATTCCTCTTTATGTGTTTAATTATCTCGATTATAAGCTTTGGGAAATGTATGATTCTGAACTCCGCGGAGAAAAGCTGAAAGAAAACAGCATCGAACGTCTGATATTTTTTGCAAAACTTGGCTGCAGTGATTTCGGATTAAAAGTTTTTGACCAGTTTTATTTCTCGAGGACACGCAGAAGTCTTGAACATTATTATGCACAGGCTACGGCAACAGGTATTGATGGTGCTCTGGATCAAAATCAGATCAACTGTTTCGGCAATTATGCAATGATAGGAAGTGAAGCGAACAGTTCCGGGTCGAATTGGAGCCCAAAAACAAAACTGGATCATTACCTGGATCCTTCAAGAAAGACCGACCGGGTCAGTGTAGCTTCTCTGAAATTTATGATCATGATGCAGATTTGCAGAGATAACAGTAACAAAAATGATATTGATGCATGGAACTTTGAGGATATTCGAAATCACCAGGATAAAATGATCGATGTGATGATGGGTGATAAAACAACGGAAAATGCTTTAAGGCCGGGCAGCAATTCAGCAGGATGAACTTGAAGCGAACTGGAGTTTATTACAGGCAGGAGATGATCGTATGGCCGGAAGGACAGGATCTTTGTCCGGATGATGTTTATTATTTAAGTACACCGGACATGGTTTCTTAGTGAACAGATAAAAATGCCCGCGCGTTTTTTGTTAACAGTGGAGACAGTCCCATAAAGGGACAGTCCCCTTTCGCGAAATTATGATACTTCAGAAGAGGTGGTCTTCCCCGTAGCCGTAGTGCTCGATGACGTAATCCACGTCCTTGTCACCGCGGCCGGAGAGGTTGACCAGGATCGAACCGGTGCGGATCTCCTTTGCCAGCTTCA
>DAIMGK010000307.1:0-4184 GCA_036723985.1 Flexilinea sp.
CTCAATTGTCAAGGTCCTTCTTTTTGTTACCCCTGTTTTGTGGGCAACAGTCATTCATTATATGCATTCTCTTTCCCCTGTCAAGACCTTTTTTCAAAATTCATTATTTTTTATGACATCCAATTTTTTCAATTTTTCAGAGTTCAGAGTTCAGATATACATCAGGATACAGGATACAGGATTCGGAATCAGGAGGCAGGAGGTGGGAAATCTAAAACAGCTGACGGGGACGGTTACTGTCCGGAGAATGGGATTGTATTCTTTTTTGTGAGAGACTCTCCGGGGACAGTTCCGCTGACGCGTAACCGTCCCCGCCTGCGTCTCCTCAGGAGCCGGTTTCTTCCTCTTTAACATTATTAAATGTAATGGCAGCGGAATTTCCGGGGATATTGAATTCGGAATACGGAGTCAAAACCGCGATAAAGTTTTTCCCTTCAGGCATCGAACGAAACTGAACAGAGCAGGTAGTTCCGTCACACCAGGCTTCTCTGCGTGAAAGGTCCCCAAGATAGAGAGTATTCCCCTCCGAATCAACGATCCCAAGCCGAAAGGAAGCGGTTCCTTCACCCGGATCCGTCCAGATGATCTGCTGATTTTCCATACCGAGTGAACCGTGATCTTTCGGTCCGACAAAGGAAATTTCGTTCATAAAAGCCGGAGTCATAATACTGAATGATTCTTCATCCCGTCCCCATGAAATGTTATTCGACCCATAAGTGGTAACAGACCAGGTGCCTGCCAGTCCGGGTGAAAATATTATATCGGGTTTATAGGAACAAAGCTCATAAGAACAATTCTCCGGGGATACCTGTTCATTTAATAATTCATTTCCATTTTCATCCGTAACCCTTAATAGATAGGAAGAGGCTCCGGTAACTGCCCTCCATTCGAAATGCGGAGAGAGATCAATACACGCTCCCAACGGGTAAAAGCCTGCGGTAACTGAATTGGTGTACGTACCATTTCTGCAATCCGGGCAGCTGATTGAAAAACTCGTCCAGCCTGACCAGTCGGATTCGGATGATCCGTCTGAAGCTTTTACACGCCACCGATATTCACCGACGGGAAGATACAGATTTGTCGTTTGGGAACAGACCCCGTTACCGACAAACATATTGCTCCGATCGAACCATCGATCCAGACAGATACGGCCATCTGCACTGTTTTCAACCTGAACACGGAAGGACGAAGCGCCCTGCCGGGTCGTATCCTGCCATTCGAAGATGAGTTTGTTTTGATTATTGAGTTCACTGCCCGGACGATAGGGCTTTGGACCGGTCAATTTTGCTTTCAGCGTAAAATTCATTTCGGCTGATTCCGCACTGCCCGTATCATTAACAGCTTTTACCGTCCAGGTATAGTCAGCGCTGCCGGGAAGTTCCGTATAAAGTATGCAGCCGCCCATCCGGCAGGTCCAGTCATCGCTTTTCCGCTGCAGGACCCCTTCTCCCCCCATATTATTGTGCCAGGTGATTTCATAATAATCCACGTTTTCCGAAGGCTGCCAGTAAAATCCCACAGCTGTTGAAGTGCAGATTCCATCCGGACCGGTGGGAACGGGAACTTCCGGTGCCGGCACAGTTTCTTCACTGCCGGTTTTCTCGGCATCTTCCTGCATCATCGGCCCGGCTGCCGCAGGCTGAACATGAGCATTGAAAAGAACTGCCAGACAGAAAACACAGCCCATTATCACCAAAAACAGAGATGAATATTTATTTCTCCGAGTCACTTTTGTATTGTTATTTGCATTCATAAATATCATAAAGTACCTTTTGATCAAATAATTCAAACGGAAACGATCCTGCAGCAAGGGCTTTTTCCCGCCATGGTGTTTCCTCCCATAAAAACTCACTTTTGTGCTTCGCAAGGCACGGGACTGTATGACCCTGTGCCTGCCAAAGTGAGAACTGTAAGAAGCTGCCGAGCGAATTCATGAAGCGGCTACCGGAACCTGCCCCGGCGAGGCGGACGGTATCCGCGCCTGTTGTTACACGGGAAGTGAGTTTCGCTGCCCATACTCCGGATACCGGAATCCGCTCTTTTATTACGCACCCGTATATGCAGCAGTTATCCTTATTATATACATTATATACGCTTCCCGTACAGGATAACACTTCCCAACAGCTGATAATATCCATTGTAACCTATGATAACAGTAATTCATTCAATAATATCAGGTGTCAGTGAGCAGCAGGTGAGCGGAACTATTGGCTGGTGAAAGCCATAGTCCGCAGCGGTTAGTGATCCGCAAAAATCGATCCGTTTTTATTTATCTTCCGGTAAAACCTCCACGGCACTGTTTTGCATTCAAACAATGTTTTCCGGGAACAATACTCCCGACGCCATTTCAATAATAATCCATGATTTCCGGCACCTGAAAACATTTCATTTTATTCCAATTTCAAAGTATAATAGTATCAGCGGATATATTCACGGAATATTTGGAGGTGTGTTGAGAGAGACTGCCATTTTGGAGATCGGGCAAATACCGGTCGCGGATCATTGGGATAAGAGCCTGTTAGAAATTGCGGGAGAGCCGGTTTTACAGATTTTTGAGAAAACCGGCCTGAACAATGTGGACAGCGTTTTCTTCGGCAATATGCTGTCCGGATCTGTAAACAACCAGCTGCATCTTGGCTCATATCTCGGGGACTGGCTCGGCGCACGGCATACAGAAGGCATACACATTGAAAGTGCCTGTGCTTCCGGAGCATCAGCCTTCCGCTCCGCTCTGACAGCAGTCGCATCCGGAGATGTGGATACCGCGATCGCGGTAGGCGCAGAAAAAATGACAGATTCGCCTGCGGAGATGATCACGGCGGAACTGGCAACAGCGGCGGATTCCGAATACGAGCGGGATATGGGAGTGTCCTTTGTAGCAATGAATGCCATGCTGATGCGGCGTTACATGCTCGAATACGGCTGGACACGGGAGAATTTTGCCGGCTTTACGGTCAACGCCCACGCCAACGCGGTCCACAATCCATATGCCCGCTTCCGCAATGCCGTCACCAGAGAAACCTATCTGAGATCTGAGATGGTCTGCGATCCCATCAGTGTGCTGGATGCCCCGCCGGTAGTGGATGGTTCCGCGGCGGTTTTAATCGTACCGCTGGATCGTGTGCAGGGACAGCAGGGTATCGTTCGCATCCTTGGTTCCGGTGCAGCCACCGATACCGCCGCATTAGGCGGGCGAAGAGATCCATTATGGCTCAGTGCCGCAGAACGTTCCGCGAAACAAGCCTATACACAGGCAGGGTTATCTCCGAATGACATTGATCTTTTCGAGGCCCATGACGCATTCACCATTATCAGTACCTTATCGCTCGAAGCCTGCGGATTTGCCGAACGCGGAAAAGGTCCTGAACTGGCAGAATCCGGAGAGATCACCCTTACAGGCAGGATCCCGATCTCAACACAGGGGGGCCTGAAAGCCAGAGGACATCCTGTCGGTGCAACCGGGATCTATCAAATCGTTGAAGCAGTCCGGCAGCTGCGGGGATTCTGCGGTGCGGGCCAGGTAGAAGGAGCAAAAATTGCCATGACGCAAAATTTCGGCGGCCTTGGCACTAATGTTATAACCAATATTTTCGCCATTTAGAGCGACAGTATTATTCTTATCGAATCGAAGGGAGCCTTATGGAATTTCACATTTCTCAAAAAGCCAGAAAGCGTTATGATTTTTCAGACAAGCTGTTTACTTATAACGGCAACGTAATTTTTGCGGATCTCCGCGCAGTGCGTGAGTTTACGGCAAAGATCAATGCAGTGCGTGCAAAAGAGGGAATACCGGAAATTTTTGCCGGAGAGATCAACGCACTCGGTCTGATAGATGAAATCATGCATGCGATGATCGATCAATACCGGAAACGCTACGCGCCGCAAATGAAAATCCAGGCTTATAACTGGCTGGAGGAAAAAATGGGCGCAGAAAGCCTGGAGCAGACCCTTACTGCTTTTTGTGAAGAATTTCCTCCTCTGAGCGTTATCAAAAACGGTCAAACTGTCGCAGAATATCTCAACCCCGATGTACCGCAGGGGCTGAAGAACCGCTGTGACACCGTTGAAGAAATTCTGGTTCTGTGGATCACGAACCGCAATCCGGCGGCAATGAAGGCGGCAGGTGAACTATTCGATGAAGCCCCGCTGCTCGAAAGAAGCGATTATAACAAACTGATCCTCCA
>DAIMGK010000308.1:0-4177 GCA_036723985.1 Flexilinea sp.
CTTTATCCATTATCAAATAAAGTGGTGTTTTGACACCCAAACCAGTTCTGAGCCTTCGGAAACCGTCACCGTCACCGTGACAGCATTTTGTTCCTGTATGGGTTATCCCGGGACGCGTCAAACCCCTCGAGCAGATAATCCCCGGGGATGAACTGCTCAGGATCCAGGTCCAGAAAATAATTGCAAAAGATCTGTTCGGCGTAAATGATCCTGTTCCGCCCGTCCGTAAGCGCGTAAACGAACCCATGATACGGATCGGCGAATACCGCGGCCAGTTCATACGCGGTTTCTTCCCGGACGCCGTAATAACCGATATATTCCGTGGACGGGTACTCTCTGAGCCTTTTCATTTCGGCGGCATATTCCTCCGGCGGATAATCAACGGCAAGCCAGCCCAGGTACTGTGCATCCCAGGGATCGTAATAAACCATTTTATAGCCGGCGATCCCCATGGCGTCAGTGATCTTTCGCGGCCAGATGCTTTCATCCATTCCCCATTTATGCCATTTCGGATCCGCGGAACGGTTATCAAAAGACATGTATTTCTCATACCGCGTCACGTCTTCATAAACCTCGATCCTGCTGTTTTTCACCAGGTCAAAGACAATAGCTGCCGCGGACAATAAGACGATGGCGGCGGCAATAACAAGGATCGGCAGGAATTTTCTTTTGTTTTTATTCGCCATATTTTTTCCCTCAGCACAATTATATCAGCTGTGTTTGGGACACCGGGACCCGTCTCCACTGTCCCAAATGCCAAAGGAAGGATCAAATTGGCACGATTATTGCACATACTTTTTTCAGGAGTAAGGAGAGAAGAGAATGATATCCGTATTGTATCTATGCGGAATATTTTTCGTTATCCGTGTTTTTCGCGGAGCGAAAATCAAAAACACTGAAGATCAGCTGATCGTTTCTTCAGTTTTTGCGTCTTTTGTTTCCATTACTTCAAAATCAAATAAATTTCTCCCAACTCCGGCTTCGGCTGTTAAATACATATTTCTCCCTTACCGGGACCGCGTTCGCGGCGGAACGGTACAGGATGACCCGGCATTTACTCCGGAACAAACACCGGTAACCAATGGCAGTGCAGACCTTTGGCCTGCCGTGCCTGTTTTTATTGATCTTTCTTTGCCGGTATGCAAATTTCTGAAACCAAAGCAAAGCCAAAAGGAGTGACTGAAATGATGAAAATGAAAATGCAAAACAAACCGGATACCGCTTCCGTAAGGAAAGCGGAAATATGCTTTTTTATTTTTATGTTTCTCGTCTTTCTGTCGTTCAGTGTGATGCCGAACGGCGTTTCCGCGTACACCGGATCCATTTCCGGCCCGTCGGATACAGCAATGTTCATCCATCGGCTTGAGACCGATTACACGACCCCGGACGGAGATACCTACAGGATCACGCTGGACTGCGGGCAGGATGCGAAAATTCCGGAAGGCTCTGTCCTGAAAGCCCGGGAGATCCTGGAAGACGAGAAAGACTATGAGCAGTATCTCTCCGAATCCGCCGCCAATCTGGGCGTCGGCAGCGGGGACATCTCCTTCGCGCGCTTCTTTGATATTGAGATCGAGAGTAACGGTAAAAAGATCGAACCGGAAGCTCCGGTTCAGGTAACGATCGCGTACCGGGACCCGCTGAGCCTGAATGAGGGTGAAAAGCTCAGCATCGTCCACTTCGCGGATTCCGGAACGGAAATTATTTCCGATCTGTCAGTGGAGAATGACAATACGGAGATCGTCTATCAGCAGGCCAGCTTTTCTGTAACAGCGACGATCATTTCCGGGAATCCCACTCCCGGAGGAAGATATGCTGTGCTCATTCAGGACCCGAATGACACGAGTAAATATTACGCGGTCCAAAATGACGGCAGCCTTGCGGAAGTAACTGTTTCGGGCAGTACGGTAACATTGAACTATCCGCTTCTGTGGACCTATACATCGGCACATGACGGGCTTAATGACAACAGCAGGGAAAATGAATCCGGATACTCAAAAAACGATAACGAGCCGTATAACCTTCGTATCATGCATGACGCGAGAGCTTATGACGGCAATAAATTACCTGATGGGTATTTTTTCTATTACATCTCCCCTAATGATTTGGACGGTGTGTTTCGGGAAGAAGTGCAGGGCCAGCAATATTCCTATCCGCGCACTTACGGTGATCATGTTACTTCCAAATATTCCAATGGGATGATATATGAAAATAATAAGCTTATCGGTATGACCTGCACCTGCAATGAGTATGACCAAAGCAATTGCTCGCACAGCGACAACTGGGGTAATTGTAATCGGAATAATAACTATCTCGGTGCGAATATCAGCCGGAAATCACTTATCGGTCAATCAAGCACCCCGGCAGCGGTATATCTCGCGGAGGTCAGCAATGATACCGTCCCGTCAAGATGGAGATCGGAAAACGAAACAGTCAGCCATATCGATATCGGTGTGGCGGGCAGGATCCGGTTTGACCTGCCGCTTGCTTACGGTAAATATTATGACAGTAATGATCCGGACACAAGAAATCTCGTCTATAATGTAACAGCCGATCATCCGCACACTATCATATTAATGAAGGATATCGATATCGATGAAGACGATATCATGGCCGCCTCTGTTGAGGCCGTTGATAAGAACGGGGATCCGATCGACAATGCTTTCTTCATCACCGGATACTCCTCAAATCCGGCAACTTTATTAGATCCTGTCCAGGTACGTATGGATGGGGTGTTCAAGGTTGATCAGCTTATTGAACATGAGGGAGCATATTCAGGTTCATACGCGAGAGCCAATGATGATCTTGCCTGGAGGGCGAAAAGGCTTCAGGATCAGATTTATTACAAGGTAGCCATATTAAAGGACGCTGAATTTGAGTTCAAAGAATATCAGGGTGTAGACAGTGATGATCATATCATTTACGGTCCGCAGCTTTATGACGAAAACGGAAATGCGCTGAGTGTTAATGTCAAGGTAAGAATTGCTGATGTGTTCAGTTATTGGGATGATGAGAATGAGTGTCCGCCGATCGAAGAAACATTTGAAACAGAATTTTCCGGTATGTATGGAATTTCATCGAGCGATGTCACACCTTACAACCCTGCCACATACGACCCTGTGACAAATCCGAATGCAATCGGAGGCAGAAATCATTACAATTGGAAAACCGGCGCGATTTTTGACAACGTAGGCTGGGGCGGCGATATGTTATATATCGGCGACAGCGGCATGGATTTCAGGCTGGGATATAAGCAAACTTCCTATGCTATAGAAATCTCAAAAATCATTCAGGATGTGGACGGAAAGCGTCTTAAACCGCAAGTTGATATAACCAATGAGATAGATGTATATTACAGCAGCACTGTCAGTCCGTCTAGTGTTGTTAATTATGCCGTTTCACCGAATTCAGTTCCATCGTCATCTATCAGCTATGCCGGATTTTCTGATACCCCCCTGGAAAAAAACTGGACTGTTGTAGATGGTCAGGACGGCGTAGGTGTGACCTATCTCTACAATATGAATGAGGGCATGTATTATGTAGCCGAGGATCAGGCTTTACTTGCCCCCGGTGGTGAGAATCACATCATTGTCGATTCCGATGGGAAGACATGGGTCTTTAAGGAAACCCGTATCGAGACAGAATACGCGTGGAGAGAGAATGGGGATGAGGACAAACGCCATGCGGCTGAAGGTTTTTCTGCCGTACCGGAAGTGCTCGGCCATTACGGAGAGAATGACTCTCTGAATAATACATTTTTGGAATTCTTCGTCTACAACATCTATGAAGAAGCATTAACCGACCTGACAATAACAAAAACATGGAATGACGACAGCGACCGGGACGGGATCCGTCCGTCCGCGGCTGAATATAAAGCTAAACTTCATATTTGGGCGGGCACCTCCGATGTTACTGCCACGTATTACGACAATATCACGGTTACGGATAACGGTGACAACACCTTCACGGTGAGCGTCACCGACCTGCCGGAATATGCAGCGGGTACGCCGATCTCTTATACGATGACTGAAGATTCCATCACCGGTTACACGTCAAACCCGACGACCGCACAAGGGGACGGCGGCGGCTGGACCAACTCCCATTCACCGGAAGTAACACAGCTGACTCTGACGAAGACCTGGACCGACGCTGACAACCAGGACGGATACCGGCTGAC
>DAIMGK010000309.1:0-4169 GCA_036723985.1 Flexilinea sp.
GGGTAGATATATTGTTTAAAAATTTATGTGGATGTGTTAATCGGTTCCACAGTAAAATAAATATCCGGATACCCGCGTAGACTGAAAACGGAGAACGATGCTGAACAAGATTTTCAAACAGGAAGGCTTCTTATGGAAGGGGCTGAATATCCTGACGGATATCATCTTCCTCAGTGTGATATGGTTCCTGCTGTGCCTGTTTGTGATCCCCATCGGTCCTGCGACGACCGCTCTTTATGATACGGTCGTGCACGGGATCCGGCGAAGGGAACCGGAAGTTTATCCCCGTTTTTTCCGCACATTCCGGGCGGAGTTCAAATTGGCCTGCCTTTCCGGTCTGCTCTGGGGTGTTCTCATATTGATCGGTGTGCTGACAGTCCGTTACCTGCTGGCACTGGGGGAAACTTCCCGAAGCGCCTTTGCCGCGGGGATCGCTTATTATATCGTTCTGTTCGTCCCTCTCGGCTGCGCCTGCTGGGTTTTTCCGATCCTGTCCCGTTATACCTTCGATTTCCGTTCTCTGAATCTGACCGCGCTTCGGATGACTTTCGCCTATCTGCCGAGTTCGCTGATACTGGTCCTGATGACCATCGAAGTCCTGCAATGGTGCCTGAACAATATCTATCCCTTTGCCTTTATGCCTGCCGTCACCATGCTGCTCTGGTCGCTCTTTATTGAGCGGGCTTTTGAAAAAAACGGGGAATATTCGAGTCAGAGGGACGGTTTTCGCTGACTCGCAGCCGCCTCGGAAAAATGGTATGATCAATAAGGTTATCATTCTCAAAGTGCGGGGCAGCAGAACCGTCCCTGCTGATTCGCTCCGTTCGCGGAGAATATCGCTTTAGATATCAATACATTACCGTTTTTCTTCATATATAAGACTGTTTTTTTCATTGACTTTGCCGTGCCCCCCGCTACAATACTATAAGATGAGAAATTAAAATCGGGTCAATGGGCGTGAAGCGCCTGCTCCGCCAAAGATCATGACCTTACCGGGTGACAGTACCGTCCTCCTTCACCGGACAGTGACCGTCCCCTGTGAACAGTTGCGAAAAAAATCAAACAACGCCGGATCCCGGCAGAATGGAAAAATGTATGAAAACAGAAGATTTATATATCCAGGGCAAACATCCGATTCGTGTTGCACAGTTTGGTACAGGAAATTTTTTGAGGGCATTCGCGGATTACATGATCGATGTGGCAAATGAAAGGGGATGCTTTGACAGTGATATCGTGATGGTGAAACAGGTCCCCGGCAGCGGCCCCGATCGGCTGGCAGCACAGGGCGGTCAGTATCATGTGATCCTGCAGGGGAAACAGGATGGAAAAATCGTCGATGAAGTCCGTACCATTACTGCCGTGCGCGGAACGGTGAATCCATATACGGATTATGATGCCTGCCGGGCACTGGCACGTCTGGATACGCTGCGTTTTCTGATCTCCAACACAACGGAAGCCGGGATCGTCTATGATGAGAATGATAAATTCGATTCCCTGCCGGCTGCCAGCTATCCGGGACGGCTGGTGCAGTTCCTTTATGAACGGTATCAGGCTTTCAATGGCGATCCCGCCAAGGGTCTGATCATTCTGCCGGTGGAACTGATCGAAGATAACGGGAAAGTCCTGAAGGAATGTGTGCTGAAACTCATTGACTTGTGGGGGCTGGGAGAGGAGTTCAAAGACTGGGTGGAAAATGCCAACGTCTTTACCTCGACACTGGTGGACCGGATCGTTTCCGGAAAGTCGGAAGCCATGAGCGCGAAGTTCCCGGATGACAGTATGTATGTGGTAGCCGAACCCTTCGGGCTCTGGATCATTGCCTCCGATAAGGATATCTCCGCCGAATTCCCGCTGGATAAGGCCGGAATGCCGGTAGTATTCACGGACGACCTGAAACCTTTCCGTGAACGGAAAGTCCGGGTGCTGAACGGGACCCATACCGCGATGGCCATGATCAGCTATCTGTGCGGTGTGGATATCGTTGCCGACGCCATGGCGGACGCGCTTTTGCGGAGATATATCGATCATGTCAGTTATGAAGAGCTTGTCCCCGCGGTACCGCAGCCGATCGAGGAAACACGGGAATTCGCTGATGAAGTCATGGAACGTTTCGAGAATCCTTTCCTGAATCATAAGCTGCTGGATATTTCCCTCAATTCTGTTTCCAAATGGCGGGCCCGTGATCTGCCGACAGTCTGTGATATGCTTGCGGCAGGTAAAACGGTGAAAGTATTGATATTCTCCCTGGCGGCGCTGCTGGCTTTTGATACGATCGCGGAAGACAGAGACGGGCAGTATTACGGGAAACGGACAAACGGCGAACCTTATCCGATCCGGGAAGACCGCAAAGTGGTCGAGACTGTCCAGGTGGAAACCGAGGAAGATGTCAGACGTATCCTTGCCGATTCCGGCCTCTGGGGGACAGATCTGAGCGCGCTGAGCGGGCAGGTTTATGAAGCACTGCAGGCGATCCGTCAGGATCCCCGCACGGCTGTGGAGACATTGCTGAATTCGTGAATGTTTATCAGCGAATGAAATAAACATATCGCTGCTTTTTGGTCTGATGAGGATCCTGTTTACTGATACGGGTAGAAAACGATGAAAAAATTTTTGAAGATTCATGAGAATGACAATGTGGCTGTTGCTTTACAGCCGGTATCCGCGGGATCGCCGGTCGATGTGGATGGTGTTTCCGCGGCTGCTCTGGATGACATTCCTGCCGGACATAAGATCGCGCTGACGGATATTCCCGAAGGCGTCGATATTATGAAATACGGGTTCCCTATCGGACATGCGAAGGTATTCATCAAAGCGGGAGAACACGTTCATTCCCACAATGTGAGATCCAACCTCGAGGGACTTCGAGAGTATGTTTATCATCCGGTACAGGGTTCTGACCGGGTGGAAGAATCGGACACCTTCATGGGCTATGTCCGGTCGGATGGCAGTGTCGGGATCCGCAACGAAGTCTGGATCATCCCGACGGTGGGCTGTGTGAACGGGATCGCGGAAGCGATAGAAGCTGAATGTCAGAAAGTGATGCCGGAGGGCGTGGAACGGGTCTGTGCCTATACCCATCCTTACGGCTGTTCGCAGCTGGGCGGCGACCATCTGATGACCCAGAAGGCGCTCTGCGGGCTGATCCGTCATCCGAATGCCGGCGGTGTCCTGGTGCTGGGTCTGGGCTGTGAGAATAACCAGATCGATGACCTGAAGCAGGTGCTGGGTGAATATGATCCGGAGCGGGTGAAATTCCTCGTAGCTCAGCAGGTGGAAGATGAGATCGCGGAAGGCACTGCCATTGTCAAAGGGCTGATGGAATATGCCGCCGGATCCAAGCGGGAACCGGTCCCCGCGTCGAAACTGATCGTCGGTCTGAAATGCGGCGGCTCAGACGGATTTTCAGGGATAACCGCTAATCCGCTGCTGGGCTCTTTCGCGGAAAAGCTTTCCGCGCAGGGCGGCGCGGTGATGCTGACCGAAGTGCCGGAAATGTTCGGCGCGGAAACGATGCTGATGGACCGGGCTGAAAATGAAGAGGTCTTCGAAAAGACGGTGGCGCTCATCAATGATTTCAAAGAATACTTTATGCGTTATGGGGAAAAGATCAATGAGAATCCTTCCCCCGGCAATAAAAAGGGCGGGATCACTACGCTGGAGGATAAATCCCTGGGCTGTGTGCAAAAGGGAGGACGGATCACGGTCCGCGATGTCCTGCGCTATGGCGACAGGCTGAAGGTACCGGGATTGAGCCTGCTGCAGGCGCCGGGCAACGATCTGGTCGCCGCGACCGCCCTGGCGATCTCCGGGGCTCAGCTGATCCTGTTCACCACCGGAAGGGGGACACCCTTCGGCTGCCCGATCCCGACGGTAAAGGTCTCTACGCAGTCCGATATCGCTCAGCGGAAGAAGAACTGGATCGATTTCAACGCGGGAAAGCTTCTGGAAGGTATGGAAATGGGTGAACTGACCGAAGAACTGTTCGGCTATGTTCTGAAAGTCGCCTCCGGGGAGGTTCATCCCACGAGTGAAGCGCTGAGCAAGAAAAACCTGGCCATCTTCAAGGACGGCGTAACACTGTAAAAAAAGTAAAAGGTAAAATGGTGACCGCCGTGAAAGCGTGTGAGTCTTATGAAGAGCCTGATACCTACTTAAGCGGGGGTGTGGGG
>DAIMGK010000310.1:0-4161 GCA_036723985.1 Flexilinea sp.
GGGGTTTCCAGATTATCAAATCATTTCAGTCAGTAGGTTTCAGGTGTCAGGGGGTATGTATACGACGCACGAGAGATCAGCTAAGACACAGCCTTACCGTTCTGATATTCGATGCACCTGCAAGCAGCATATTTCCACTTGCAGAGAAGCACAGAGGACGATCCCGTGTGCCGGCTGCGCGGCACGCTGAATTGTCCTCTGTGCTTCGTCCTATTTTATTCATCAATGGCATCGAAATTTTTGAGCCGGTTCACGATCTTCCGCACGCCGCGGCGGGCAGGGTCGTCAGACACATCCCAATCTTTGCGCATCTTCGCCACGATCTTATCTTCCGTGGTTTCGCTCCGCAGACAGTCGATGATGAAGCCCGCGGTTTCGCTGTCCCGGGCGATGCCGGAAAAGTGCGTTTCTCCTTTGGACACCACTTACCCAGTATCCCCATCGCCGTGAATCAGGAATTTGTCATTCAGTTTCATGCCATTTCATCCTTTCATCGCGTCAGAGGGATAAGCATCCGGGGAAAGGCAGCATTCCATGTGCTTACTATCCTTGGCTGGGACAATAACTTACGCAGTATTCGTCGGTGGGACAATGAACTGAGCAGTGGCCTTCGCAGTGGCCTGAGCAAAATGTAGAGCAGGATGTAGCGATCACATCCTCCGCATCAAATTCAACGAGCTCCAGTTCCGCTTCAATATACTTCTTCATTGGATCTTCCTACTTTCTGAAAAGGTATTGGCAAAGAACCTGCCGGAGAAAGATGATACATTCACCTTCGCCCGATAGCTTTTTGGTATTTGATTTATTCCAAAAGGCGCGGTTATGCCTTGTCTGCCAGTTTGCTTAAAATTAACAGCGGTCTTCTGCATATCTGTCAGCATCTTTCGTCATTTTTTGCGCAGCCCCTTGTGTTTTGAACATCCAAAGGCTGAATTGTATTGATATATTATAATCCATAATGATCGGGACGCAGCAGAAATTGCCGATTTTTCATGACCTTCGACGCTCTTAACAATGACAGTTCACGGATATGCGGGGACTGTCCCTTCATGGGACTGTCCCCCATCCCGGCTGCTCATCTGCGGGGACAGTCCACTGATGAACCTTTTGAATAGAAACCTGTCAGGTTTCAAATCCTTATTTGCGTGTTCCGCTCTGATATGTTAAAATAAAAGAACGGTTGTTGACTGGACAGCAAAAATCAGCCTCATCGCTGCCGGTTTGGAGGTATTACAAAGGATGGACTACCCGGAATTAGCGTATTTTTATCCGATGATCCGGCAAAGCCTTGATCAGGCTGAGGCCGGGCGAGGCGGAGAACTTTTATCGCAAAGCGCCAGGGAATCGCTTTTTGAGACAGCTCTGTTCAGGATCAGATGCTGCGTGAGCCAATATTTAATGAAGCTTCTGGCAGAAATCCTTACGGATGAGGATCCGCTGCTGCCGCATGACGCCGGTCTGCTCACCGGGGAAGAAATTGAAAAGGCGGCTCCTGTTCTGACGGAAAAGCTGAGAGACGGGAAAATTCACCTGCCCGGGCGGATAACGGAAAACGTGAGCATCATCCTTCAGCATTTTTCGGGTTTTCTGGAAGGCATGCTGCGGGATCTGTCGGATCACCGCGCCGGGATCTGCGAAACCCTGTTTGACGGAAAAACGTACACCCGCATTACCGGACTGGAGATAATAGGGGATCCGCGTGATTTCGGAAAAGCTGCCACTGTGATAGAGACAGACATCGGAAATTTTGTTTATAAGCCTCACAGCTGCCGGGTTGACGCCGCGGCTTACAGGTTTATGAAGAAACATTTTGACGCGATCATCCTGATGCCGAAAGTCTTTGCGGTGGAGGACCGTTTCGGGGCTGTTGAATTTCTGCAGAAAAAACGGGCGGAAGGTTCGGCAATGGTTTCCGCGTATTATTACGCGCTGGGCGGAACAGCGGCTGTGCTCAAAATGCTGGGCAGCCGTGACATGCATTCAAAAAATCGATTTGCCTGCGGAGATAAAGTCGCCCTGATCGATGTCGAATTTCTCCTTTCTCCATATAAAACAGGCGGCGAGAGGAGTAAGTATGCCTTCTATACGGAAGAAGACCGGAAATACATCCGGGATTCCCTGATCTCATCCCTCCTGTTGGACGGATGGGTAAAGAAGAACCGTCCTAAGAAGACGCAAAGCATTCCGGGAAATACCGGGAAGCCGGAAAGCGCGCCGGTCGCAGACGGGAAAAAGGAAACTCTCCTATTTCACAAAAAGGAATTCATCA
The DNA here is from genome assembly GCA_036723985.1 of Flexilinea sp. Lineage (GTDB taxonomy): Bacteria > Chloroflexota > Anaerolineae > Anaerolineales > Anaerolineaceae > Flexilinea. The sequence goes on from DAIMGK010000310.1 coordinate 2,270, forward strand.
AGGGATTTTCAGACTTCTATGACCTGTGCCTGAACAGGAAAGAAGAACTGGAAAAGGATATCCGGGATCTCTTCTCCGGCTGTGTTTTCCGGCATTTCATTTTCGGGAACATAATCTATAACAACATTCTGAAAAAGCTGAACAGCCGGGATTCATACGATATGGATGTATATTATCAGGTCCTGCTCAGCATGCTGCCGAAGATCCTGAAACAGGACAGCGTCGCTCCCGCACAGGAGATCTATGCGCATCAAACCGAAGCGCTGATGAGACAGGAACTCCCCTATTTCTATACATACGGCGACAGTCATGATCTGTACGGCAGCGGAAAGATCGTCTGCAATGATTATTTTACGGAAAGCTGTGTGGAGAGGTGTCTGAAGCTCCTGTCAGAAATGAATGGATCCGAAAAACAGTTTGAGATGCATGTGATCCGTTGTTTTTTTGATCAGGCTTATGTACCGGTGGAGGATCCTGCCGTGATCTTGCCGCTTGAGACCGCGGACGCGCCGCTTTCCAAAACCGCGGCGATGGAGGAAGCGGAAAAAATCCTTCTGGAAATTCGTCAAAGAGCGATCCCGCTGCCGTCCGGAGATCTGACCTGGTTTGATTATTCACCGGGGAAGGGTCTTTTGGAATTCATGGATACGGAGTTTCGCAGCGGTCTTGCCGGACTGGCCGTATTTTTCGCGGCGATCAGGAAACTGGGCAAAAATGAAGAGGCCGTGAGGACGGCAAAGGAATGTCTGGATATTTCCATGCGCTCTCTGAGGCGCTTTCTGGACAGTCATTTTCCGGAGGAAACGGACCGGATAAAAAACTCTAATTCATTTGAGCGCACAGCCGATCTGCTGCGGTGCCTTGTCCTGGTAAACCGGTATACGGATCACCGGTACAGGGACCTGCTGGAAGCCGCAGTTTCGCAGTGTCTGGAACCGGACTATACCCGGGTCAGAAAGGCAGAGAAAGCCCGCGGCATCGCAAGCCTCCTGTGTACGCTCTGCAGATATGAGGAGCTGTATGAAAAAAAGGAGGTTTGGGAGCTGATCGAAATCCTGGCGGTTCAACTGCTCCGGCTGAAGACAGCACAAAGCAGGGACACACTTTTCCGGAAAACACAGACGGACGTGAAACACCCCATTTCAGGAACGGAATATGATATGTGCGTTATCGCGGAAGCCCTGCTTCTTGCGGATAAACGGCTCGGAACAGATCGGTTTTCCGGGGAGGCATGGGATGTGCTGTCGCTTGTGGATGCCTGTACAGGTGAGAAGGCCGAAGGCTGTGATGATCGGCGGCTCCCCGGCAGTCAAACCGTGTCCGGGGGAAGCTGTTGCGTGCCTTCAGGGATCGGCGTGATTTTTGAACGGCTTCAAAAAGAAGGCATAACGGGCGGCGTGCCTGCGCGCAGCCGGATATTGGCAGGATCGTGTGTCGAACAGATCCGGGATTCAGGTCTTGATGATCTTTGCCGCGGCAACATGTCAACCGTGGAATATGACCTGGAGAAGGGGGATTTTGAAGCCGCGGGAAAGCTTCTTTCCTCCATGCTCGCGCGGAAAGAAGCGATGGGAGACTATCATCTGGGATATGAGGACTGTATAACGAATCATAATGTTACGCTTTTCTACGGACTGGCCGGGATAGGATATGAATTTCTGCGATACGCGGAGCCCGGACATACGGAAAGCGTTTTATAAGCTGTTCTCTTACAGCAGACAATAGATGAAGTTTCCGCATTAAACGCGATGACCTCCGGCTCCGCTTCGATATGCTTCTTCTTCATGGTGTTTTTCCCGTTTCCGAAATGTCGAAAAAATAAGATCCCTGATATTTTAACAAAAACTATCTCAACCGGTCTTTTGCGATATTTATAAAAGGGGTGCCGGGGG
>DAIMGK010000311.1:0-230 GCA_036723985.1 Flexilinea sp.
ATCGCAGTGCTGCAGCTGCGAATAATCTTCCGGATGACACAGAAAAGGCGATGAAGGAGAATCATAGTGGAAAGGCCGAAGAGGAGATCTGTTGACCCCGTATATTCAATGTGTGTGCAGCCATCTTTTATCGTCGGAACAAACAACGAGGACGGATCCGCGAATTTCGCACCGATCACTTGGGTAAGCGTCACTCATGAAGAAGGGGATGGATATCTGCTTGTAATCAG
>DAIMGK010000311.1:240-1038 GCA_036723985.1 Flexilinea sp.
GCATGTTCGGGTTGAAAATGACAAAGCAGAATGTCCTGCGGACAGGAGTATTCAGCGCGAACCTGGTCAGCACGGATATGCTTCCCTTAATGGATTACTTTGGTTCGCGCCATGCCAGAGACGGGAAAAAGGACGGCGTTTCCTATACCGTCAGCCGCGGTGAAGTTGTGGATGTACCGGTCCTGGACGAAAGCAGATGGGTATATGAATGCGAAGTTGAGAAGACGATGGAAACCGGCGATTCCACCACTTTTTTCTGCCGCATCCGGAATATCCAGATGGATGAGCGGCTTGTATGCCGGGATACATTTGACGTTGATCTGACAATGCTGGATCCGGTTATTTATTCAGGAAAGTACCACAGTATCGGGAAACTGCTGGGAAACATCGGGGATTTCCTGGACAAGGGATGATTTTATCAAAAAACCTAACCGAATACGATAAGAGCTCGGATGACGGATGTAGCGGTCTGTTTCCGGCGTTCCCGGAAGCATCCGGCGTTATAAAGAACGGAGAAAGATATGAGAGAAGAATTTCTGGCAGTATTCAGCGGCTTTCCCGATCATCATTTTTCGGAGGAGATCACCAAACGGCTGAGGAAAGAACTTACTAAGAGGAAGAGCATTGTCTTTATCACCGCCTGCCCAATCGACTATGTGCAAAATGATGATGACTGTGACGGAATGCACGAAATGTTCGCGGAGCAGGGACTTGCTTTTGAAAATCATTGTGTAATAGATAAACGTACGGATCCTTCAGAGGCAAAGTCTCTTGTTGAAAATGCAGACTGTATATTTC
>DAIMGK010000311.1:1048-1421 GCA_036723985.1 Flexilinea sp.
GGTGCCTGCGAGGAACAGCTTGACCTGATCCGCAAAAAAGGCTGTTATGAGGCATTGCTGGATTGCCATGCAGCGATCTTTGGCGTTAGCGCGGGCTCGATGAACATGGCAAGGAACACTGTGGATTTCTTTGAGTCGATGGAACCCTTCCCGGGGCTGGGTTTTACGAATATCACGGTGAGTTGTCATCATGATCCAAATGATGAATGGCGGTACGGGCAGACACTTCGGATGTCTGAGGACCGCACGGTATATGCGATGGAGGACATGAGCGCGTTCTTCATCAAGGGAGGAAAAATCGACACCGTCGGAAAGATCTACCGTGTCCGGAGCAGGGAATTACGGCTGCTCACGGATGATGATATCAGGGAGC
>DAIMGK010000311.1:1431-2435 GCA_036723985.1 Flexilinea sp.
ATTTTCGAAGAGTATTCGATACCATACCGGATCAGTTTGACCAGTTCCGCCCCAGATACAGTGAGGAACTGTTTGCTTTTTTGAACAGCCGGGCGGAGATCGGACCAGGAAAGCGCGTGCTGGAACTTGGACCGGGAACAGGCCAGGCAACGGAACCTGTGCTTCGAACCGGATGTGAATACCATGCCATCGAGCTGGGTGAGCATCTGTGCCGGAAAATGAAGGGGAAATACGGAAAGCTTCCGAACTTCAGCATTGTAAATGATGACTTTATCACGTACGATTACGGTGATATGAAGTTTGACATGATCTATTCGGCGGCGACCATTCAATGGATACCGGAAGCAATCGCATTTTCCAAAACGTTCGACCTTCTGAAGCCGGGTGGAACGCTTGCGATGATACTGACTTCTTCTGAGTACAAATCGGACAACGAAACGCTGTTCGAGAAGATACAGGCGCTGTACGACAAGTATTATAAGCCGGACATTCCTTACACACACGGAGGATTCCGTTATACCGCAGCGCCGGAGTATGGATTTTCCGAAGTCGAGAGGTATGAGTTCAAGGGACAGCGCATATTTACAGCTGATGAGTATGTCTTGTTTTCCGGAACACATTGCGATCACATCGTAATTCCGGAACCTGCCCGAACGGAGTTCTTTAACGGCCTTCGGGACGCGGTGCTTTCAGCAGGAAACAGAATCGTATTTAATGATACGTATGTGCTGTATATAACGCGGAAAAAAGTTCAGGAACAAGGAATATGATGGAGGTACCATGTTATAATGCTTCCGACGTTCTTTATGGCCGGGGGTTGTAAAGTCGGCAGATATCAAAAGGCTGCCGAGGGAGGTTCAGAATGACTGGAGGTAGGCGAAATGATTCTCTATCATACCAGCGACCGTGAAATACGGAAACCCGATATTCACATTGGCAGGAAAAACGCTGATTTCGGCTGGGGTTTTTATATGACTCCCAAACGAAAACAGGCAGAGTATTTC
>DAIMGK010000311.1:2445-4158 GCA_036723985.1 Flexilinea sp.
TTTTGGCCGGGGATTCTATCTGACTCCGGACAGGGAGTTCACTTATCGCTGGGCGAGAGAGAATGCTGTTGTGAATGAGTACAAGCTGGATGAAGCCGGACTTCAGATTCATCGGTTCTCCCGTGATACAGACTGGTTTCAGTATATCTTCCACAACAGGCGTCTGCAGGATGGAATTTTCGCAGATGTGATCATCGGCCCGATCGCAAACGACACGATCTTCGGTACGCTGGGGATCATCAGCAGTGGTTTCCTGAAACCGGATAACGCAATGAAACTCCTCATGATTGGTCCGGAATACACACAGGTGGCGGTAAAAACGGAGAAAGCGGTCGGACAGTTGAAGTGGAGAAGGGCTGAAAGAATCGAGCGGTTATCAGGTGATAAACTGAAAGCTGAACAGGATGCTTTCCAGGAGAAATTTGGAGCAGAGCTTGAAAAAATAATGGAGGAATGACCGATGAAGGAAAAGATCAACATTTCCGATTATGCTAATCTCATCACCAAGGCGTTGCCAAGAGGTATTTTGCTGAATACCAATGGAGATAAGTTTAATAGTATGGTGATCGGCTGGGGGCACCTCGGCACCCTTTGGAGCAAGCCAACATTCCATGTGTATGTCAGGCAGGGCAGATATACGAAGGGTCAGCTCGACAAGACAGGTGAATTCACGATCAGCGTTCCGCTGGATAAGCCGGATCCGACTATCACTAAGGTTTGTGGAATGCAGTCCGGATATGATATTGATAAGGTGATGGAAGCAGGGCTGGAACTTGTGGACTCGGAAACCATCAACACTCCTGGCGTCAAGCAGTATCCGCTGACAATTGAATGCAAGATTCTTTATACGCAGGATCAGGATTTGAACAGGATTCCGGCTGACATTCGTGAGAAGATGTATCCGCAGGATGTGGACGGGACTAATCCGATGGCAAATCGAGACTTTCATACCATGTATGTGGGTGAGATTGTGAACGCATATATTATCAAGTGAGATGGAGGGTACCATGAAAATTGCTGTCAGATATTACACAAAGACCGGAAACACAAAGAGACTGGCGGAGGCAGTAGCAAAAGCAGCCGGAGTGGAAGCACAGCCAATATCTGTTCCCATAACGGAGCCGGTGGATATCCTGTTCCTGGGCAACTCGTACTATGCCTTCAGTATTGACCCAGAGGTGCGGGCTTTCATTAAGGGTTTAGATAAAAGTAAAGTCGGTAAGATTGTCAATTTTGGTTCTGCCGCTATGTTAAATTCCACCTATAAGAAGGTGAAGGCGGAAGCAAATAAGGTCGGTATACCCATGGACGAACGTGAATTTCACTGCAAAGGCGAGTTTAAGGGTGCTCACAAGGGGAAGCCGGATGAATCGGATCTGAAAGCTGCGACGGAGTTTGCCAGGAAGGTTATAGGGTGAGACAACCCTTGTATTCATTACCTCCGAGTATATAGTGCATTCATATTAACCCGCCAACGGCGGAGAAGGAGTGCTTTCATGAACAAGGGAGATCTCATTAACAAGATTGCAGAAGATGAGAATCAGGAGCACGGCCTGGCACATTATTATCTTGACCTATAGGGTGCGCCCAGCAAAGGGTGACGTAACCAGCCGGTGGAAACCCGGCCCGGAAAGACCTAACCAGTCACCGGTAACAACCTTGTGCAGACGGCAGTAATGTCGAATGTAAAGCGTAGGTGTTTCACACATATCA
>DAIMGK010000312.1:0-4139 GCA_036723985.1 Flexilinea sp.
TCTTATCCGCCCGGATGTCATCAACCATCAGCGTAGTGATATTGTCGACATTGGCCTTGACATCATCCACATAGCGGATCAGATACAGCAGTTTCAGAATGTCTACATCATATTGCTCAATACCGTCATGATTATCAGCAGCGGTCTGACATCTATCGATCACGCGGCGGATCGTGCTGTCCAGAAAAGTATGTACGGTGTTATAAAAAAGGCTGAAGGGAACCAGCGCATTTTCGTCTTTGTCCTGGATCGCCTGGGCAGCTTCCTGGAAACCGGAAAGCATGGAACGTTCACCTCCGGAAAGATGTTTCCCGGAATTACCGTGTTTTCGGATCTGAGCCAGGACGTTCTGCATCAGACGGAACTGATAGGGGACAAAAGGATAGGTTTCAACGAAATCATTTTCGCCAGCATAACCTTTCAGATCCAGTACGGCATTATTGAAGGTATACAGGTTTTTCAGAATCGCGCTGTTTTCATCGTAAACCATACGCAGAAGGTTTTCCGCATCCGGTGTTTTGGCAAGAATTCGCCGCTTGATCACCTCATCCACGGAAGAAGAGGAAAGGCTGAGCCTTGTGTTGAACCTGCCCTGAATCTTTGAGAAGTCATCTCCGCTGATCTTTGTCACAGAATCTATCGCTTCCTGACTGGTTACAACGACCCAGACCCGGCCGCCGCATCTGGCCCCGATTTCTTCAACGATGGTCTGAAGGTTCAGCATCAGGCTGCCGTCTGATCCGATATACTGTCCGACTTCATCAATCAGGAAAATCAGGCGGAAGTTCTTTCCTCTGGAATCTATATATTCTTTGATTTCTTTCGCGAGCTGTTCGATGGAATACTCTGTTGTATCGCTGCCGTTGAACCAGTTCCGTGCGGCAGTTTCGCTCATATCCAATGTTTCTGACATGGTCTCGACAATATCATCTTCGAAAAATGCAAGCGCGGAGCGGGAATTTTCCCAGGTATCACCGTTGATTTCTTCAAATTTTTCTCTGAACTGCTCAGATTTTCCGGATTTTTCAACAAACTGTTCCAACCGGGCGATTTTCAGGTCATCGCCATAAAAGCCGCGGTATTCATAAAAGACTTTAGTGAAAACCTTGAGTATTGCGGTTTTATCTTTTGTGATGGGACTCTTGGAATCGATGTTGAACAAGATCGTATCTGTGGGAACATGGGTGCAGGATTCCAGCTGGGCGAACATCATAGGATCGTCAAATTTATCCGCGAAATAATCCACAGCGTGTTTTCCCGCAACGATGTCGTTCTCAAGCAGGTAGGAAAGGATTTTCAGAAAATGCGATTTACCACTGCCGAAGAAGCCCGAGATCCATACGCCGATTTTATCCGTTGGAGATGTCAAAGACCGCTCATACGTGTTCAGAAAAGTGTTGAAGTGCTTCCGCAGTTCTTTTGTAATAATATATTCCCGAAGCTCCTGTTCGATGACCTGCTCATCGTCCTGGGCGACCTTGATCACGCCATTAATGCTGCGGTTGATATCTTTCTGGTAAATATTTTGTAATCGCATAAATTGTTTCCTTCCTTATGCTATTTTTTTCCTGTTTTCTTATTTTCTCTTGATAAACTAAATAAGATTGAATGCCCGGTAATAATTCCCGTCATGAAACTTCCCAAATAAATTGAGGTCCTGCCCGCTGAAATAGCCCGGATAAAGCATCAGAACGGGGATATCTGAAAATACATGCTGGATGTTATCCAATATTTTGTGAGAACGCATGAATGGATAGACTTTTCCTACACCGGTTATCAACAGAACGTCACCCCGCTGATGAGGCTCATATGCCATTTTTTGAACAAAAACTTCAGGAACAGCCACCTTTTCCAATTGTTTGACCAAAAATTCTTTTCCTTTTTGTTCTTCCATCGCCGGAATTCTATTTAAAATATGCCTGTCTTCACAGATACTCAGAAATATCTTATAAAGATCACACTCAATCAGGCGGTAGGGAACGTCCTTTTTTATTTTCAGGGAGTCAAAAAAAGCCCGGACAGTCAATTCCTCTGCCGGATCATAGCAGAAAACATGGATCCCGACTTCGTTGGAGAGTCCTTTGTTTGTCAGAAATGCTTCATCTGACAAGCGATCGTTTATTTTATCTAATCGTAATGTTATGCTTTCGTTCTGTTTCATATATTATCCTCAGTGAGGCAACAAGGTCGGTTATGCCTGCCTCAATCCTCGTCACTTGTCACTCGCCGCTAATTAAAGCAATTGAATGCCGATAATGCCGCAAGATCATTCTTGTCCCGAATACCGGTTTCCAGTTCGTATGAAATCAGGACAGGGTTGATTTTTTCGGAACGAGTGGAATCAAGATATCCACACTCAACCAGTGATTTGACCAATACCTGTTTGATCTTTTTAATTGTGGAATCGCTCCAGGAGGCGACATTGTCATCCTGCTCCTGCAGCCTGAAGAAAAACAGATTGAGATCCATTTTTGAAAAAACTAAATCATGCGTGCGGAATTTTTCTCCGATCACTGTTATCATGAAGTCCCATACGATACGGTTGTATTTCATCATCGCATAAAGATTAATTTGCTTCGCAGTGTCGATTGGCCCGTGAGCCAGGTTTTCGACAAGATCCTGCGAATCCAGCGCATCAATCCTCCGGAAACATGTGTTTGTGATCGTATCGATCATGCGCTCAGTAGGAAATTGATATAAGTTTTCCTCACGTATTTTCTTTCGTATCTCATCCCGGCTCAATCCATCGCAAACCAAAGCTGCTGTGATCCTGATTTCATAAAATAGAAACTGTTCCCGGGTAAGTCCACCGTTATATTCACTCTGCATATCCAATACTCCTTATTTTATTGTATCTGTATTTAAGAATTTTTCTCCTCGCCAAACTTCATTTTTTTTGTATTCATTTGTAATGAATTTTTTGATCGATATCGTGCGAAAACCGAAATTATTTCTTTGATGGTATAGTTAATTTACAAAATCACATATGTGAAATTGGAGTAGATATTCTTATGGGCGTAATATATGTACTGACTAATCCGAGCTTTCCAGAATACGTAAAAATCGGGTATGCTGACAATCTTCAAAACCGACTAAGTCAACTTAATCGATCAGAATGTCTTCCTTTTGCCTTCAGAGCTTTCTGCACTTATGAAGTGGAAGGACGTCTAAAGGATAAAGATGTTCATGCCCTTATAGATAAACTCAATCCAGACCTTCGCGCAATTGAAACATTTGACGGAAAACCTCGCGTTCGAGAATTTTATGCGATGAGTCCGGAAGATGCGTATGATATTTTATCCAGCATTGCAGCAATCAGTGGTACGACAAACAGATTGAAGATGGTTGATCCGGTCGGGCATGAAATTGAAGACGAGAAGACCGCTGCGAAAATTCAGGATACGGAATCCGGCTTATATACAGAAAAGGCTCATTTAGAAAACACAACAGAAGAAATCCGTCAGCTTTATTTCTGCTTCAAAGAAGAAATAATGAAAATTAATGGAATGACAGTTATTCCCAAAAAGCTTTACATATCCTTTCGGCAGAATGATGTTATTATCGTCAGCATAACATTGTTATCAAGCAAGCTACGTGCAATTATAAATGTTCCTTATGGGACTCTATATGATCCTCAGCATCTGGTTCGGGATATGTCAAATACTGGTCATTGGGCTACCGGTGAATGCCAAATTAGTGTTACAAACAAAGATGGTATAGATTATTTATTATCCCTTGTAAAACAAGTTTGTGATAATCCAAAAGTTTAGTAGTTCTATGAACAAGCAGCGTATTCGGTACAGATGGTGCTGCTATTCTTTTTTATAAAACATACACTCATATCCGTCAGCTTTAAGTTCAATGCCCGACAGCCAAGTCGGGCTTTTTCCCATCTGTTCACAAATCTCTTCTAATGACGTGCCCACAAATGAAGCGATCTGACAGCGTCCTCATGGAATATGCGAGTATATCCCGTGAAACCGCCTGGACGATGTTTTCCACAAATTTTGGCCCGTATGATTCGATTCGGCTCCACTTTTTCTGACCGTCGATGCCCATATATGTTACAGACTCACCACCGAATTTATTCATTTCTACCCGCGGTTTGACATATGCCAGTTTTCGGGCGGAAGGCAACG
>DAIMGK010000313.1:0-4133 GCA_036723985.1 Flexilinea sp.
GGAGATCCGTGTCGCGGCCGAAATTCCGGCAGCCGTGACGGAAGAACCTGCTGTCGCGGCGGAGGAACCGGCCATCGTAACGGAAGAACCGGTGACCGTCATCGAAACCGAAGCCCCCACTCCGGAACCGGTCCCGACAGAGGAACCCACACCGGAACCGATGCCGACGGAAGAACCCGCTCCCGCGGCGGAAGTCCCCGCGGAGGAACCGGTAAATGAAGACCCGGTCGTTGAAGATGACCCCGCTATGACCGACCTCACGGCGGAATGATCCGGTCCATGACCGAATAAAACCCAAATACCGCATGACCCCGCGTCATGCGGTATTATTTTCTCTCCATCCCCTCCCCGGGGTCGGTTTTGACTGACTCAGCTTGCTGAGTCAGTGGGCGAAGCTCCTTCACTGCATCTGCCGAGCAAAGCTCGTACCTTACAGTGAAGGACCCCACCAACAACTGCCTGCCGTACAGGTGACGGTTCACCCGAAGCGAATGCTGAGAGGCGCAGCTCCAACTCCGAATCCAAATCGAGTGAAGCTCTTACCCTACGGTATTGGGTCACCTCGTTGTTCGGAAAGGCAAGTGGCGTATTGTGCCGGTCGTACGGGGGACGGATTCGCCCGAGGAGCTTTGTCGCCGAGGGGAACCGTCACCTCGTTGTTAGGAAAGATGAGCCTGTCGTATTGTGCCGGGCGTTAAAGGAAGTCTGGATGAAAACGAGAGACAGACGTGTGTTAGCCGACAAGAGGACCCTGCTCAGTAAGGTATGAGCTTCGCTCCCCGGCATTCCCCTCGGGAGAATCATCCCGGGGGTCATTTCTGCTGATTCAGCGAGTCGAGTAAGTCAAAACCTCCCCCGGTTGCTGCGTAAATCTAATGTGACATTTATCATATGAAAAAAATGTGCAATATAGTGGCAAAAAGGGAATAATTTCCGTTTATAATAGATATAGGGAAGATGGGGGAATGGAAAAACAATTCTAAGGTTTTTTTATAAAAATAAATGGTTTGGATGTCAAAAGCCGAAAAATACTTGTTTTATAAAATATTACGTGTAATCTCTGACATAGTTTTTTTGGATTTTTGAAACCAACTAATTTGACACTCTAAGCGTAAATCATTCTGCAACATATTTCCCCTTCGCAATCTAACAAAATATTTTGTAATAAATAATTAATATAAAAAAGGAGAAAGTTGAAAGAATGAAAAATCCAAGATTGATGATACTTATTTTTATCCTGTTAATGACAGTTGGGATCAATACTGCCATAGCGAATGTGGGAGGTGTCGCACAGACAGGAAATAATACTTTTTCAGCCTGGACATCTACCGGGAATCCTGCAGCAGATATGGCAGCCTGTGCAATGGCTCAAGTAGGCAGAACTAAGTCCTCACTTGGTTATTATGGCGGATGGTGTGCAGCATTTGTTGTGGATTGTGCGTATCTTACCGGACAATCAGAGGCAGTTCCATTTATTTCCGGATTAACTCATAATGAAGAACAATTAAAAAAATATATTAAAAACCGCGGAGGAACAGAAGTTCCAAAATCTAACATTCAGGCTGGTGATATAATCTTTTGGAGCGGTCATGTTGCAATTGCCGTTGATAATATTCATAGCGTGCATGGGAATACAGGAGATACTGTCAATTATCTTTGCAGTTGGGGATTAAATTGTGATGGTGCAGGCACGCATCAATTTGCTGGAGGCAGTTTTCAGGTAGCTCTCCGGCCTAATTATAAACAAGTTGGTACTGTACCAGAAAGGACTTGCGGAAACGGCATCCTGAATAATGGCTTGTGGGATGTTCACATTAATATCTGTGGCGCGCCGTATACAACTTACGCTAAGAAAACCGGCGGTGAAGGCGCATGGGCTCCGGGCGGAGCAAGCACAAACTGGTATGCCGCAGCCCGAGTAAACGATCTGACCGGTATTGATGTTCCGATCATGGATGGTACAACCTGGTGGAATACATGTGCGAATTACGGTTTTACAAGAGGGTCAGAACCGCCCTCTACTACCGGTCATTTACTTAACAGCAAAGCAATCGCGGTATGGACAAACCATATACGTATTGTTGAAGGCATTGATCACACTGTTAATCCGGTTCAGGTTATGTACAGTCAGGGTGATGGCGGCAGTGAATATGCAGCCTATGGTTATTGCGGGATGAAACAGAAGTCATATGCAGATTTCATAAATCCCAGTTCAGCATGCGGATCATTCCTTGGGTATATTTACTTGTGGACTGCTCCGACTGGAATCACTCTCAATAAATCAAGCTTGTCAATAGAAGTTGGAAATACATATACTCTTACAGCAACTATAACACCTTCGACTGTATCTAACAAAAACGTTACGTGGAGTAGTGGTAATACGTCTGTCGCCACAGTTTCAAGCAGTGGTGTTGTGACTGCAAAATCTGTCGGAACAGCAACGATTACTGCGAAATCTTCAGCAAATCCAAATTTGAAAGCTGCATGCACTGTCACTGTTACAGGTGATACGGTAAAACCCGTTATCACTGAAGCCTATATTGAAAATCTGAAGAATAACTCATATCAAGTTCATCTAAAAGGGTCAGATAACAGGAGTCAGACTCTTAAATTTGCCATTGCAACCTGGAATGACAACATGTCCCCCGATAATGCTGTCTGGCAGGATAGTGGTTATACTGCCAATACCGAAGTTTGGTTAACTGTTAATATTTCAGATTTTGGTAATGCTCAGAATGTTGCTTATCATACGAACGCCTATATTTATGATGAAAGTGGAAATGAAAGCATAGTTGTACGGGTTGGCGATCCTTATATTGATGGAGTAAAACCTGTCATCACGGAAGCCCGAATTGAAAACCTTACGAATACCTCTTATGAGGTTTATTTGAAAGGATCAGATGACCATAGTCAAACACTCAGATTCGCGATCGGGACTTGGAATGACAACATGTCAATCGATGATGCCGTCTGGCAGTACTCTGAATATTTCAGCAGCGGTGAGGTACGGTTTACTGTTAATATTTCAGATTTTGGTAATGCTCAGAATGTTGCTTATCATACGAACGCCTATATTTATGATGAAAGTGGAAATGAAAGCATAGTTGTACGGGTTGGCGATCCTTATATTGATGGAGTAAAACCTGTCATCACGGAAGCCCGAATTGAAAACCTTACGAATACCTCTTATGAGGTTTATTTGAAAGGATCAGATGACCATAGTCAGACACTCAGATTCGCGATCGAGACTTGGAATAACAACATGTCAATCGATGATGCTGTCTGGCAGTACTCTGAATTTCTCAGCAGCGGTGAGGTACGGTTTACTGTCAATATTTCGGATTTTGACAATGCCCGAAATGTTGTTTATCATACAAACGCCTATGTTTATGATGAATGCGATAATGAAAGTGAAGGGGTACGGGCCGGTGATCCCTATATTGATGCAGTAAAACCTGTTATTACTGAAGCCCGTATTGAAAATCGAACCGGTACCACTTATGATGTTTATCTGAAAGGGTCAGATGACCATAGTCAGACACTCAGATTCGCGATCGAGACTTGGAATGACAACATGTCAATCGATGATGCCGTCTGGCAGTACTCTGAATATTTCAGCAGCGGTGAGGTACGGTTTACTGTCAATGTATCGGATTTTGACAATGTTCGGGATGTTGCTTATCATACAAACGCCTATGTTTATGATGAATGCGATAATGAAAGTGAAGGGGTACGGGCCGGTGATCCCTATATTGATGCAGTAAAACCTGTTATTACTGAAGCCCGTATTGAAAATCGAACCGGTACCACTTATGATGTTTATCTGAAAGGGTCAGATGACCATAGTCAGACACTCAGATTCGCGATCGAGACTTGGAATGACAACATGTCAATCGATGATGCCGTCTGGCAGTACTCTGAATATTTCAGCAGCGGTGAGGTACGGTTTACTGTCAATGTATCGGATTTTGACAATGTTCGGGATGTTGCTTATCATACAAACGCCTATGTTTATGATGAATGCGATAATGAAAGTGACGCGGTACGGGCAGGCGATCCCTATATGTATAGTATATACCCGCCTTATGTAACAGCTATTTCTGTGACCGATGGCGATGGGTCTGTTGTCAATG
>DAIMGK010000314.1:0-4068 GCA_036723985.1 Flexilinea sp.
GCGGGATGGGCGCCATCGGGAAAATGATCCCGCGGCGGAACATGGTGCCGGAGGGATATTTATGGTAGATCTTCCTGATATATTCGCCGGCTTCGGCCTCTTCTTTGATCTCGACGGGAACATAGGTCTCGCCGGATTTGTATATGTCGATGAAATGCTGCTGGGTCTTGATGGCGGAAAGCAGAAAACTGTCCGCGGCATATTCCTCGTCCTCCAGGTCGTCGATCTTCTTTTGATTTTCCGCGTCATCCTCCAGCGCCTTCTTCATGTAACGCACATGATCCCGGAGGGCATTCTTCCGGATGGAGCTTTCCTTGGTGATGCGGTCGAGGATGTTCAGGGCGTCCTCCTGCTCTTCACTGTTGTCCGCGTTCGAGGCGAACCAGGTTTCGGTCCAGGAGGAAAGGGATCTGGCGGAACGCTGCCATTTTTTGGCGAGCCGCGGCAGGTTTGGGTTTTCGATGCAGGAATCGATGAATGCCTGCCGGTCTTCTATGTACCGGTCGGCGGCGTCTTTGAAGTGTTCATCGAGGGCTTTGAAGTTGATATCGATCGGCGTATAGCCGGGGGCCAGCTTCACCTGCGACAGGGGTGCCAGTATGACTTTCGCGGCTTCGTTCATTGTTCCTTTCCTCCTTTCTGCTGACAGTTTACAGCATGGAATTAAAAAAGTAAACCCTCAACATTGAGGGTTGACAAAAGTTCGAAAATGTGGTAGCGCCCGGGGACAGTCCCCGAAGTCCAACCGGGGACTGTCCCCGAAGGGGACTGTACCCTTATTAACTCACTCCGACTCGCAAGACCTCACGCCTTTGAGCCCGAATCGGTAGGGATCAATACCATAGGTAATTTTACGCCTGGCCGGTTGTGTGGCTGCCGAGTCGGGATGAGTTAATTAGGGTACAGCGTGAGCAACTCCGTGAGGTACGAGCTTCGCTCGATTTAGATTCGGAGTTGGAGCTTCGCCCCCTCCGGGTACAGCCCGAAAGGCCCGAAGAGGGGCGATGTGGGACAGGGGTACCGGGTGAAAGTGTCCCTTTTTTCGGGACACTTTCACCCGGTACCCCTGTCCCACTTTTTTTGCATGGCGGGGGCTGCCAGTAAACTCCGGCTTAGATAAGGGGTATAATAGAGGTCAGATTTCAGATATCAGGAAGCAGGAGTCAGGATCAGGGATATGCCGATATCAAATTCTGAACGCTGACCTCTTAACGCTGAAATCTGATAAATAAGGGGTGTGTATGAAAAAAGTGATCTTGGTGCTGGCGGTTCTGCTGATATCCGTGATTTCGGTACGCGCGCAGGATATCGAATGGTACAGTGAATTCTTTGAGGATTTTGACAACAATAATTTTGCCTGGCCGCTGGGTACCGAAGCACAGGGAACAACGGTGATCGAACGGTATATCAGTGAGAGCGATTACGTCTGGAACATCGTCACCGAGGATCCGAATTTTTCCTGGATGGGGCTCAATCTCGGCTATCCCTCCGACGCGGTGCGGTACCGTTTTTCCACTGAGATCCGGCTGCCGGAGTTCGAACCGCTGGCCTGCGGCGGGCTGATGGTGGACAATACCGGCGATTCCTTTTACGGATATGTGGTCTGCAATGACAAGACCTACAGCCTGGTCCGGGCCGCCAATGGGAACATGGAGACGCTGATCCCCTATTCCCCCATCAGGGATTATGACAGTTTCAACGCCTCAGTCATCGCGGCGGAGATCAATAACGGCTGGATCGACCTGTATTTCAACGGCGAATCGATCGATACATACAATATCGGCTTCCGTGAGGGGAATTTCGGTCTGATCGCCATGCCGCAGTCAACGGAGAAAACGGAGATCGATTTCGGATATCTCAGCTTCGAATCCTCCTCCACTGCGAAGGAAACGACTTTTGACGCGGGCGCGGTGGATCCCGCGGCCTCGGAAAATGCCGCACGCCTGGTGAAAATGCTGAACATGAAAGAACGGATCGCCTCCACGGCAGGAACTTATACTGTCCTGCCGGACCGTGAACTGTCCCTTGCCATGATGGGATACAGCAGCAAGGAGCCGCTGGGTATCAGCGGGGAGGGCCTGCTGCTGCAGAGCGATATTTCCTGGGCGTCCGGTTATGTGCATCCGGATTACGCGGGCTCCGGCTGCGGCTTTTACATCCGGGAAAAGGATCCGCACTCTTATATCGAGATCTTCGCGGCGATGGATGGCGGGATCTATGTGAACGCTTTCCGCAACGGCTCGCTGGTTCCGCTGATCACGCTGAAATACGGCTCCTGGAGCATCGAAGGGAGCGGCCGTCTGGGCGTGGCGGCGGACGCGCAGAAACTCACGATCCTCTGGAATGACAGTATCCTCGGGACCATCACCGATGCCACCTGGATGGGGGACGGAAACGCCGGGTATCTGATCCATTCCGGCACCAACGGCGATTTCGGCACCCGCTGCACCTTTTCCGGCGGGGAAGGGTATGTGTTTAATAAATAGAGTTTAGAGTTTAGAGCTGAGAGCTGAGAGTTCAGATGGGTGGGACCGGCAACGGAGACTCAGAATTGAGTCGGAGGTGCCTGTCCCTTGAGGCCAAAGTTTAGAGTTTAGAGTTCAGATGTTACAGGCGGCACGGCAGCTGACAACCTGCGGATGAGGGGCTTATAACTGACAGCAATAAAACAGGGGGGACGGTTCCCTGCGGAAACCGTCCCCGGGGGGAAAGGATGAATAAGGTTTTCGGGCATTTGGGAACGATATTGAGGCACCGGCATCTGGTGTTCGTATATTGCTGCAAAACCGGGATCCCGCTGCAGGGGCTGTTCCATGACCTGAGCAAATTCTCCCCGGCGGAGTTCATCACCTCTGTCCGCTACTATCAGGGGACATCCTCACCGATCGGAGCGGAACGGCGGGCTGTCGGTTATTCCTCCGCGTGGCTGCATCACAAATCACGCAACAAACACCACTGGGAATATTGGGTGGATTTCCGGGATGACGGGTCGGAATATTATGTAAAAATGCCACTCAATTATCTGAAGGAAATGCTCTGCGACTGGCTGAGCGCCGGGAAGACCTATAACCGCGGTACCTGGCAGCCCCATTATCCGCTGAAATATTTCCATACCCACGAAAGCTATTACAAGCTTCACCCGGAAACAAAAGCTTTCGCCCTCAAAGTCCTGAATATGATCAATGACGAGGGCGAAGAAAAAGCTCTTTCCTGGCTGAGGGAGCAGAGGGAGTATTAGGCAGTAGTCATTAGTCATTAGTCATTAGTTGGTGGTTGGTAGTTGATGGCTGATGGTTGGGGGTTGTTAGTCAATAGTCGTTGGTCATTAGTTGTCAGTCTTCTGACTTATTTGTGAACAGTGTTCTCCCGGACTAAGGATCCTGCGTTTAGAAATGTGAAAGACTGCCAGCGCAGACTCGGCATTGAGTCTGCGCTGACAGTCTTTTGTAATCATAGTTCCGAGCCGGAATATCAGATCAATATTTTGACTGATCCCATCAACTATTGACTACTGACTATTGACTACTGACTATTGACTGTTATTCTCCTTATAGTCCTCGATGGCCTGGACGGCGGCTTCCCAGTAGGCTTGTTTCTCTCCGTTCAGGCGGACTTTGATGCCGGAGCGTTTTTCGACGTCCCCGATCATCTGCACGAGGGAAAGCGCCAGTTCTTTCGCCACGCCCATCGGCATGAAAAGATAATTCTCATCGACGATCTTGTGCGCGTCAAAGACCGGCGGCGTGTTGAAATCTGTTTTCTCAATGTTGGGCGCGGTGCATTTGGCGTCCAGAATACAGACAAGATTCTGAATACTGACTGTAAAATTATTTACGTAACTTGATTTCGTTGACATGGTTTCTTCTTTCATATTCTGTAACGGTAAGGGTCCGGGGACGGTTTCCGCAGGCTCAGTCCTGAGCCGGAGGGAACTGTCCCCACTTTTTATCGTCTGGAGGTTCCTTCCGGCTCGATGATCAGCCTGCGGGAACCGTTCCCATCTGTTGGTACTTCCTACTATAAGAGCTCAGTTTGTATTTGCCCTCCGCGTGCAAGATGGTATGCTTC
>DAIMGK010000315.1:0-3041 GCA_036723985.1 Flexilinea sp.
GAGATCTCTGCGATATCCTGATGCCCTGGAGGTTCCGGGTTTTTGTGAAAAATCGATCAAACCTGTCGTACAGGAAAAAGGTGCAAACCAGTAAGGGTACGGATGAAATTCGGCAGTAACCTCATCCGGAGCCGGAATATCTCCAACCTGTTCAAGGTACTGGGTTTTTACGATTTTCTGCCATTCCCGCACGGTTTCAAGCATTCCACTGACTTCCGAATTATTGATCAAAGCCGTCCGGATATTCTTGGAATTCTTCAGGTGCGTTCCATGTTCAACCATTTGGATAATATACGGTTTGTCATTCTGAAGATAAACATCCGTGAAAGGCAATGTCACCAGTGCGCCGTCACGCAGCCCGGAAAGGAATCCCATCAGCATCGCCGCTTTTGCCCGTTTCATATTCAATGTTTCCGGCCGATAGTCAGCAACCTTCAGGATATCTTCAAACTTGTAAGCATCAGTGGAGATCTGTTCCATCTTCCAGTTTGTATTGCGGCGATCACGAATCCGGATCGCATCAATATAATCATCCGAAATATTGATCTTTTTCTTCTTCCGCAGCCACAGCAGAAAGCGTTTTGTATATTCGAGGATCTTCCGGCGGTATTCAAATTCCAGCCTGGTATCCGTGATTTCACTTTTCAGATTATACAGAAAAGCCGTGAAACTTTCTCTTTCCACTTTTTCAATTTTTGCGATCGGCGTCATGCCGGCATAAATGATAAATTTCATGAGAGCATTTCTCATTGCAGCCAGCGTTTTTTCACTGTAAATGCCCTCATTTCTGAGGCTGTCAATATAATCATTCAAAAGTGCCCAATTTGTTCGGTTGATCGGTTCATCGTTCATTCTTGTATTTCTCCTTCATAATTCTTTTTCGAGGCAAATCTGCAGAAGATCCTTCCGCAATTGGGGCAGACGTACTGATAGACATCGATTTTTTTCCTTCTCAGGATATTCACCGGTTTTTCCGGCAGGACGACAACCTGTTTGCAGGAAACACATACATTTTCATTACTGTTGACAGTCTGTTTGGTATAGGTTTTGTAATACCAATCCCGGAATGCTTTACCATTGACCACCAGTGTGCGGCTGCCTTCCGGCTTTACAAAAGGATGCCCATCCATGTGGCAATAAACGCGGTAGATTTGACGGCGGGCAAAACCGATGTGATCAGCGAGCTCATTGGTGGTGTAGTCCATATTCAGCAGAGACCGCATTTTCAATTTCTGTTCCTTGTTCAATTCACCTTTGCGATGAAAAATCTGCATGATTGTCCTCCGTATCCTCCTGAAGTTTAGCAAATAAGACTCCGGCCGAAACCGTTTTCTGTTAATGACTCCCTACAAGCCACGGGGACAGTTTTTATCGAGTTAACGAGAATTTGCAGTAATCTGTTTGTAACCAATTCTTCACAAGGATTTCAGACTGCTCCATATACAAAAAGTGACGGGTAGTGACGGGTAATTCTTATCCTGTTTTTTTTTGAAATTCAAAAATAAAATTAATTTGAACAGTATAGATTTTCCCATCACTACCCGTCACCGCGACTCAAACTCCGAGCTTTGATTCCTGGGACAGCAGGCCGATCCCATCAAAGATCTTGCCCTTGTTTGTTTTCCGCCTGTTAAATCCCTTTGACTGCAAACCGGAAACAAATGATTTTACGCCGCGGGGGTGTTCGCCGTTTTTTTGGCAATATTCCTTGTATTCATCATAAAGCTTACCGGAGCTGGTGCTGAACCCTGTTCCGAGAACACAACAGGCATCGATAAAATCATTGATCCAGTCATTCTGTTCACGATACTCTGCAGTCGCAGTTGCCACAACAGAAGGCATGGTAAACTCAAATCCAAATTGATAAGCTTTTCGGGCTCCTTCAATGATCCAGGACATGATTGCAGGACCGGCATTCTTTACGAGAAAATCTGTATAGTTTTTGATGTCTGTGGCTTTCGGAATTTTCGTATTGAACGGGATAACGATCAAACGCCGCCAGATCCCGTTATCAATAGATTTGACATTTGGGAGATGGTTTGTATACAGGATCGCTGTATGGGAAGGAATAAAGCTGAAAGGCTGTTTGAATTTTATTTCGCCCAGAATCGGATCCGTCGAACAAATTTTTTTGACCATCGACGTGCTGAGCGTCTGATTTTCCTCCAATTCGGAAGCAATCACCAGACGTTTTCCTTTCAGTTCAGCAATTTCAGCACCGAGGTTCACCTTACTGTTGCTCATCAGTAAATTTGTCGAGATGACCCCACCATAAGATCCAAATACATGCAGAATCGTATTCCAAAATGTCGATTTGCCATTGCCGCCATCTCCGATGGCTATGATCAGCCCTTCACGCAATACTTTGCCGAAAGCTGCGGTACCAACTGACATCTGTACATATTCGATCAGAGCCTTGTCACCGGAAAAGAAGAGATCCAGCGCATCCAGCCAGAGCTGCTTCCCCTGATCACCGGCAGAAACGAGCGTCATTTTGGTAAAATGGTCTTCCGGTCGGTGATCACGCTTTCCCGTCAATCCCTCTGGAAGATAATAAGCCTCGTCAGGCGTATTGAACAGGTTGGGATCACTATCAAATACGTTGAAATCGACCTGCACCATCGGTTTTACTGCATCCAGAACTGCCTTCATATGGTTCATATTCCGGTATTTCAGAACATACTTATGGTACAATTCTGCCTTGGTATAGCGAATAAGCAGGCTTAGCTCCAGCGGAGTTAATTCTTCTATTTTTGCCTTTTTCAGCTGCTCGATAGAGCATCCCTTGGCTTCTGCTTCTGCTTCTGCCGATTTTACCGAGTCTTCCGCATCAGCAAGCTGCATATCAAGGAATTCCTCAATAGCTCCGACCGCATACTGATCGGAATATGACCAGATCTTTCCGTTATAACGGAGATAACCCGTTGAATCCGTATAAAGGATCTCATCACCAAACTCCCGGACAAAGACTTTTCCCTGACCAATATCGGTATAATCCGAAGGCTCCATTGACGCTTCCGCCTGGATTTCACCTTCCGCCG
>DAIMGK010000315.1:3051-3527 GCA_036723985.1 Flexilinea sp.
GGCAATAATGACTGGCACTCTTCCAGATTGATTCCAATTCTTTTGCCGAAAGCGGTGGGATGCATTTCTCTGCTTCCTGGTCAAAGAGAGCCCTTGTCCGATCGGAAAGCCCAAACCGCTTCATAACCCGCATTGCATAGCGAAAAAGCGTGGAATTACGCTCTCCTTCCTGAATAATTTGCTGACCTGTTTTTGTTTTCTCAGGATCATTTGAAACAGCAGCTTTCGTATCCTGGGCTTCCGTATTATTGACAATGTTTTCATCTTTTGTCGGGAACTTTGGCATTTGATCGATCGTTTTTGTTCCTTCATTCCACACAATATCCTCTTCAGTAACAGGACTGCCAAAGATAAATCGTCCGGCATCCAATGCATTATCGTCGAAAAACGGATAATGGATATATAGTCTGCTCTTGAGTCTTGCATAATTTGATTTGGATGTACATTCATTAATCGGGAAATACATGTGAAAACGC
>DAIMGK010000315.1:3537-3988 GCA_036723985.1 Flexilinea sp.
TTCCTTCATGTTATTACGGCTGGGCACCAACACAAAGGAATAATCGCTAAACAATGACATCATACTGTTTGCGTCCAGCCAACCTTCCGGCTGGTCGGTCTGATCATTATCGCAGTCCATTACAACGACATTGGATTTGATGAAGTTGTCATTACTCCGGCGGTTGTCCTTGTATTCGGCACATACATGATCAAAGCCCACAGCCTGCACCATATCGATAACATCTGTGATTTCCAGCTTATCCGGATAGATCACATTCGTCTGGTTTTCGACCACACCATCATGAAAAAAGATATCGAATTTCATACCCGTTTAAATAGTCCTTTGAAACCTATGGGGACAGACAAGTAATCTTTAACGAAAAAAGCTGATATACCAGATCAGCTTTTTATGAGGTGTCAAAATGTCTCCGGCTCAATTTATATGCAAGGAACCGGTCTCGCCAGATGTT
>DAIMGK010000316.1:0-3934 GCA_036723985.1 Flexilinea sp.
ATCTTGAGGAAAACAACGGAATTTATATCGAACTGGATTCCGCCCTCCGCAGCCCCGCCGCGCAGCAGGACATCATAGACCAATTTACCGAAAAATACGGTACGGACTATACGGCGAGAACTGCCGCAGCACCGGGATATTCAGAGCATCACACCGGACTTGCGCTGGATCTCTATTTCCGGCTGAAAAACGAACACGGTGAATGGGCAGACATCTGTTTAAACGAGGACATGGTGCTGTATCCCGGGATCTGGGCGCAGATCCATGCAAAGCTGGCCGCCTACGGTTTTATCCTGCGTTATCCGGAAGGCAAAGAGCTTATCACCGGATACGGCTATGAGCCCTGGCATATCCGTTATATAGACAGCCCGGATACGGCAAGAGAAATCATGGAACAGGGTTTGACGCTGGAAGAATATCTGAACGGAACCCGTACGATTTAAATATGAGTTTTAGGAAGCTTCAGGAATATACGGTTTCAGTATTCGGCAAAGGAAAAGAGGAGCGCTGCGAAAGCGTGTGAGTCAAATAAAGAGCCTGATACCTATTAATCGGGGGTATGGGGAGCGCGGCTCCTGTCCCGGATCTGACCGGACAAGGTCCACTGCTTACGGGGCAGGTTTACAGCCTCCGGAATTCAGGTGCGGGGCGAATCCCGGGAGCCGAATAATAATTCAGCGCAGCGGTCCCTTCCGGCTCCCGTTTTTGCAAACACACGAATACCTGCTCCCGCACCTCGCGGAGCAACCGATCCCGCCTGCTGCTGTCAGTATGTTTTTTCCGGGGACATTCCCGTAAAGGGCCAGTCCCCGGTATCAGCTGCGAAAAAACATTTTTCCCAGACTTTTTTGTATATATCTATAAATATGTGACAAAATGTCACGTTCCTTTTTTTGAATAAGTGATTTCATAATTTATAATAAATTAACCGCTTAATCAATTTAAAGGAGCTTTGTTATGAAAAACAAATTTGTTGTTTTTGTTTTGGTGTTTAACCTGCTGCTCTGTTCTTTCCTGTCCGTGCTGGCGGATGGAAATACCGGTGTGGCCGGTGTTCTCTCTTTTCTGAACTTGTCCGAAGAGCAATGCATCAATTTCGCGAAAGCGAAAATCGACGCCGTTATCCTTATGGGAAAGGATGGCCTTGTTGAAAATTTCCATTACAACCCTGAGATCAAGCTTTCAGAGTACAGCGTTGTTTTTTATGACGATATCAACACAATGCTGCTGGGGCTCAATGCCGGAGATGTATTCATGCTTGAATTTCCGCTCAGCACCGCGGAATATCTCTGCGCGCAGAATGATGCGCTGCAGATGAACTTCACCTACAAAGAAATTCCCGCGAAAGGTTTTCACCATGCCCTTTCCCGCCGCATCAGTGACGGGTTCGCCTTCATGATGATGGAGGAAAATGAGGCTCTGCGGGATGATTTCAACGCCGCCATCGCTGCCATGAAGGAAGACGGCACCATGGACACGCTGATCAAAGAACACATCACCGACGTCATCAGCGGCGAAGAGATCAAACCTGCCCTGCCCGAAAAGAAGGATGGGCGGGAGACCCTCACCGTGGCGGTCACCGGTTCCCTGCCGCCCATCGACTATGTCGCGGCGGATGGATCCTTTGCCGGTTTCAACACTGCCGTACTGGCTGAGATCGGCAAACGGCTGGATAAAAACATCGAACTCGTGATCGTGGACAGCATCGGCCGCGCGGCGTCTCTGGCAAGCGGTACCGTAGATGTGGTGTTCTGGACCCGGGTCCATCCGCAGGGCTATGCCGCCACCCTCAGCGAAGAAGAACGCGAAGCCTATCTCACGGAAAGAAGAAAGAACAGCACGGCAGAACGCAGCGCTGTTATGGAAGCAATCAGCGAGGCCATTGCTCTCGAGGATCAAATGTACGCTGATCGTGATATACCGGAAGGCGCCATCGTCACCGAGACGTATTTCACCGATCTTCCCATGATCGTCAGTCTGAAATAAGCGGCTGAATTACATTTGATATGCCGGGGACCGGGGGACTGTCCCCATCAGTATCATTTTTTTCAAGGAGCTTTACGATGAAAAATAAATTTGTTGTTCTTGTTCTGGCTTTGAGCCTGCTGCTCTGTTCATTCCTGTCCGTACTGGCGGATGGGGACAAGGTTTCGATCGGCGTCCTCTCCCTTCTGAATTTATCCGAAGAGGATTACCTCAATTACACGAAGGCAAGGATCGATGTCATTCAATATCTGGTAAAAGAAGGGGTTGTTGAAGTTTTTCCCACCGGTACCGGCAGTCCTGACGATTCGGATACTCAAATCGTTTTTTATGACGATTTAACAACAATGCTGCTTGGGCTGAAGGCCGGAGATATCAAAAAAATGGAAGTCACACAGACCACGGCGGAATATCTCTGCGCAATGAATGACACGCTCACGATGGATCTAAAATACAAAAACAGTTCACTCAAAGGTTTTCTTCGGCAGCTTCTTTATCGGATCGGTGAAGATTTCTCCTTCATGATGCTGGAAGAAAATGAATCCCTGCGGGATGATTTCAACGCCGCCATCACTGACATGCAGGAGGACGGGACCATGGACGCGCTGATCAGGGAACATATCACCGATGTGGTCAGCAGCGGAGAGATCAAAGCCGTTATCCCGGAAAAGAAGGACGGTCGGGAGACCCTCACCGTGGCGGTCACCGGTTCCCTGCCGCCGATGGATTATGTTGCCGCGGATGGATCCTACGCGGGCTTCAGCACCGCGGTTCTTGCGGAGATCGGCAAACGGCTTGATAAAAACATTGAATTGGTAACGGTGGACAGCCCGGGCCGGGCAGCCGCCCTGGCAAGCGGCGCAGTGGATGTGGTGTTCTGGTCCAGAACCAATGCAGGCAGCCCTATTGCCAATTTAGACGAAAAAGGACGAGAGGCTTTCGTCAGCGCTCATACCCCTGCGGAAGAAGAGAAAGCTGTTATGCAGTCCATCGATGAGGCTTATCCGAGAGAAAAAAGAGATGCCCGCGATATCCCTGAAGGAACGATCATCACGAATTATTATTACAGGGATGTTCCCGTTACCGTCAGCCTGAAATAATCATTTTTCCGGAGAGTTTTCATTTTGAACTGAAACCTGTCGGTTATTCATACGAGATATATGTCATCAGAACAAATAACCTTGACAGCATGAAAAATATGCTCCCGGAATACAATGCTGCGCAGAGTCGCGGAGCAATTATTTCAAACGGACCGGTCGGGGTCGGTTTCGCCTGACTCGCTTGCGAGTCAGTGGAACCGACCCCACTACCGTCTGCCGTCAATCTGGGGATCATTCTCTCTACCGATCATCTCTTTTGTTTATATGCCGGTTTTTGAACCATCCGCTGCCCGCCTCTTTTTCAGCCCGGCAGACATCGGGGTCGGTTTCGCCTGACTCGCTTGCGAGTCAGTGGAACCGACCCCACCAACGACTGCCGGCAATCTGCAAGCTTTTCTCTCCAGCAATCATCTCTTTTGTTTATATACCGGTTTTTGAACCATCCGCTGCCCGCCTCTTTTTTCAGCCCGGCAGCCGTCGGGGTCGGTTTCGCCTGACTCGCAAGCGAGTCAGTGGAACCGACCCCACTAACGTCTGCCGGCATTCTGCAAGCTTTTCTCTCCAGCGATCATCTCTTTTGCTGATATGCCGGTTTTTGAACCATCCTCTGCCCGCCTCTTTTTCAGCCCAGCAGACATCGGGGTCGGTTTCGCCTGACTCGCTTGCGAGTCAGTGGAACCGACCCCACCAACGACTGCCGGCAATCTGAGGGCCATTCTCTCTACCGATCATCTCTTTTGTTTATATACCGGTTTTTGAACCATCCGCTGCCCGCCTTTTTTTCAGCCGGCAAACGTCGGGGTCGGTTTCGCCTGACTCGCTTGCGAGTCAGTGGAACCGACCCCACCAAC
>DAIMGK010000317.1:0-3868 GCA_036723985.1 Flexilinea sp.
GCGCTGACTCCCAAGCAGCGTGTGATCGCGGAAAAGGTCTTCAAGGAGATCATCGCGCGGCTTGAGTTTCTTTTCAATGTCGGGCTGGACTATCTGACGCTTTCCCGTTCTGCTGTCACGCTGTCCGGCGGGGAAGCCCAGCGTATCCGCCTGGCGACGCAGATCGGTTCGCAGCTGATGGGGGTGCTTTATGTCCTGGATGAACCGTCCATCGGCCTGCACGCCCGGGACAATTCCAAGCTGCTGCGCACCCTCAAGCAGCTGCGGGATATTGGTAATACCGTGATCGTGGTGGAGCATGACGAGGAGACCATCCGCTCGGCGGACCATATCGTGGATATGGGCCCTGGCGCCGGTATCAACGGCGGGGAAGTCCTGGTCTCCGGGTCGCTTCAGGATGTGCTGGATTGTCCCCGGTCCCTGACCGGTGATTATCTCAGCGGACGGAAGTTCGTGCCGGTCCCGCAGAAACGGCGGAAGCCGGGCAAAGAAAAACTTGAGATCATCGGTGCTGCCCAGAATAACCTGAAGAAGATCAATGTCAAGATCCCGCTGGGAATGTTTGTCTGCATTACCGGGGTCTCCGGCAGCGGGAAATCTTCGCTGATGAACGAGATCCTTTACAAATCCCTCGCGCATATCCTGAACCGGGCGCATACCACTCCCGGGAAGCATAAGGAGATCCGCGGTATCGAATATCTGGACAAGATCATCAATATCGACCAGTCCCCGATCGGGCGGACGCCGCGGTCCAACCCGGGGACGTATACCGGGGTATTTGATGAGATCCGCAAACTTTTCGCGGAGCTGCCAGAGAGCAAAATGAGAGGGTACACGACCGGACGCTTTTCCTTCAATGTGCACGGGGGACGCTGTGAAGCCTGCCAGGGGCAGGGACAGCTCAAGATCGAAATGCAGTTTCTCCCGGATGTGTATGTGCCATGTGATGTCTGCCACGGCACCGGTTACAACCATGAGACGCTGCAGGTCAAATATAAGGGAAAATCGATCGCCGACGTGCTGGATATGTCTGTGGATGACGGCGTCGAGTTCTTCAGCGTCCATCCGCTTATCGCCAACAAGCTGAAGCTGCTGCAGCAGGTGGGGCTCGGTTATCTGAAGATCGGACAGCCGGGAAATACGCTCTCCGGCGGGGAAGCGCAGCGGGTAAAGCTTTCGAAGGAGCTCTCCCGCAGGGCTACCGGCAGGACACTGTATGTCCTGGATGAGCCTTCCGTCGGGCTTCATGCCGCGGATGTGCATAAACTGATCGAGGTCCTGGAACAGCTCGTGGACCAGGGAAATTCAGTCCTGGTGATCGAGCATAATATGGACATTATCAAGGTCGCGGATTATCTGATCGATCTCGGGCCGGAAGGTGGTGACAAAGGCGGAAATCTTGTCGCCTGCGGCACACCCGAGGCTGTCGCTCAGGTGGAAGCGTCCTATACGGGGCAGTTCCTGAAGGAATTGCTCAGGGGATAAACGGAATGGGATCATCCTGACCGCGCTTCCGGGGACTGTTCCCATGTGGGGCAAATCCCGGACTGAAAATAATAAGAAAATTATAAGATTCAAAATAACCTTCATGTTTGGTTGACGAAAATGGTCAGTTGCGGTTAAAATGGTAGTAGATACGGTAACGTAATGAATAAGAATAAAGAGGGATGAAAGGACAGGATAATGCAAAGAAAAAATTCACCTCAATATGTTATTAACTCTTACCAGCGGAAACGCCGCGTTGGGCCATTCCTGATTTGGGGAATTGCGGGGATTATTTTTGGCGCGGGAATTCTTCTTCTCATCCTCTGGTTCAAGGGCGGCGGCGGATCGCTGAACATCGGCAGCATTTTTGCCAGTGCTACACCGACTGCTACCGAGACATTTACGCCGACACCGACTGTTCCGACAAATACGCCGACGATGACTCCGACCGAGACGGAAACTCCCACGCCGACACTGTCTCCCACACCGGAAGGTCCGCAGCTTTATGTTGTGAAAGAGGGAGATAACTGCTGGTCGATCATTTCAGATTTCGGTGTACCGCTGGATCTCTTCCTGGCGATCAATAATCTTCCTTCAACCTGCCCGCTCAACATCGGTGATGAGGTGGTGATCCCGGCTCCGGATCAGGAAATGCCGACAAGCACGCCGATCCCGCTGGAAAATTACACACAGGGACAGCGGATCGAATATATCGTGGAAGTCAACGACTCCTATTTCGGCATCGCTTCGAAGTTCAACACCACTCTCGAATCCCTGCAGAAGCTGAACGAGATCGAAGATATCACTGACTTCCCGCAGTTCGGACAGGTCCTGCAGATCGCGGTCAATCTGGTGACCCCGACTCCGACACCGGTGCCGACGTATACGGAAGTACCGTCCGAATAAAAGGGAATCATATCGTTCCGATATAAACAGCACAGCCGGGAGACCGGCTGTGTTTTTTGTTTGTTTTAAGACGTAAGAGGTTAGACGTAAGATGTTAGACGTTAGATGTTAGATGTTGGATGTTGAATGTTAGACGTTAGAGGTTGGATGTTAGACGTTAGATGTTAGATGTAAGAGGTTGGATGTAAGAGGTTAGACGTCGGATGTAAGAGGTTAGTTATTAGATATTGGAGGTTAGATGTTAGAAAATGAACTCTGACAGGGGGATATTTCATTTCCGGTTCACAGGTAAGGAGATAGAGGGGGGAGATGCTGTTACGGCAGTTGATGGGGTAGTCCCTTCCCTAAATTTTGAAGAGAGCGCGGGTGGATCATGCCGGGATCCGTGGGGCGGAAGGATTTGAAAATGGATTTGTCTGCGCGGGAAAAAATTGCCGCGGGAGCTGTGCCCGCGGCAATTTTTCTCATGTTTGATCTGAATGGATGGATCACCTGGTAAACAGCTGGTAACTGCTGTTTTCAGGATATACCTGGACATGCTGCTCATGCTCCCAGTAATTTGCGAGGGACATCACGACATCGTACGCATAACTGTACAGTTCTTTCTGCGTCACAAATCCGTCAGCAGGATCAGTATCCGCGGGCATATTTCCGGATGCGCCGATCGCTCGAACGATCCCTTGAGCGAGGTAATCTCCATTGGTGCTGGTGTAGCTTGTTTCCTTGTGAGCTGAGGATGTGAGGACATAAAACTTATTCGATACCCGGTATTCACCGGTCTCTTCGGATATTTCCCACATCTCCTCATCAGCTGCCGCAAAGGTCTGTATGACCTGTCTGTTAAACCATTCGCTGTCAAAATCTTCCTCAGAACCGACTTCCGATGAGTCTGCCGAATATAAGCCGGCACCGGAACCGCAGGTATTGATCCAGATGATCACTTTCCCCCTGATCGCACTCAGGGCATCTGCCAGCTCACTGAGGAACAGGTGGTTGGGGATCGTGTAAGTGCCTTCACCGGGGACATATAAGGTATGACCCGAAGAGGAACGGACTGTGCCGATAGCTCCTGCGGAAGCTGTGTCGGACGATTCTACTCCGTGGGCGGTAAGATAGAGCAGCGAAACATCTTTATCCGTTGCACTGCCAAAGACTGAAGAAATCGCCGACAGGATCTCCGTGGGGCTGGCATCTTCATATTGGTATGTTCCCGAAGATGATTGGGCGCCGTAGATCTGATAAACTCCTCCGTCCGGACCGGTAACAGTCCGGAGCATATTGGATACTATGTCTACCGCCACAAGGTGCTGCGGCCTGGCCTGATCTCCCTCATAGTTCACTTCCGGGATAAAGAGGGCGCGATATATGGCGCCATCAGGTGACTGGACACGCAAAACCGCTTCGTTACTGGTGGTGCTGAGTCCATTCCCATCTGTAACGACACAGCGGAATTTTGTATTGTTTTGAGAGAGCTGAG
>DAIMGK010000318.1:0-3816 GCA_036723985.1 Flexilinea sp.
GCAATTATCCGCTATTGAGTATTCGAAAAATGGTTATTAATCAGCGTTTCCTTAAGAAACTTGATGAAATCGAACAGTTCCATGGACAGATACGTGATATCCTTCAGGAAGAAACCAATACCGAAATTGAGCGGATTGAATTGGAACTTGCTCACTGCGACCGGGATATCAATTCTTTTCAAAATAAACTGAATGAGGCAGGTATCGCAGGGCAGATTACTGACAGCGCTTTTTCACAGTGCATTCAGATATCAAGGCAGATCGATAAACTCAAAGAAGAAAATGAAGACCTCCGCCGGCAAAAAGAAGCGTTGGAAGCTCAAGCCAAAGAAGCCCAGAGAATTCGCAAAGCACTTGTGGATCAACAACTTGCAATCGGTGCGATCCAAACAAAAATCAACGAGAAATTGACGGAGCTGAACACTTTTGTCACAGATGGGAAAGAGAATCCGCCTGAATTAATCATTTTTCCGGAAAAGTCACTTTCGTTCAGAACGGCCGGGGACACGAGCGAAGGAACTGCCTGCAAGAATCTGGTCTTATATGATCTGGCGATCCTCTCCCTGACGGATTTGCCTGCGGTCATCCACGACAGCAATATGCTGCACAGCATCAGTTCGGATCACTTCGTCAAATTATCGGAAATTTACGGTGCCAGCGGGAAACAGGTTTTTATCGCTACCAACCGCGGAGATGTGCCGGAAATAAAAATATCCGCCGTTCTTGAGCTTTCCGGCGGAAATGTATTATTTGGCCATTCATGGAGTAAACACAGCCCGAATGAAAGTTGAAAGGCTGTGTCTCGCCTAAACTAATAATGTGAATCAATGAAATCCATATCTTGTTTAATAGATTTGCATAAATTATTGAGTATTGCTTCGGTTGTTTTTATTCCAGCTTCATATAATTCACAAACATCTCCCTGTTCTGATAACAGAGTATATAGTTTGAGTACCTCCCTGATACCATCAATATCATGATGTTTTCGAACAAGAACCGGAGATTTTGTTTCAATGCTTTTCTTAATTTCACCAATCGAAGCGTCATTGAATTTTCTGACCGTGCTGATTGTTTTAGCAAGTGAATTTGATTTAATTACACGAACGTCAACTGTATAATCCATATTTACCTCTTTTAAAAGTCTCTGTATCTTTTCATCGGCCTTCCCGGCAATGATTTTATATAATTACCACCATGCCAGGCTCTAATGTGTTCCTTTTTGGTCGCCGGATATAGTTACAAGTAAAAACAGGTTCTTTATTTTCGATATGTTTTTTTATCAGTGAAATAGGTTCACCTGTTGTTTTTCTGATAGTGCTGATTGTCTTGGAAAGAGAAGCACTTTTGATCACAGAGATATGTATGGTATTCATATGCTAATCTCTGTCTGGATGGTTCTCATAGTATAAGTCAATTTCCGCATGCATATTTGCGAGATTATTCATCAAAGCGACCGTCGTTTTTTCGTCACTTTCATAAAGCTCGCATGTATCACCTAACGCCGTCAGCTTTTTATACAGTCTAAGGACAGCTTTTATATCAGAGACTTCATAATATGATCGCTCAAAAACAGGCTCGTGAGCTTCAATTTTTCTTTTAATCTCAGCCATTGATTCAGGATTTACCTTACGGATTTCACTGATTGTTTTTGCAATAGATTTTGACTGGACAACACGTACATCTACCATTCTGTCACTCATAATACCTCCTAAAAATCACGTTTCCGTTTGACAGGTCTGCCCGGAAACGATTTTTTATAATTTCCACCATGCCAATATTTTATATGTTCCCTAATTGTAACAGGATAAATTAACTCAGGCCGATTGGCCAGATGAGGAAATAATCTTGCACTATATGTATGGTGGCTTTGCATCGATTTACCATTGAATTTTGGGGTTCGGTTGCCGAGGATATCGGCAATTTGATCAGGAGACCAGTTCCTCGTTCCAGGTTTTCCGCTTTTCAATAGTTTCCGCTCATTATCCCAAAAATCCTTCACGGCTTTATTCCTTCTTTTCCCGAACCGTCTATCCCATTCTAACCGTTTCCATTCATCCGCTGTCATCGTTCGGTTATCTCTCTTCTCTCTCAAAGCTTTGCGCTGTTTCGCGCTCAGCTGACTCTGTTGGAGGGGATGCTCGCGGAGGTCGAGAGGGGTACTGCTCTCAGCGATCCTTTTGGCGATGATATCTTCCGGATGATCGCCGGACTTCAGCGCACCCATAGTTCCGCGGAAAAGGTCTTTTGACGGCTTACTCATAGGCGCCTCCTTTATTGAAGACCTGAGCCTTACGGCTTGGGTATTCGATGATCTCAACGCCCATTTCACGGGCTTTGTCGAAGAAATCGTAGTTGGCAGAACCGTATATCAATAAAACCGGTGGATGGAGCAGATCAATAAGATGGAACAGACCATCCGCAAACAGAGGCCTGTTTTCGGGATGTTTCAGTCCGCTGGCTACCGTACCGATTGCTAACGGCACATTTGACGGCAGACCGCTGAAACAGTATTCCCAGGTTTCTGTTCCTCCCCAACGGACATTGTTGATGACACCGATGCCGTTTTTACCGGTCCAAAATCCGAAGCCCCGCATTTGAAGTGTGGCCTGCCGCAAAAAAGGATCCGGCAGATCGAGCCAGGTTGAAAAATCCGGTGTGATGATGCCGGCAAAGTGACTGATGATCTCCAGCGCCTGAAACGGACGTTTCCAGATTCCTTCCTGACTGCCATCAAATTCATCGTCATCACTCCAGAAGTGAACAAAGCCATCAAAGAAAAAATTTTCATTCCCGTTCCGCACCTCCGCGGTAAAGATATTCTTTGCCTTTTTCCATGTGATGAGCTGATGCGGCAGTTCTTTCGCTGTATGCGGGCAAAGCGGAATATCGCATTCCCGGAAATCCGCACCTCTGAACATGAAACTGTTCCATCTGTCCCGCGGTTCTCTTTTGATCGTCTGTTTCCGTTTCATTTTTCCTCCATAATTGGTAATGTTTGTCTTCGATTGGGCTGAGCTCTGAGCATCGGAAATTCGTGCTGTATTCATCGGAAGTTCTCCTTTGTTTTTCTAAGAGAATAGGACCTGAGAAGCGATAAATACAGCCGCAGGACTTACCAAAAAGTCGGAAAAAAGTCGGAAAAACTCCATAAACATGGAATTAATATTCACGATTCTGGAGTTTTCTTCAGGTAAAAAGTGGTATACTTTTCTTTAAGATTAGAGGAACTTGCTTTTCATGAAAAACCGGGACGAGACGATTTTCAGTTACAATAAATTGTGGAGCTTTTTGGCTTCCAAAAATCTGAAGCGGAAAGATTTGATCGCAATGACCGGCATCTCACCGACTGTGCTGGCAGGCATGACAAAAGGTGAACCGGTTCATTTGAGGACGCTCGGACGGATTTGTGAATGTCTGGGCGTGAATATCGGAGATATTGTGGAGTATAAGGGCAATGGCAGCGATTCATGAATTACTGAAACAGATCACAGATCCGGCTCTGCGTGAGCGAATCGCTGAAGAATTTGAGCGAAGCACACGGGGAAAAAAGTTTGGGCTGGTCTTTGAGGATCACATCCCGGAAAGGCTGCCATTATACGGTTTTGAAATAAAAAGGGGCCGGACTGTCGCGAAAAAGACCGGGAAAATTTCCGATACCTGGCAGGTGATTGAGGTTTTGGATCTGAAAGCTCACTGCCGGAATCAACAGACCGGGGCGGAAGAATGGTTTCCGCTGTCTGATCTGGTCGTTGTCGCAGAATATAATGAACCGGTATATCCCGCTCTGGAGCCGTTGGATAAGGTGGTCAATGCTCC
>DAIMGK010000319.1:0-3812 GCA_036723985.1 Flexilinea sp.
GATCTGCACCGTAATCCAGGCCATGCCCTCGCAGCCGTGGGCCATGACCCAGGACAGCAGATCGCAGGTATAGCCGCAGGAAATCTCCTTATCCTCTTCCACGCCGGGGGTCATGTTTTCAGCTTCCAGTAATGCCGTCAGTTCAGAGACCTTCATGATCCATCCTCCTTGATTCCAAACTACCCGAGGTAAAGGGTGTATTTGTGTAATTATAATCGCTATGTATCGAAATGAAAAGAAGCAATTTTCACAGGAACATCATGCGTTCCATGTAATTTTCGTTAAACCGCGGATTGCCGCCAAGGGTGACATGCCGCGCAGATCCGGCGATCTCTCCGGCCTGTTTCCGGGCGCCGCGGTCAAGAAGCAGCCGTGCCGCTCCGGTAAGAGCCGCGTTGCCGAGTATTACCGTTCGGGATATCAAAGACTCCGGGAACAGTCCGATGGCGGCGGCGCTCTTTGTGTTCAGGTGGCTGCCGAAGCCTCCGGCAATATAGAAGACATCGATCTCCCCGGCGCTGACCTTTGCTTCTTCCAGCAGCGTATCGATCCCGGCGGCGATCGCCGCTTTGGCAAGCTGTATCGCACGGACATCCCCGGGAAGCAGACGGACAGCCGGAGAGAGTTCAAAGTAATCCTCTTCCATACAGCCGGTCTCGTCCACAATGCCGGTCTCAAGCGCGGCGGCGATCGCGTCGATCAGGCCGGATCCGCAGATCCCTGCGGCATCTTCCTCTCCGATCACATGGACTTGAAGCTTCCCGTCTTTGAGCGACACGCTGTCGATGGCGCCCCGCACGCTGCCGCATCCGCAGGAAATGCCCGCACCCTCAAATGCCGGACCGGCAGCTGTTGATGTGACCAGCAGCTCTCCGTTTTTCCACAGCGCGATCTCTCCGTTGGTGCCGACATCGCACAGCAGCACGGTCCCCTTTTCCCCGCACAGACCGCTTGCCAGCACCGCGCAGGTGATGTCGGCACCTACGAACGCGTGCATACAGGGCGGCAGATAGGTTTTCCTCCCGCAAAGGGTGACCGTCTCACCAAACAGATGATCCGCCTCAAATGGCGCATGGGAGAGCGCCGCCGGATCCCTGCCGGTGAGCAGGTAGAGCATCGTCGTGTTGCCGGTACAGACCATCGATCCCACCCGGGAAATATCGATATCCGCAAGGGAGCAGGCCTGCGCCAGCAGCGTATTGACCGCGCCGGTCACCTGTTCCTGAAGAAGCGCTGCCCTGCCCGCCATTGACGCGCCGATGCGGCTCATCACGTCAGCGGCGACCGACCGCTGGGGATTGGGCATACCGCAGCGGGAAAGGCATTCACCGGTCTGCAGGTCATAAAGGTTCAGCGCGATGGTGGTCGTGCCGATATCCACCGCGGCGCCATAGGGGCCCTCCATCGGATCGACAGGGGCAAGCGAGCCGCTGCCGAGTTCTATCCCTTCCATGACCTGTTCCCGGGGCAGGATCACCTCCGCGTCTCCCTCAAGGACAGCCCGGCAGGCAAGCCGTACGCCCGCTTTCTGCTCGGCCGGATCCGGAGACGAGACCTGCCCGTCCAGGATCACCGCGCATTTCCCGCAGACGCCCCGTCCGCCGCAGGGAGAAACGATCCCGAAGCCATGAGCCCGCAGGATATCGGAGATCCGCCCGCCCGGTTCCGTCCGGATCACGGTCTGCGTACTGCCGCAGATCACTTTCAGTTCAGCCATTATCCCTTTCCGAATACAGAACCAAGCCGAAATAAGTTACGGTATTCGCGCCGTTGGTGTATTTCAGTCCGGCGTTTTTTGCCGTGTTATATACATCCACGCCATAGCTTTCCAAAGATGCCAGCGCCCGGTCCGGGTGACGGCAGGGCTCTCCGGTCACCTTCCCGCACTTTTCGCACAAACCGCAGGCGCCGCCGGAAAGATGGAGGGTGCTGTCATCCGGATCAGATAGAAACGCATCCAGAAGGCGCTGTGATACTCCGGTCAGACGCTGTTTGGCTTCCACCATGCCTTCCAGATCAAAGCTGTCCTCCAGCGGATTGATGATCTGATAGAATAATCCTTTTTCATATTTCCGGATCTGCGGCATCAGATCTTC
Source organism: Flexilinea sp. (assembly GCA_036723985.1). Classification (GTDB taxonomy): domain Bacteria; phylum Chloroflexota; class Anaerolineae; order Anaerolineales; family Anaerolineaceae; genus Flexilinea. The sequence goes on from DAIMGK010000319.1 coordinate 2,097, forward strand.
GATCGCACCCACGTCCGGCGGACACACATAACACCTGCCGTACATTCCGCACTGGTTCGCTTCACACATTCTGCGGAATTCCGGATTGAGTACGATGCTTTCCGTGTCGATCAGCACCGCTTTATCCGCACCGCAGTCAAGAGCTGCCTGTATCATTTGTTCTTCTTTCATACTGCCTGCTGTCAATTTTTGTATAGAGATCCTTACTCTTTATTATATCCTGATCCTTCTGATTAAAATCGTCTCTTCTTCGCCTGCTAAATGAAAGCGACCGCGGCATAAACCGCAATGGTTATAAAAATATACAGTGCGTTGAAGGTCGAAGCGAAATTGGCGCCCCGCGGGTCTTTGATAAACGAATGGAGACTGTAGGTTGCCGGGACAGACATGAAAATCAGGATCGCTTTGTCAGTTAACGGATCGACGCCGACCAGCCGGTGAACGGCGAAAATCGTTACGGCGGCAAGCGCTGCCTGTGTCAGCACTCTGAGTCCGATGGTTTTCAGGCAGGGGATGATGAGATCATGATCTGTCTGTATGTTGTAGCCGACGATCAGAAGGATCATGGTCGTCAGCGGCGCAGTTACGACCCGAACAGCGGCGGTATAGACCTGGCCCGCGCCGGTTTGAAGAAATCCGCTCATCAGTCCGGTGCACCCCACAAGGATACCGAGCAGGGACGCGACGAAGACCGGCGTTTTCAGCGCGTTTTTTAAGCCTGTTTTGAAGCTGGGTTTTTCTCCACGCTCCTGGAAGGAGAGCATATTCATGTAAAACCCGAAGGCGAAGACGATCGCGCTCAGGTCCAGAATGGCAATTCTGAAGAGATTTTCGCTTCCGCAAAGCTCAGAATACAGCGGATAGGCGATCATTCCGCCTTCGTATGAGCTTACGAGGAAGGGTACATACTTTCCGTACGGCGGTTTTATCAGCGGCCGCATGAGAACCCCTATTCCGAAGGAAGCCAGCAGTAAAACAAGCATCAGGCCGCTCTCGATCCATGCCCCGCCGGAATAGCGGGAGATCGCGAGTGCGTGGAAGACTGCCACCGGCAGGATATTGTTTGTGAGCAGGTATTTCAGTTCGGAAACCGTTTTTTCGCTCAGCATTTCCCTTTTCCGCAGGAGCCATCCGAATAATACAACGAGCAGAACAGGCATCAGCGCAGATAATACATCAACCATATAAGCCTCCATGGTTTGATACAGCACAACTGATCAAAATCTATTAAATGGATTGTATATGGATTCCGACACCTTTGTCAAGAAAATCTATCCGAAAACTTTTTTTTCGTTTTTTATTTTGCAATGCATTAACACAATTTCGCAGGTACTTAGAATATAATCCTGTAAGATATCATGAACAGGAGAAAATCAACCAAATGAGTAATTCGGAACAGAACTATCCCTCTACAATAAAAGAACATGACCAAAAAATGATATCTGAAAGATTGTATGAATATATCGATCTGACAATCGGGACTCTGCAACCCGGGGAAGCAGTTCTTTAAATCTTGCTCCGGACGGTAACGGCACATACAGCCCGGTCCAATATGATGATAGACAAGCTGAATGGCGAAGTTTACACAAGCTGTCCGAAGAAGAAGCATGTGAGACAATATATGCTTCTGCTGTTTCAAACAAAAGTATGAGTGAAACATATAATAAATTAATGAATATTAAAAATCGGTGATACAGCTTTGATTGCTTCCGCATT
>DAIMGK010000320.1:0-3799 GCA_036723985.1 Flexilinea sp.
TCGCGCTGGAGGCCTGCAGCTGTGTCATATGACGGAACATGCTGTCATCCCGGTTAAGGAGATCTTCCGGACTTCCTTGTTCCATGACGCTGCCGTCTGCAAGAACGATAATTTTGTCAGCCGCTTCGACCGTACGCATACGGTGCGCGATCACCAGGACGGTTTTCCCTGACAGCAGACGGGATAAAGCTTCCTGTACTTTTGTCTCGTTTTCCACGTCAAGTGAGGCAGTGGCTTCGTCAAGCAGGACGATCGGTGCATTTTTCAGAAGAGCACGGGCAATGGAGATCCGCTGCCGTTCCCCGCCGGAGAGTTTCGCACCGTTTTCTCCGATCGCTGTATTATAGCCGTCGGGAAGTTTGTTCACAAACTCATCACAGTTGGCGGCAGCAGCGGCAGCCCGCACTTCTTCATCCGATGCCCCGTGTTTTCCCAAACGAATGTTTTCCATCACCGTATCGTCAAACAGAACCACATCCTGAAAAACCATGGAATAATCGCTCAAAAGGATCTCAGGATCAATTTCGGATATATCCACATCACCGACTTTGATCGTACCCTCCGCAATATCCCACAGGCGTGCAGCCAACCGTGCGCAGGTGCTTTTTCCCGATCCGGACGGTCCGACCAGTGCCGTGACTTCACCCTCCTTTGCGGTAAAGCTGACGCCATGCAGAACCTGCTTATTGTCATAGGCAAATCCGACATTCCGGAAAACAATATCATGTCCGGAGGGCCGGAAAATCTCGGATCCATCGGCAGCAGGTGTGTCATATAATTCCATCAAACGCTTTGCGCATACCTGAGATACGAACATTTCCGCGATCAGGGCAAGTGCCTGATCGAAAGGTGCGTAGATCCGGGTAATGACCATCAGAAACATAAACAACAGCATAAAATCGATCTGTCCGGAGAGGATCAGCTTTGTTCCGGTAAGGATCGTGGTCGCAACTCCCAGACGCATGATGATGCTGGCCCCGTTTACGAAAAGGCCTGTAGTCAATTCCCCTTTGATCATCATTTTCTCATGATGGTCGATCTTTTCATTGAGATTATTCAGAAAGATATCTTCCCTGTTCGTTGCCCTGATTTCACGGACGTTTTCCAGCATTTCCTGTATTCCGTCAGAAACCTGCACAGCCGCAGCTTTGGTGATTTCCGACTTGCGTTTTTCAAGTTCCCTGCTGCCGAAAAGCAGGGCAAACGCCACCGGAACGCCCCACAGACATGCCAGTGCCAGCCGCCAGTCATAGATAAAAAGGCAGACGGCGATGATCGCGGTTGAAATGAATGAGCCATAGAGATAACCGAGACAGTGAGACCAGACATGTTCCAGTCGGTTTACGTCGCCCATGATCGTTTCCGTCAGGTCAGCAAGATCCCGCTTTCCGAAATAGCCCAAAGGCAGTTTTCTGAGCCGCTCCGCGAGACCGATGCGTGTGTTCTTCACTTCACCGTATACGAGCCCATAAGTTGCCTTGTATTGCTGCAGGTGTGTGAACAGTGACAGACCGAGGAAGAGGAGAACCATAGCCAGAAATACGGCGGGTTTTGGCAGCGGATCGCTGCTGATAAGTGTACCCATATATTGTTTCATCAGGAGATACAGAATACCCATTCCACCCATGACGACAAGGTTTACAATGACTGTCCAGAAAGTTCCCTTTTTTGTGTTTTCCACGCCCTGATCGCTCAGAGCATATTTCCGCTGAAATCCGCTTCCGAACATTATTTCACCTCCGATTCCGCTGAGATGCGCCACTTTACTGCCCGGTTATATTCCTTCCACATTCGGGCATACAATCCCTCTGACCGGATAAGATCATTATGAGATCCTTCCTCTTCCAGCCGGCCTTCATTCAGAACAATGATTTTGTCCGCGTTCACTACGGTAGACAGGCGGTGCGCGATCATGATCACGGTCCTGCCCCTGGTCAATACACCGAAAGCCTTCTGGATCAGGGCCTCGTTTTCCGGATCTGCAAAAGCTGTCGCCTCATCCAAAACCACGATCGGAGCATCTTTGAGGATCGCCCGCGCAAGCGCGATGCGCTGCTGTTCACCACCGGACAGATAAGTTCCTTCTGTACCGATCAGTGTATCGATCCCACCGGGAAGTTTTTCGATAATATCGCTGCATTGAGCTGCTTTCAGCGCAGCCAGCACCTCTTCCCGGGAAGCATTCGGACGGGCAGCGCGTACATTATCCAGAATCGAAGCTTTGAACAGATGATTATTTTGAAAAACAAAAGCCACCTGATCCATCAGAACATGCGGATCTGTATTGCGGACATCCACACCGCCGACTTCTACAGAACCGGAGGAAACATCCCAGAACCGGGGAATAAGACTGGCAGCCGTTGTTTTACCCCCGCCGGATGGTCCGACAAGAGCCAATGTCTGTCCCGGTTCCGCACGGAAAGAAACGTGATCCAAAGCAGGAAAATCCGACCCCTCGTAAGTAAAGCAAACATCTTTGAACTCGACGCTGTTATCCTTCGGAGCTTCCGGTTCCGAAACGACACTGAGGATCGGAGCACTCATTACCTGGTCAATGCGTCCCACCGCTGTCTGTGCCATCATGATCCCGGATGAAGCAAACATGATCCTGGCTAACGCCGTGGAGATGACCGCGGAGAAAACAGCATAAAAGGCAAAATTCGTAATAAAGCCGGTAAAATCTCCGGACGCCAGGGCATCCGGACCCAAAAGAAGAACCGCAGGCACCAGAAAAACAAAAGCCCCTTCTGTTGCTGTCAGGTTGACAGCCTGCGACAGGCGGCAGATATCACCCTGATAATGTTCCGCCTTTGCGCTGTAATCCTCAATAGCTTGTTTGAAGGCTTTGAAGGAATAAACTGTCTGCTGAAAGACTTTCACAACGGGGATCCCACGGACATACTCCGTGCCTGCTTTGCTCATGACATCCTGCGCTGCCTGATATTCAGCCATCAGTTTCGCATTCTTTCCTCCCATCATGGTAAATAATGCAATTACAGAAACCACAGCAGCGATCAGGCATGCCGCGCCCATCCGCCAATCAAATACAAACATCAGTATGACCGTCGAAAGAAACATCGCGGCTGTTCCGACGATATCAGCCAGGTTGTGTGCAAGCAGCGTTTCCGTCTCTCCCGCAGCTCCATCCAGACGATTGCGCAGAAGACCGGAAGCATTGCTGTCAAAAAACCCAAGCGGTGTTTTCATCAGATGTGCCATACCGGCTTTTCGGATATTAGACGCTGTGCGGAATGCAGCCAGGTGCGTACACATCAGGGCCAGGAAATAAATCACGATACCTGCGACTGCAAACGCAAATGCCATCCAACCATATCGAAGGATCCCTGCCGCCTGAGTCCAGTCCGGAGCAGCAGCGATCAGGTCACGTGCGATCAGCCAGATGCAGATATATGGCATCATGCCCAGGATCATGGCAGCGGCTGAAAGCGCAAGACCTAAATAAGTCAGTTTTCTGTAATTGCCCGCAAAACCGAGCAGTACTGACAATTCATTCTGTTTTTTTCCTTTCATTAAATTCTCCCGTCAATGAGATTAGAAATTACTAACCCATTATTATTTTTATTGCCGGCTTTTCACCGGCTTTTTCAGTTTCCATTCTTATTTCATGAGCGTTACCGGCCACCCGACAAGGACTGCCGGTATCAGCACAAAAATGATCCACCGATCCATAACTTTTTTATCCTTTCCGGCTTTACCGAAAGATGCAAAAGTTATTTTTTCTTCCCCTGGTTTGCCACTGCCTGCATTTTCGCTTCGATCTCCGCCTGATTCCCGAGAT
>DAIMGK010000321.1:0-3733 GCA_036723985.1 Flexilinea sp.
TATAATTTCAGACGGCTTTTTTGTCTCTTCTTTCCTTTAATCAGCGTTTCCCTAAGGGAGAGAGCAGTATGGATCCTTTTTTCAGCATTCTGGTTCCGGCCTTCAATATGAGCGGGAAAATGCAGGCGTGTGTTGACTCCCTGCTCGCTCAGTCCATGCCGGATTTTGAAGTTATCATTGTGGATGACGGGTCCACAGACGATACGTATCAATATTTATTGGAGTTAGCCAATGCGGACCGGCGGTTTTCGGCCTGGCGGCACGATATAAACCGCTCACTTCTGGCAGCCCGCTATACGGCTATGGAGCATGCCCGGGGCGCCTATGTTCTCTTTGTTGACAGCGATGACTGGCTCTCCTCCGATACCCTGGAAGAACTGCATGCCTTCCTGTCGGAGGATCCGGTGGACATCGTCCGCTTCGGCCACGTTTGGGAGCCGGATGGCAAGGTATTCATGCCGCCGGTCTCAGGGGATCCCCTGCTCGATTTCATGGAAGGAAAAATATCTCCGCAAATTTGGAAAAACGCGTATAAGCTGGATGTGATAAAAAACTTCTTTCCCGGACCGGCCCTTTTTACTGCAACATGGGTGAGGACGTATTCTTCTCAGGCTGCCTCTTCTCCTGTGCCGGCTCCATCGGCAGGCTGGAGAAGGCATTCTACCATTATGTGTTCGGCGGGATGTCAACCAGCCGGCAGGGATCCTGTGAAAAGATCCGGAGAGATATGGAGAGCGTCACCGCCAGCGGAGAGCATCTTCTCGCGTTTATTGAAAAGTACAACCCCTCTTATCTTGCTCCTGCCCGGAACAAGGTGCGGACGATGAAGCGTTATGTGCTGACACAGAATACCATGTTTGAACCGGATTACGCAAAAATCGTGGAGAGGCTGGCTGTCTATGACACGGAAGAAAACCGTTCGATATACGAATGGGGCTGCAGGTCTTTTCTGCCTTACATCGTGACGATAAACCTCAGCGGGGATGCGATGACACGGGATGAGAAGGGGCAGTTATATTTAAAGGTCATAGAGGAGGATTGAGATGGCTCCATTCTTTAGTATCATTATTCCTTTGTTCAACCAGGAGAAAAAACTGACGCGCTGCATCGAAACCCTGCTCGGACAGACAATGCCTGACTATGAGGCGATCATCGTTGATGACTGCTCAACGGATGGATCAATGGCTCTCCTGAAAAAACTGGTTCAGGGAGATGAGCGTTTTCATTTCGTGCAGCATGAAAAAAACGCATCCGTTCATATGGCACGAAAGACCGGACTGGAAAGAGCCCGGGGAGAATATATTGTGTTTGCAGACATCGACGACTACCTGGATCCGGATATGCTGGAAGTAATGAAAAAGAGCCTGGACGAAAACCCGGTGGACGTTTTAATGCATTCTTTCATTACGGATCCCGGAGACCGGATCCTGTCTTCTAAAATTTGCGATGACATGCTTAAAGGACTCTTGACGACACAAGTGGCAAGCGCTCTCTATCAGTTTGCTTTCGCGAAAAAAATGATGGACCGGGTCATACCATGTATAAAGGACGGTTACTGCAATCTGGCTGAGGATTACTATCTCAGTGCCATCATCCATACGTTTGCCCGGAGCTATGCAAAAATTGACCGGCCTCTCTATCACTATGTGTTTGGGGAGGGGATGTACTCCTCTGTTTCCGGACACTCCGTTTCCTCGCTTGAGCGGCAGCTGGGCTTTCTTGAGTTCAGCATGTGCAGAATAAGGGAGTTCCTGGCAGAATACAGCAGGGACCATCTGGAAATGGTAGACAAACTGGAACTGATCCTTATTCAGGACCTTGTGTATATGTATTGCAGATTAGATGTGTCCTGGCGGGAATGCTTTACATACATGAACTATTTTAACCAGGATAAATATGAAGCTGTCTTTGAATGGATCACTTCGGATTTTCTGCCAAGAAGGGCAATTGATCTCAAACAGATGCACGAACCGGAAAATCAGAATTGAAACTGAAGAAGAAGGCCGGCAAAGGAGGTGACAGAGCTCCGGCGCCGGTTGTAAGGAGTTTAATTGTTTATGAGCCTGAATACAATGCTGGCGGATGCTTTTGCCAGATACCGAAATGACCCGGCGATCACCGACAAAGACGGAGAAAGAACCCTGACATATGGCGAGCTTGACGACCTGGCCGGCCGATGCGCCGCCAGGCTCAGAGCCGTGGGGATCAACGCGGGGGATCGTGTCATTATCAGGATGGGAAGAAAATCGGAATATATCGCGGCGGAATTAGCCGTTCTCCGGCTTAACGCCGTGGTGATCCCTCTGGTCCCAGCCTACCCGGAAGAGAGAGTTCAATACATTATGGCGGATTCGGAGGCCAGGTTGATCGCGGATGAATCAATTTTCGATGGCATCGAAAGCTTTCCTGCTATTCCTTTCCCGAATGAGATGGAGGGTGAGCAGTCCTCCGGCAGGAAGATCGATTTCATTTTCTACACCTCCGGCTCTACCGGAACCCCCAAGGGAGTGATCTTCCGGGACGGTGCGGTGGTCGATGCCCTCATCCGGAACACAGAGGATTGGGATATTGCAAAGCCGCTGATTTGCGGAGCGGTCGCAAGCTTCACCTTTGTCGCTATGCTTCCTGAGTACTATATCAATTTGTGTCTGGGCGGGCATATTCACATACTTTCAGATGCTGTACGCTCCGATGTAAGAAGACTGGAAGATTATCATCGGAAGCACCATATCACGGCCTGCTTCATGCCTCCGCGTGTGTTGAAAACTTATCAGAATAAGGGTACAGACCTCAAACGGGTCATGGTGGGCGGAGAAAAAGCCGGGGAGGTTTATTCCGATGAATTCCAAATCGTCAACGTCTACGCCCAGACGGAGACGGTCTCCGCTGTTTTGAGTTTCCATGTGGATAAAAAATATCCGGTGACGCCTTTGGGTAAACCGAAAAAAGGGATCAGCATCTCGATCCGGGATGAGGATGGCAAAGAGGTCGCCGACGGTGAGGAAGGAACGCTGTTTGTCACCGGAAACCTGCCCTGTGAGTATCTGAATCTCCCGGAGCGGACAGAAAAGACCTTTACCGTTCACGAGGATGGCCTTGTTACCGTGCGCACCGGCGACCGGGTCAAAAGACTTCCGGACGGGAACATTCTCTATGTAAACCGCGAGGACTGGATGATCAAGATCCACGGACAGAGAGTTGAGCCCGGGGAGATCGAGGCCTGTATGTGCCGGGTAGAGGGTGTGACCGGCGCCGTCGCAAAGGCTTTTGAGCTGGAGGACGGCACGGCAATTCTATGCGGCTTTTACACGCAGGAGGGAGAGAGATCCGGGGAGGAGATGAACAGCGTGATCGGGCAGGCTTTGGCTGAGAAACTGCCCCCGTATATGATCCCGACAGTCCTGGTCAAAATGGACAGCTTTCCTCTCAACACAAACGGGAAGGTCGACCGGAATGCCATAAGCAGGCCGAACCTGGGTGCGCATCTTCTCTCCTACGAAAAGCCCGAGGGGCCGGTCGAGGAGGCAATCGCTCATGCCATGGAGAAGATCCTTCGTCTGCCGAGAGTCGGCAGAAAGGATGACTTCTTCTTCCTGGGAGGAAATTCATTGAACGCGGTCACCCTGGCCCGGGAATGCGGGATCGATTCGGTGACCGCTCAGATCGTGATGATCGGGAGAACAGCGGAGGGGATCGCCCGCCTGCTGAAAGAGGGCAGCCCGGACAGGCCTCC
>DAIMGK010000322.1:0-3671 GCA_036723985.1 Flexilinea sp.
TGTGGGACAATGGGGACATTTCGCGGTGTCCCATGTCTGGGACACCGTGAACCGTCCCCTTTGTCCCATAATAGTTCGATGCGGGATCGAAAAACGGGAAGTGTACCCTCGCGAACGTGCCCCACGGGAAGAGCGGGTACAGTCCCCGGGGCATCTTAGCCGGAGCTTCGCCCCGGGCGGGATCTTAATAACAGCCGCTCGGATTCAGAAGGAATGCCTCGCCGGCGCCGCGGGTCAGTCCGTAGATGCTGTACCAGCCGTAGATCCTCATATCGGCACGGCCGACGGTGGCTTTCGCGGACGCATACTCCGTGTATCCCGAACAATAGACTTCATTGGCTGTCCCGTTGACAACGACCGTAGACCTGTGCACGATCGTTTCGCCGTAAATGGAACGTCCGCCCGCAAAAACGCGGTCGACTTTCCCATTGATGATCACCAGGGCATCCTGCACGGTCGAACTGTGACCCTCCCGATCCGATTGCCCGCCGGCGTAGATCCAGTGGGCGTTTCCGTTGATAATGATCGTGCTTTTCGGCGCTTCCACATTATGGCCCTGATACGTCACAAATCCGCCCATGATCATGCTTTTTGCCGCGATCGTGACAGTCGAATCGACGATCAAAGGAACACCGCTGCAGAAAAACCAGAGAGAACGTTCTGCCGGATATACCGTGCGTTTGCTGCTGTTATTGGAAGTGATCCGTAATGAGGTGATATTTTTATCAAACGGGATCGAAACAGTCTGCGGTTCTTCGGTATCGCTGACAAGATAGATGGTTACCTCTCCGGCGTTTTTGGGGATGTTTTTCAGGGCATCACCGATCGTTCGGTACCGGCCCGCGTCCCCGACTGTAATTTCCGTGGAATAACGGCTGGTTGGCTTTTTCCAGGCCGGCGGCGGTCCGGCAGGGACCGGAGGACGGACCTGCGCGGGAAAATTCCGGGTCGAAATTGTGGTGTCGGAATAGTTCGTTATCCCGCCCAATGGAGTCGGGGTCGAATAATAGCCCGAATTCTGTGAATTCCAGTTCCACATATTGGTGGTGTCCCCGCCGGAAGTTCCGGAAGAACCGCCCTGATTCTGCAGCGCGTCAATTGTCGACTGCAGCTGCATGATCTGGAGCTGATATTCCAAAGCCTCGGCCGTTGCCTTATAATCCTGTCCTGCCGCCGTTTGCGAAATTACCAGGATAATCATTATGAATAATAACGCTGCTGTCCTTTTCATACACCCCTCCCCCAAAAAATGATGAAATTGATCCGATAGGATCTTTTATTCAATAAGGAAAATTTTACACGAATTTCTGACGTTTTACAAGGTTCAGAAATACAGTCCTAAAGCCTTTGTATACATGAGACAAGGAAACTGTTATCCGCAGGGATACGTCAGCATTTTTCAATAATGGTTTCTATAAGAGCCCACTATACTCAGCAGACAATATTTACGCTTCAAAATGTGTAGGTATGTGTATTCGTGTGTTTGTGAAAGCAATAAGTGTAGGGAACCGCTTTGACAAACAAACAAATATTTGATCCCGCGCCTTGCGAAGCATACTGTCCCGCATACAGAAGGCAAATACAAACTGAGCTCTTACACCAAACAATTCGTACTCAGATCCCCGCGGATCGTTTTCTGAAGAACCGGGACGTATCAGCAGCACAGGTCTCTACGCTGTCTTCAGGATCTCATCAAAGCCGGTCTGTTCCAGGATATCCCGGACCGTATCGTTGATCCCTCTCAGGGTCACACCCTCTTTGCATCTCTTCTGCATGATCAGAAGCACACGAAGACCCGCCGATGAGATATAATCCAGGGATCCGCAGTCAACAGAAACTCCGCTGACAGTATTTTCTTCCGCCGTCTTTTCAAAGAATGCCAGAAGCCCCGGGGCAGTCAGCGTATCCAGCCTTCCGTTGAGCTGAAGTCTCAGGGCTTCACCTTCCAGCTCTGCCTTCAGGTCAAAATTTTCACCCTTCGCGCCGGCAGCGTCAAGCGGCTTCCCGCCCATCGGTGTGATTCTCCAGTAAGCGATCTGTGACATAGCCTGACAGATCGTTTCAGCCTGTTCCTGCGGAACCTTTTCAAGGCTCTTCAGCTCCGGAACGTATTCAGAAACGATCAGGCGTTCCGCTTTCAGTCCATGCCGGGCAAGGAACATAATCGCGTTAGCTTTGTTTTCTTTTGTGTTGGAATGACTCATCACCAGTGTTCTTGATGTGACCGCTACATCTGACTTGTTCTGTACCCGCTTCTGGCTATTCCGAATAACTTCCATAAACCTTTCTCCGTAAAACGCCCGGATGATCAACACACTCTGGATCGCTATCTCGGGATCGGCTGTGATCCAGCATCCGCCGTGCTCATCCAGGATCCTGCGGATATTATCACAGAGTTCGCCGGCTTCAGAATCGGTAAATACATCAGCAGCCCTTCCGTTGTGATGCAGACATCACCCTGGATCTCATCGAAGACCTTCTTCAGTGATCCATAATTTGTCGCGTCAACACCTTCAAAACGGACCAGATGCTGCTGATCCGGATCGATCAGGGAGGTGATGCCAGGCCGGGCTTCATTGATCGCAGCGGGCAGATCCAGCCCGACAAACGGGATCCCCTTCCGCGCAAATTCGATGGCCCGGGGCGTATACCCGCAGGGGAGGTCGACCTCAGTTCTGAAACCTGACCTTTCCGCCATTACACCCATGGTGCGGTAACGGGTCTCCAGATTGATGCAGTTGACCAGCAGCTCGTCCGCATCGGATTCCTGCTGTGTATTTTCAAATGTCAGTCCGAGTTTCTCAGCGATCCGGACCGCGTCCTGATCATCAGCCGCCGCCAGCTGGTACAATGTCATTTTTGCTGTATTGAATACCGGATTTGTGCGCTCCAGCAGAGCCTGATCAACAGACGGAATTGTTATATCCATAAGTAACCTCCTCATTGAGTCCTGTCTACAAAAGTATACTTTCTCTGTGGGAAATAAATGGTATCGGCCCGGCAATTATAGCATACTCTTGTCATCCCCCGGGTGATTTATGAAGGCCGTATCGATTATGAGCACGATAGAACCGTTCTGAACCTGCCGGTCTGCCAGAACGGTAAGGATGGGACATCATTTTTCGAACTCAGACAGATGATAACCATCCCTGCCGGGTTTCTGAATAATTCGCGTTTTTTACCGTTCGTCATCGAAGAATCATGCGGAGACGCTGCATATAATTAAAAAAAATTGGGGGATATGTACCCGCAAAGCGCCTGCCTATCCCCTCTTATTTTCCTGTGACAGGGGGAAAGAAAAGAATCTTCCCTCCTGTGTCTGTCACATATTATGATCCGTTACCACGTATACAAAAAGATATCTGACCACTCACATTGATTTGAAAAATATAAGTTTTTTCCGTTGCTAATGCCAATTCCTACATTATTTCCGGGATGATTTAAATCATGAGGTCCCGATATATATTTGGACCACGTAGTACCATACTTTTCGAATTGAAGATAAAACCAGGCATTATCATTATCCGCAATAAGCTTCATCATCCGCCCGGATAAAAAAGATAAGCTTAACTTTCCGAAAACTTAAGGACGGTTCCCCTCGGCCTTCGCCTCGGGATAACCGTCCCCTCCAAACTATTTTCTTCTCACTTTTTCAATCCGTCCTGTATTTG
>DAIMGK010000323.1:0-3594 GCA_036723985.1 Flexilinea sp.
GATCCGTGACGGAATTGCACTCAATGAGCTCGGCATCCGCGCCGGCGCTCTTCATCCCGGAGCCCGAACTCCTCCAGCGCTCCGTAGTTAAATGCTTCCTGATTATCCCGGATGAACTGCTCCCGGTCATCAGGAGTCAGCGGAATAAGTGTCACTTTTGCCATAGCCACCTCTTATAATCCATATACAATTAGTCCTGCTAAAGCCGATATTCCAATCAGTCCAATCGGTGAAATACCATTCTTCAGGACTCTTCTTGAACCGAAGTATAGGGTTCCAAGAACAATCGTCATAATAACTGCCGTTGTATCGACTGATAATGCACCAGAACTTCCTACAATGTGCTGAAGGATCATAAAGATACCCGTTGCCAGAATTATGCCGATAATGCACGGTTTCAATCCTCTCAGGATAGCTTGCACATATGGGTTCTTCAACAGTTTTTTCAAAAGAACCATAATCAGCAGAATTATGATAAACGAAGGAAGCACTACAGCTGCTGTGGCTATAAGAGCACCCCAGAAGCCTGCCTGTGAACTGCCCACATACGTTGCCAGATTAACCATGATGGGTCCCGGTGTACTTTCACTGACTGCAATCATGTATGTAAGCATTTCATCGTCGATCCAGCCGTATGAGAGTACCACATCTCTGATCAGCGGGATTGCACCGTAAGCGCCACCAAAGGCAAACAGCCCAACCTTCAGAAAGCCAATAAACAAATCGAAGTAAATCATTTCGCTGTACCTACTCTTTCGGTACTCCTCTTGATCAGGAATATGGCAAGGCTAATGACAGCCGCAATCAACATCAGGGTAATGGAGGATACTCTCAGGGCAAAGATGTCGATCAGCAGCATGGCACTAAATGCGCAGATCATAATGGTGAGCGGTATTGGCTTTTTCTGCATCTTTTTGATCATTCTGATCGCAGCATCAAGAATCAATAGGCCAACTGCAATCTTGATTCCCATGAAAGCATGAGCTATCCACGTAATCTCCAGAAAGTTGTCCAGAAACATGGAAATCAGGAATATAATGCAGAATGAGGGAAGAACCATGCCAATTGTCGCTGAGATAGCTCCGGTAAAACCTTTCTGTTTATAACCAACGAAGGTGGCGCAATTGATGGCAATCGGACCCGGTGTAGATTCAGCGATCACTGTGACGTTCATCATCTCATCATGAGTGATCCATTGCTTCTTCTCCACACAGGAATTCTCTATCAAGGAGATCATGGCATATCCGCCGCCAAAGGTGAAAAGCCCGATCTTCGCAAACGTCAGAAAAAGATCAAGCACAATATTCATACATTAATTCCCGTGGCAGTGGTGATCCGCGCAGTGATCGTGTCCGCAATCGCCATCGTGATGATGTCCGTGGTGATCGCAATGGGCATCCGGATCGTATTCCAGTGTTCCGGAAACGAGAGACTTAGCTGCAGCGTCTGCTGATCCCTGAACCCCGGCATAAAATTTAATTCCAGCATCTGCCAATGCCATCTGCGCTCCCATGCCAATACCACCACAAATCAGTGCATCCACCTTTGCCGCCTGCAGGAAACCGGCCAGTGCACCATGTCCACTTCCGTTCGTGTCTACAACCTGTTCTCCTATAATCTTACCGCCCTCAGCATCATACAGTTTGAATTGTTCGGAATGTCCGAAGTGCTGAAAAACTTCCCCGTTTTCATAAGTAACTGCGATCCTCATTGTGTTACTTCCTTTCTCCATAATGATTTGATGAAGCTCAACAGGCTCAAATTCACAGCATCCTCCTGTGATCAGCAGCCGTTTTCCATGAACAAGAGCATCCGCGACTTTCTTCCTCGCGCTGTCATAGATTGCTGTAACTGTGGTACGAGCAATATTCATTCTGGAAGCACATGCTTCCTGAGTGAGTCCTTCATCATCAAGAAGACGCAAGGCCTCAAACTCATCTACGGTCATCTGTACACTCTCGGCGGCTGTTATGTCGTCAGGTGAGAAACTGCGATAAACCGGCAACCGCTCTATTCTGCGGCATCTGATAGGTCTTGGCATAAGCCCTCCTTTCCGACATATGTCAAATACTATTATACGCATGTTTATGACATAAGTCAATAACTCGTTGCATGAAAATAGCCGGGTCCATACCCGACTTCACAGGAGGGCTCGAACGAGCCCTTTTTGCCCGAAAAACGAGCCCTCACCATTATGCCGCCGCTATCCGTATCAAAGACGTAGTGCAGTTTTCGATGAGCCGTTCGGGTCGGAGTGTTTCGATCTCCGCAAGAACATGACGGTAATCCAAATGCCAATAACCGCCCCGGGCCAACCGGGACTTTCGATGGGCGTTGAAATAGGCTCTGGATTTTTCTTTGGCGTTCACAGGTCATTCCTCACTCTCTTCAAAACAGTCATAGGGGGCAGTCTCATCAAAGGGGCAGCCTTTTTCCATGGTCGGGATCGTGTCGATGTGCCGGAAGGCGCTTTGGGGATCGTCGGTGTAGCCGTTGTGGGAAGTGAATAAATACCGGATCTTTCCGAGGTCGAGCTTTTTTCGCAGCGCCTGAAGGGATGCTATATTCATCCTGCTGTCATAGTTGAAAATATCAAAGAAGCACCAGCCGCCGTCTTTGTTCAGGGCGATGGAATCCCCGGTAAAGAGAAGTTCATCGTCGATCAGATAGCACAAATGCCCCAGCGTGTGACCGGGCACCAGGAAAGCCTGCACCTTGAAATCGCCGATCTGCACCGTCTGCCCGTCTTTGAGCAGATGATACCCGTTCGCGATGGTCACGGAGTTTTTCAGGCCGAAGGGGCCGATCTGCTTGCGGTGCCAGGTATTGGTGAGATAGTTTTCCTCGCGCTCGCCCAGATAAACCCGGGCGTTTTGAAAAGCATTCTCCTGACGAACATCCAGGCCGCCCGCATGATCTGGGTCGGCATGGGTCAGGAACAGCGCCTGCACCCGGGCCGGGTCCACGCCGATCTTCTGGCAGCGCTCCAGAAGTCCGGGATGACTCTTATAGCCCGCGTCGATGGCTATGAGGGTTTCATCCTTGCTGAGGAAAAAGATGTTCACATCATATTCCCGGACACAGCTGACCACGTCTGTCAGTTTCCCGGTGGGTGCGGGGTGCAGTGCGCCCTTTCCGCGGTACATGCGCGGGACAATGTGAACAGCAAAATAGTCGATCAGGCTCAAAATAACTACTCCTTTGTCTCCTTAGCTCCATTCCTCCAGTAAGCGGAACTTCTGTTCAAAGCAGTCCGTTCTGGATGTGTTACATTTTTCATTGCAAAAAATCCATTGCTTTTTGAGCAAATTCCTCTGGGTGCATCATCACGAATTCCCCGTGCATCATATGGGGAATATTCACGATCTCGATCTGCGGCAGATACCGCATCGCCCACTTGAGATCCCGGAAGCGGGAGCCCCATTCATCTGTGCCCACCCAGAATTGGATCCTTGTCGCAAGCCGGGGCGCCGTTTTTGGCACTTTGTAATTATTGGCCGACCAGAAGATGTTCCAGATCGTCTTGTTGCTGTAGCCCTTCAAATACTGCCGGATCTGCTCATATTCCTGCTCCGCGTTCTTTGGATCGCGGGC
>DAIMGK010000324.1:0-1034 GCA_036723985.1 Flexilinea sp.
AAAATGCGAAGCCGAAACGGAAACGACAGGCATTTGTGCGGTAGTCAGCGGGAAAAAAACGGGGATGGTACGCCAGAGGTGAAGGCCGAGAGGCGTTGCTCCTGGTCTGAATTGTATGAGCGAAGCTCACGCCGGAGCAGAGATCTCTTGCCGTTCGGAAAAGTGAGCTTGTCTTTCATCCGGGGGGCGGTTTTGACAGACTCAGCAAGCTGAGTCAGTAGACGAAGCTCCTGCACTTCATCAAACGTGCGAAGCTCGTACCTCGTACAGTGAAGGGCCCTGCCAATTGCTGCCGGACGTTTCCAAGTTTCCGGTAAAGCGGAGAAGGTAAAGATCAGAGCTGTGACACTGGTGGGGTCGGTTCTGCTGACTCGCAGACGAGTCAGGCAAAACCGACCACTGACGGTTCGTCCCGGCATTCGCCTCGGGGAAATCCGTCACCGTTGTACATCTTTTGAAAAGAAATGACCCGTTGTTTGCGGGATCGGCACTGGAACATACAAATTGTCTGACAAATTTGTGATAAACAAACATGGAAAACCTGACATTCTGCCATTGCCGCATTTTTCCATTTCCGTAAAATTATATATAGTCATTAGTTGATAGTTATCAGTAATTCGTTGTTATATAAGAGCGCTCAGCGCGGGAAAAAACTTATTTAGAAACGGTACATTCAGCCGGCAGATGAAAGCCGGAGATAAAAACGGAGGAGAACAAATGCCGCACAAAAACGTCACAATCATCAAAACCCCGAAGATGCTGCTTCCCAACAGCTCGGTCGATATGAGCAAATGGGCAGTGATCGCCTGCGACCAGTACACATCCAACAAAGCCTACTGGGACAAGGTCGAAGCGCTGGTGGGTGATGCCCCGTCTACCCTTCACATCACCTTTCCGGAGTTCTATCTCGGGAAGATCGATGAGGAAAAGAAGATCGCCGATATCCAGGCGGAAGAGCGCAAATATCTGGCTGAAAACATTTTCGACACTCATCCGGGGATGAGTGAAAAAAATGTTGTCAGCCAGATATTTGC
>DAIMGK010000324.1:1044-3582 GCA_036723985.1 Flexilinea sp.
GGATGATCCTGGAGGAACGCCATATCGACAACGGGATCCGCTGGGGACTGATGCTCACCATCGACCTGGAGGATTACGACTACACCAAAACATCCACCAGCTGGATCCGCGCCACGGAAGGCACGGTTGCCGAACGCATCCCGCCGCGGGTCAAGATCCGTGAAGGAGCGCCGCTGGAAGTTCCCCACATCCTGGTCCTGGTGGATGACAGTGAAAAGAAACTGATCGAGCCGCTGATCGCGCGGAAAGACAGCATGAAGAAAGTCTATGACTTCGATCTGATGATGGGCAGCGGACATATCACCGGTTATTCTCTGGCGGATCCGGAATTTGAGGATCATGTATACAACGTCATCGCGGAACTGCAGTCCGATGAGACCATCACAAAGAAATACGGTCCCGCCTGCGATAAAAACCGCATTCTCTTCGCCATCGGAGACGGGAACCATTCCCTCGCCACCGCCAAGACGATCTGGGAAGCCCACAAAGCCGAATGGGGGATGGACCATCCCGCCCGCTACGCGCTGGTGGAGATCGAAAACCTCCATGACCCGGCGCAGCAGTTCGAGCCGATCCACCGGGCGATATTCGGCACGAAAGCATCCGCGGTCTCCCTTTTCGGGGAAGAAATGGGCGGAAAGATCAGGATCGAAGCAGCCGCCGATCCGCAGGCCATGATCGAAACAGTCAAAGCCACTCCCGACGGCACGCAGGCATTCGGCATCATGGAAAACGGGAAGGCATTTGTCGCCACATTCCTCGAAGCTCCGTCCGTGATCTGCGTCGGTTCCATCCAGCAGATCCTCGACAAATGGCTGCGTGAGGGGAAATACGAGAAGATCGACTACATCCATGGCGCGCAGGACCTGATCGACATCTCCGCCGGTGAGGCTGTTACCGCTTTTTATCTGCCGCCGGTCTCCAAGAACGGATTCTTCCAGGGCATCATCCACGACGGCGCGCTGCCCCGCAAGACATTCTCCATGGGCGAGGCACACGAAAAGCGTTTCTACATCGAAGCACAGCAGATCCTGGATTAGAAAGTTCCCGTACGAAAACAAATTCAAACAGGGCCGCGGTCAGCGCGGCCCTGTTTTTTATCACGCATGGGATAGATTTCCGGACGAACAATGAATCAGCTGTTTTTCGATTGGAGTTTAGCGGAAACAAATCTCCCCGCCTTTTTCAGCAGCATGGAAGCCGGAAAGCACAGGAAATATACGAATAACATCCCGATATTGCTCCTGTGCTCAAAAGTACGCCTGTACATATCAAAGAAAAAAATATGGATCATGAACAGTTCAAAAGACAGATCACCGATTTTTGAGAGCAGAGCGATCACTGATCCCAAAATCTTATTTTTTGAGAATAACCGGGATATCCAGGAGACAATAAAACATGCACCCGGAACGATCAGAATAAAGGGATACCAGAATAAGCCATAATTCCACAAATATGTGTAATAATTGAGGAAGAGATACCGCAGAATAATAAATCCGGCCACAAACGCGGCCATCATCACGGCGATCAGCTTCTTTCCGACTTCTTCATCCTGTTCATAAAACAGCGCGAAAAAAACACCGATACCGAAAATCGGGATCCGCGATGCCATGATGATGTAATTCGTAGAATTGATAAAAGGAACCGACAGACAGATCAGCACGATCACCGCGAGAAAAAACTGATAATACCGCTTTATCCTGCCCATAAATTCAATGAGTACGGGGGACACGACATACATGACCAGGATAAAGGAAATATACCAGTTGAATGAGTATTTTGACAGTGTCAGATATTCGATCCCCAAAATATTCCCGATAATTGAGCGGAGAGGCATGGTATCCTGCAGAAAAAAGCAGGGAATCCAAAAGAGCATAAAGACCCAGTATGTCGGAAAGATCCTTTCAAAACGGCGTTTTATATATGTAAAAAGGCTCCCGGACCGTTTATAGGAAAAAACACACCCTAATCCTGACGCGAAAAGGAAAATATCAACACCTCCGTAACTTATTGCCACAAGATTTCTGAGTTTCACAGGGACCAGGATCTGGGTATGAAGAAACATGATAAGTAATATCGAAATGCCCATCCAGACAGAACGGTATTTGAAAAATTGTTTATAAGTCATGTACTGCACCTCACAGGTGATCATATTCTTTGACAGTAAATATTCAGAAGGAACTGTTGCTGACGGTTACTTTCTGACGAAAAGCGAAGCTCCCGCTGTGTATTTGATCAGGCGGTCATGCCCGGGTTTCACGAAGCCGGTACATGTCACTTTTTCGAAATTTGTCTGTGGCGACGGTTCCGATTTCACCTGAGCAACCGTCACCCCGGGAAAACTGATATGTTTTAACAATATTAATACAAATATCGTTACTGATCATTCGTTTCCTGACACTCCCGGTGATTTGATTTTTGATAAATAACTATCTTGAACCTGACATTTAACTATACGAGATAAATATAATCATAACAAATAACCTAGTATACAACATTTTATTAAACTACAATTAATATCAATACTGTGTTATACTT
>DAIMGK010000325.1:0-706 GCA_036723985.1 Flexilinea sp.
GTCGTGAGTGCTTTCGGACGTTCGATCGGCTTCCCGAGAGCACGTGCCCATACCACATGTGCGGTAAAGCCCATGATACGGCTGATCCCGAACAGGACCGTATAAAAATCCGTATGGGTAATGCCGTAATGCTGCTGCAATGTTCCCGTGATCGCATCGACATTCGGCCAGGGATTGGAGACCTTCCCCGTCGCCTTGAGCATATCCGGCGCCACGGCAAAAACATTCATCGCGGTCCGGAATAATTCATCATCCGGCAGATACTTTTTCCCGAATTCCATTTGTGCGGTAAAGCGCGGGTCGATACAGCGCAGGACAGCGTGACCGTACCCCGGGATCACACGGCCTTCGGATAGTGTCTTTTCAATATATTCCCGGATCTGATCCTGTGACGGGACACCGTTGTAAGTGTGATAGAGCCCGAGAAGCCAGTTGCAGCATTCCTGATTGGCCAGGCCGTGCAGCGGCCCGGCAAGGCCGTTCAGTCCTGCTGAACAGGATAGATAAATATCCGATAATGCGGAACCGACCAGATGAGCGGTATGGGCGCTGACATTTGCATTCTCATGATCCATATGAAGCAGCATGAACAGACGCATCAGTTCTGCATAAGCCGGGTCATCATTTCCCATCATATGGGCGAAATTCCCGGCAAGATCCAGGGTCTCATCAGCGGGGATCTGCTCGCCGCGGTTATATTTTTTAT
>DAIMGK010000325.1:716-2493 GCA_036723985.1 Flexilinea sp.
GCCGCGATGCGGGGAGCCCGGGCGGTGAGGTCCAGACTGTCATCAAGCATGACTTTCCAGTACTCATCTTTTGGCATGCCCTTTTCATAGGCGTTGTAAAACTTTGACTGACCGGACATGGATAAAATCGCCGCGGAAAACATCGACATCGGTGATGCATATTCCGGAAATGCATCGATTATGTCATAGACATACTGCGGGACCCGGCCCCTTTGCCGCCACTCTTCTTCGAGTTCGGAAGCTTTCGCGAAAGTCGGGATCTCATTGCACATCAGTAAATAATAGACTCCGCCGGTCAGCGGATAATCGGAACCTTCCAGTTTCGGCAGAAGGCTCAAAACTTCATTGATCGAATATGTGCGGTAGCGAAGCCCGTGTTCCGGTTCCACATAGGAAATATCGCTGATCTGGATCGGAACGCCGCGGATACCGCTGCAGATCTGGGCTATGGTGACGTTTGAAATTACAAAGTCTCCGTGTTCCTTGATCAGGCGGTTCATCCTTTCGCGCCAGATCATTACATTCGCTTCAATACGTTCTTCTAAAATCATATAATACCTGCCTTAATAGCGGCCGGGGAGATAACCCAGTTCCCGCGAGATCTGCTGAACACTTTTTACCAGCAGCTCAGCATATGATGAGATAACATTTTTATCGAGAAAACGCTGCGTCGGACCTGATATGGAAATGGAACCGACCGGTGTGCCTTTGTCATTGAAGATCGGAGCTCCGATACCCGAGGCATCAGACTGCCACTCTCCGTGACTTACTGCGTAGCCATTTTCCCGTATGGTGATGAATTCATCTTTCAGTTGAGAGATGAATTTTTCGTCATTATTGTATTTCGGTAATGTCCTCACATAATCAAAAACGTGTTCGATCTCTTCCGGCGTCCGGAATGCAAGGATCGATTTTCCGCCCGATCCGGCGAAAATATCGATGCTTGTCCCGACCATTCCCGCGCCGAATACAGGGTAACGGTCTCGTTTGTTTCTTTATAGATCCGTTCCATGTAGGGAAGAGCCTTCTTGCGCAGGTCGGATGTCGCTGTATATACGCCGGCCCAGCGGATGACCCTCCCGCCCAGCGTATACATCCGGGTGTCCGGATTCTGCACAAGGATCCCCTCGTCGCGAAGTTCACTCAGTAGTCTTCCGCATGAGCTGGGAGAAATACCGAGCATCCTGGCTGCCTCCCGAACGCCTAATTCCGGCTTTTCAACGGAGAAGCAATCCATCAGAGAAAAAATACGGTTGAGATATTGATGTTCAATCACGTTTGTTTGTCCTATGTAATGGGACGATGTCCCAAGTAACGATACATATTATAGTATCATTTGCGGGGTTTTGTAAGAAAAGGGGTAAAAATCACTGATTTTTATGACAAATTTGTCAGGGAGCCTTATTGATGGGCAGGAAACCGGCGGTGATCCTCGGGAAACAGGACAGGCGCAGATGTATGAAATTTATGAAAAATAATATCCAGTCTTTCAGGATTGTTCATGTTTTATTATAATTAAATCAGATCTGTTGAAACTTATACCATGTGTCGGACGTTTTACGGATAAATAAGAAGCCGGGTCTTCATAATATGGAAAATGAATGATGCAGGACCCGGAATAACCAAAGAATTATCATCATCACCTGAAATAACGGTGATGAACGTAAGGAGCAGACATGAATAAAATCAAAATCGGAACCATATCATTCATTGTGCTGATTCTTTTGTCCTGGTCCTTTTTATCTGTTTCAGCCGGTCCGCTGGCGCCGGATCGCTC
>DAIMGK010000325.1:2503-3505 GCA_036723985.1 Flexilinea sp.
GTATTGGATCTCCTTGCCGTAGAATGTCAGAATATCTCCGATTATTCACTGATGGCTCAATATGGAGACACATCAAGATTTTATGAGGTAAAGGATCATATTGCCGTTACGATCAGCAACATATCCATCCTGATGAACGGATATGATAATGCCGCGATCAATTCTCTCTGGGGAATGTACAACCAATTCCAGCCCGATGCTCCTTCTGCACAGAGAACGGCTGAAACCTGCAGCAATTTGCGCGGAGAGATATACCGGAAGATCAGCAACGATCCGGAACTGAATCTGCAGGGCGTTCAGATTATGAATTTCAATGACTGTATGAATGCCGGATACCATGTGAACGGCAACACCTGCTTTATCGGCGGTAACTCTGTATTCGACGAAAAAGGCAATCTGATCGGTTATTATTATGCCGATTGCTATGATTATGCCGGATTCCACATGGGATCATGCTGGGATTGTTTCTACGGTGCGGATAACGAAGGCTGCATCAAGAAACCGTAATTTGTATGCAGCTCACCGGAAAAAACCTTGAATTTAAACATGAAAACCGTTCAAATCCATTAACGGTTTTATTTTTAATGTTCCTGTGTGTTCTCAGTTTCTTTTTGCTGAAAGCTGTGATGTCCAGGACGATCGTATCCCCATGGCTGCCGACTGCCGTCCCGACACGTGATGCCATTTCCTATGCAATGGAGGCAGATACATATTTTCGCGCCGGGAACCTTCAGAAAGCCGCGGATGCCTATGCGGCAGCGGCTGTCCTGGAACCGGATAACCCTGATTATGTCTGGAAGCGCGGCAGGGCGTTGATCTACCTGACCGGTTCACAGACCACCGATCAGGAAAAAAGCGCGACTCTGACGAATGTCATCTCCTCCCTGGAAACTGCACTTGACACTTTTACGGAGAATTCGAATATCTATTCAATTCTGGCTTTTGCCTATATCTGGTACGCGGACGCCGACCTGTGCGGGGCGGCAAATGTGGAGACCAATC
>DAIMGK010000326.1:0-3442 GCA_036723985.1 Flexilinea sp.
CCTTTTCCATGACGTCAGCGCAGGGAAAATCCGGGCACTCATCACAGAACAAATACCCGTTTGCCTTTCTCTTTTCACACAGGATGATGCCGCATCCCGCCGAACAGAAGTCCGGTTTGTGGTCATTCGGGCCGCGGCATCCGGCACAGGGGCCTGTCCCGGCCAGCGCACGCTTACAGATGCTGCAGTCCAGCCCGCACGGGGCGATCATATCTGCGGTAAACATTCTTTTTGATCCTCCTTATTTGTCCCGGACGGCTTATCGGCAATACATGATCCCGCAGTCACCACTGTCGGTGAAGCGCTCGATCTCATATTTCAATCTGCCCTCCCGATAAATCTTTTCATATATCTCCCCAAGGTCCGCTGTTTTTCCCCGAACCGTGACCCAGCCTGTATCCGGCAGTTTCACAGCCCGGTCCGCTTCGCCGATCTCCCCGTCGGTCAAGCCAATAACATACTCAATGGATCGTTCCGTCCAGCCATAACCGAGCCCCTGCAGGTTCGCCCGGCCGTACTTTGCCGCCAACTCATCCCAAAAAGCTCCAATCGTTTCGTACTGCTGATCGTTTTCCGTGGAAAAAGTCCTGCCGATCCCTTTAAACAACATTTTTATCTCCTTTCTGCCGCAGCACCCGCTCGATAAACGATCATATGTTCAATCTCCGACTCCACCGTTCACGATGGCCGCATACTGTTCCTCCCGGTTCATGGTCTGCCGGAGCCGGGCATACTCTGTTTATATGTCTTGATAAAATGGCGGATGAACGCCTCGATCCGTGCCATTGCTTCCCCGGTCTTTTCAGGTTCCCTGTCGCAGAGATGGATCAGGACCGAGATTGGAGCGGTGTAGGCAAAAGCGAGCATGGCCGGATCGTCCTGCCGGAGCAGGCCTTTTTCCATCATGCCTGAAAATATCTGTGTAAACATGTCTGTAAGGCCGGTAAGGAAATGTTTTGTCGCCAGTTCCCGTGCACGTACGTCCCGGAACTGTTCAAGCGTAAGCACTTTGCGCGTCATGATGACCTTTTCATCATGAACAGTGAAATTTACCATCTGCATGGTCATTGTGACAAGCCCTTCCGGCGTATCCGGCACAGGCGGCAAGTGCTCAGGTGAACCGAAACGCTCTCCGTAATAGGAGATCATCTCATCCAGCAGCGCATTCCAAATAGCTTCCTTGCTCTCATAGTGTTTATAGACCCCGGACTTGACAAGCCCAAGTGATGCGCTCAGTTCACGGATGTTTGTTCCCGCATAACCGTTTTGTGAAAACATCTCCAGCGCCGCAGCCAGGATCCTCTCTTTTGTGTCGTTCGCCATAATAACCTCCATACGCAGCAAGTGACCGTTCGTTCACCTATTATAGTGAACGAACGGTCACTTGTCAAGGCCTTATGTTATTGTTTACATTCCGTTCTTACAAATATTCTTCTGAACCATATCGGCTCAGAGGCGCTGATCTTCATTCCGCGATTCCTTCATTCCTGAACCCGGCCGTCATCTCCGGCATGTGGATGCCGATCTTCTACGGATCATTATCCGGCCCCGCACAGATGACGCGGAGACCGTCCGGCGTCAGAATGAGGACATTGAGTTTGTCGATCCGGTACTGCCGGTACTCCTCACATTCTTTATCAGGCCCTTCTTCATGGAAACCTCTCATCATATGATGAAACTGCGATTTTGCAGGATTTCAACAAACACCGATTTTGCAGGATCCCGATCAATATCGATTCAGTCGGATATCGGCAAATGTGAATTTTTCCGGGGTTTAGTATTCTGAAAACAACTCTTCCAGTCTTTCCCGGCTTGCATCCCCAGTAAGCGCAAGCCGCAGCAGAATTGCGGCTTTCTGCGGAGAAAGATTATTGGCGGCGACTGTGTTCCCGCAAAGGAGATTTTCTTTCGTGATCAAGCCGTCATCAATTCTGGATG
Organism: Flexilinea sp.; assembly: GCA_036723985.1. Taxonomy (GTDB): domain Bacteria; phylum Chloroflexota; class Anaerolineae; order Anaerolineales; family Anaerolineaceae; genus Flexilinea. The sequence goes on from DAIMGK010000326.1 coordinate 1,939, forward strand.
AGATGATCACCGGGATCGAAAGCCCGCTGATGATATCGATCCATTTGCTGCTGAATTCCCCGGCTCCGGCTCCGGCGATCACCAGCCCGTCTGAATGTTCTGCCGCGTAAATCAGCAGTTCTGGATCGGCGTCTACGGAAAAATACAGCACCGATACCTTTGGCAGCCCGGTCAGGCTGCTTACGTCAAATTCTGAGGAGGTCGTGTGCTTTTTTACCGGAATCTCATAAAAATATATCTCATCGTCGCGCACAACACCGGCGCTTCCCGTTTCGCCGGCTGAGACAGCCATGACGCTGTAAGTACTGGTTTTCACCACAGAGCGGGCGGAAAAGATCCGCTGGGAAAAAACGACCAGAACACCCTTCCCGACCGCTTCTTCTGAATTGGCAAGGCACACAGCATCATACAGATTCAGAGGCCCGTCCGAGGATAAAGATGTAGCCGGCCGCATGGAACCGGTGAGGACCACCGGCTTGTCTGTCTTCACGGTCAGGTTCAGGAAGTATGCTGTTTCTTCAATGGTGTCTGTGCCATGTGTGATAACAAATCCCTTCACATCCGGGTCTTCTGCCATCCTGTTGATCGTGTTTGCCAGCTTCAGCCACACTTCGTCTGTCATATCGTCAGAATTAATATTGCAGACCTGAATTGCTTCAATTTCCGCGACGTCCTTCAGTTCCGGCACAGCGGACAGCAATTCTTCCGCCGTCAGTGACCCCGGCTTATAACCGGCAGTCTTTCCGGCCTCACCGACGCCGGCGATCGTCCCTCCGGTAGCGAGAATAACGATCTTTCCCTCGTCTTCAGCAACAGTGTCTGCGGTCATTTTTTCGGCAAAAGCGGAAACAGCGGTAAATATGAACACAATACTCATGAACGCAAAAAAGATTCTTTTCATATTTCGATTCCTCTCTGATAACAGGATTTATATAAGCCTTTTCTGTTTCAATTGAAATTCCGGCTTTGAAACATATTCCAGGTAAACCGGTCTCCCGGTATACGCTAAAAAAGCCTTATAACGTTCAATATACGCCGGAGCCCGGATAAGATCCAAAACCTTGTTTTTCGGGACAAAAGCGGTTTCCAAACTCTCTTCAGAACTTCTCGGTATGCCGCCTTTTACCTTACAGATAAAATCAAGTATGATTTTTGTCGGTACTTCTTTTACACCGTTATAGCCGGGATATTTGCCGGTATTTGACGAAATACAAAAAACCTCGCCGACCTCGGCATCGATGCCTGTTTCCTCAAGAATTTCCCGCCTGACAGCGTTTATTACACTTTCCCCGACTTCAACCTGTCCCCCGGGAAACTCCCATCCCCTTCGCGGATTTTTGACCATCAGGATCTCATTTTTCTCATTTATAACGATCCCCGCCGCCGCGATGATATGTACCGGCATGACCCGTTCCGCATTATCCATTTACAAACTCCGATCTTTCTGCTATAAGAGCTCAATTTGTATTTACCCTCCGCATGCGGGATAGTATGCTTCGCAAGG
>DAIMGK010000327.1:0-3428 GCA_036723985.1 Flexilinea sp.
TCGCCCCGCGAGTCAGTGGAACCGACCCCACCAACGGCTGCCATTCGGTACAAGCGCCTCATGGTATAGATCAGCATTTTCTTTAATCGATAGGAGGTTTGAGGACAACCCGGCAGTTGTCAGTGGGGTCGGTTCTGCTGACTCAGCAAGCTGAGTCAGTCAAAACCGACTCCAAGTGGCAGACTCTTCTCAGGAACAGAGTCCGGATAGGTTAGATATCAGGATACGGAATTCCTTTGGGCACAAAGACGGGGACGGTTATCCCGAGGCGCTTTGCGGCTGAGGGAAACCGTCCTTAAGCCTTCGGAAAGTCAAGCCCGGCGATTATGCCGGGCAGGTGATATAGTTGAGATGGCCAGGATAGGCATACTTTTGAAAAAACCTGAAGACCCATTGGATCCATAATTATTTCGTGATGCGGATAGTGATGCTGCCGGTGTCGGTTTTGATCTTGCATTCGCCGCCGCTGCCGGATTCGGGAACGTCGATCCTGCCGGTGGAGGATCTCACATTGAAGATCTTTTCCGTCAGAAGCGTGCCGTTGACCGAACCCGTGTCACTTTCGATCTCCAGCTTCCCCGCGTCGCAGCGGTCCAGTTCGATGCTGCCGGTATCGGTCTCAAGATCGATAGTATCGGAGGCAAATACATTCGCAAGGGAAATGCTGCCCGTATCACTTTCGGCGGAAATTTTCCCGCTCCGGACATCATTCAGGATAATTTTACCCGTGTCAGTTTTCACCCCGATCTGATCCCCGGCCCTGACATCCATAACACTGACCGTTCCGGTATCGGAATGGATATCCAGTTTTTCCGGTTTCGCGCCGCCGCAATTGATTCGTCCGGTATCGGTCCGGATCTTCAGCGTCCTGCTGACATCAGCCTGAAAATCCACCGCACCGGTATCCGTCTGAATTTCCGCATCCGTGAAGCTGAATCCCGCGGGAACGGTAATGTTTCCGTGATCGTTTTCGGCTTCCAGCTCCTTAAAATCTACGGAGGGCAGATAGATCCCGATCTCCGAAGTCCCGGAGACAACGCCTATACGCAGGAACCAGGGAAGTCTATATGATTCCTTTACGATAAGCCTGCCTCCCATTGTGTTTACAGAAAGCTTCATCGCCGAATTGCCGGACCAGACGATTTTCCCTGAACCGCTGTCTGCTAAATAAAAGCGGATGTCCGACTTTTCACTGTCGATCTTTATTTCGGAATAGCTCCGGCTCAGCGGGAAGGTTTTTCCGTCACCACGGGATGTGTTTTTCTTCAGAAAAGTAAACCCCAGCGCGGAAATTCCGCAGACCGCACTCATGACCCAGGATATCAGCATGATCACGAGGACCAGAATGATCAGTTTCTTTGTATTGCTGCTCATATGAATTTGTCTTCCTTTCAATAATTTCAGTAATCAGCGGCCGGTGGCCGGAAAAAGCGGAGATTCCTTTCACAGCACTGCCCCTGTGACAATCCCCAACATAACTGTTAATATAAATCTTACACAAGAAAAATGAAGAAAGAATGATGGAATTGTTATAATTTCATTAGAAAGGCAAATTAACGAGGAAAATGGGAAGGTGGTGTAGGAATCAGAAAAAATAAAGTGGAATTATTATATTTATTCCGTCTCTACCACGGATATATAATATCTGCCGCCTTTCAAATATGGCACCTAAACAGATCAGTCAACAAAATATAACCAAGAAAGCAGAGCTTCCGCCCATAGTTTAAAGGTATCCAGATGTGTCAGATTGCCTCCATCTGTAAGTGTAAGCTCCTGTTCACAGTATTTAATAAAACCGTTGATCGCTTGTTCGTAATAATAATACTTCGGATTTCGGATCAACTCGTTAATACGGTTCATTTGCATTTCAATTTTCCGGAAGACGGGAATCGCGCCTCGGAGAACCTCATCCCAGAAGCGACCGTAATAAATTGGTGCTGCGGTATTGAATAGCGTAAATACATCTTTTTATGGTAAAATCAGATATTAGGTGGCAAATATGGAGATAACAAAAGAAAACCTTTTAGATCTTCTTGATTCATTCTATAAAAAATCGGAAACCGGTTATGGAAAAATAATCCAACCGATAGAAGATGTGGCTAAACAATACAAAGTAAGAAACAAAACAATTGAAAAAGCTGCCAAAACTTTTATAAATTCCCAAATTTTAAAATGCACTACAACCGGTTTTGTAACTGGACTTGGTGGATTAATTACATTGCCAATATCGGTACCGGCTGATATTGGTAGTAATCTTTTTGTTCAGATACGAATGATTCAGGGAATAGCGTATCTTGGCGGTTATAACATCCATGACGACCAAGTGCGATCATTGATCTACCTTTGTCTTGCGGGAATTTCTGTTAACAGCGTTGTGAAATCATTCGGTATAAAATTTTCAACAAAAATAACAACCAATTTAATTAAGAAAATACCGGCAAAAGTTATTCAGGAAATTAATAAAAAAGTTACATTTCGTTTGCTTTCGAGAGCTGGAGAAAAAAGCTTGATTAATCTTACAAAATTAGCTCCTGTAATAGGAGGACCGATAAACGCCGGATTCGATTTTATTGAAACGAAGATTATTGCAGACAGGGCTTATAAATTGTTCATTGAGAATAATTTTGAAATTGGAGAAGATCTTTAAATCAGTTTTTTCTTAAATTCTTTAATAAATAAGCTTTTGCCACTCAATCATCACATACACACACCATTTTTCACATAAATATCAAGCTCCCTAATAAAAATATTGTTTATTATAGTTTTATAAGAAATCTTGCTTTTTGGAAACGTTTTGACGCGTTTTATTATTTATATATTGTTCAACACTGACTCAGCATTGATTTACCGGAACCGTCGCCGATGAAGACGGAAGGAGGTGACTTATGAATATGCCGCCGATGAGGCCGGAAGCCGAAAAACCGAAAAAACCGAAAGATATCAAAGAAATCCCCGCCTACCTGAAAACGCTGCTGGGGGGATTTTTCAGCCGTTTGTTTTACATTTACGGGCTGGTCTGGGAGACCCGTCCGTGGATGCTCTTTGTGATGCTGTTTATGTCCGTATTCAACGGAGTAATGCCGCTGCTGGGAGCTTATATCTCCCGGAACCTCATCAATGCCCTGATCGACGTGAAAAATCAGGACTTCAGCGTGATCCTTCACCTGCTGATCTTCCAGTTCGCTTATCTGTTTCTCCTGCGTCTGGTGACATCAGCCGACAGCATGCTGACCCGGACCTTCGGGGAACTGGTGGTGAACCGGATCCGGAACAAGCTGATGACCAAAGCGAATGAACTGGACCTGCAGTCCTTCGACCGTCCGGAATTTTACACAAAACTCGAAAACGCGAACCGGGAAGCCGGCCACCGTCCGATGCAGATCGCGGCCGCGACCTTCAGCATGATGAGCACACTGATCTCCATGATC
>DAIMGK010000328.1:0-3368 GCA_036723985.1 Flexilinea sp.
GCCTGACTCGCTTGCGAGTCAGTAGAACCGACCCCACCAATGTAACAGCAACCTGAAGCTAACTCTGATCTTTTTCTTCCCCGCCTCACCGGAAACTTGAGAACGTCCGGCAGCAGTTGGCGGGAACCTTCACTGTACGAGGTGCGAGCTTCGCTCGTTTGATGCAATGCAGGAGCTTCGCCTATTGACTCATCCCCGGAAAGCCGGCGAAAGAGATAAAGCAGCTGTACAAGTGGTTTTTCTTGGACCGAGTCAGCAGGAACCTTCACTGTACGAGGTGTGAGCTTCGCCCGTCGGCCTTTGCCTCGGGCTGCCCCCGTTTGTCTGCTCAGCAGTTGCCGGTGAAGACGTGGGGGAGATAGACCCGGGCGATGTCCGCAAGCTGATAGACGGTCTGGACCGGTGTCGGCAGTGCGGTGCGCATTTCCGCGGCGGGGAAGAAGCGGGTGACGTGAAGTGTGAGTTCCGGGTCGATGGCGGCAAGGGTCTTGGCAAGTTTCGTCATTTCTTCCTCACTGTCATTGAAGCCGGGAACGATCAGGGTGGTGACTTCCACATGAGCGGTTTCGGCGGACAGGCGGATATTTTCCAGGACGGTTTCCAGATCGCCGCCGATGCGGGCGTACTGTTCCGTGCGGATGGTTTTCAGGTCGATATTCAGTGCGTCGATGGCGGGCAGGAGAGATTCGAGGGTTTCCCGGGACGCCATACCGTTGGTGACCAGGACGTTTTTCAGCCCGGCTTCCCGGGCAGGAAAGGCGGTATCACGGATGAATTCCGGCATGATGAGCGGTTCGTTGTATGTGTAAGCGATACCGATATTCCCGGCAGGCTGCAGTTCCAGCGCCCGCTGAATAAGCTGTTCGGGGGTGATGCGGACGGAACGGGTCCTGCCCCGGGAAATGGAATCGTTCTGGCACCAGGGACAGTGCATATTGCAGCCCCAGCTGCCGAGGGAAAGGATCATACTGCCGGGATAAAAACGGGCCAACGGTTTCTTTTCGATGGGATCCAGCGCCAGCCCGGTGATCTCCCCATAGTTCAGACTGACATTTTCTCCGTCCCGCAGCATGCGTGTCCCGCAATACCCCCGCACGCCTTCCCGCAGTTCACAATGATGGAAACAAACCGTACATCGATCTCCCATATTCCCCCTATATTTTCTTGCTGATTGAGAAGCGGGGACGGTTCCGGAGTAACCGTGCCCGGGAGGAGTAACCGTCCCCGCCTTTTATTCTCCTGCATCCATCAACGCCTGACACCCGGCACCTGATACCTATAAACCATCAACCACCAACCACCAACTAATGACTAATGACCAATGACTAACAACTATTTATGCCTCTCCACCGTGAACCGTTCGATGCTGTAAGGCTCACTCGGGCGGATGCCGGCTTTCCGCAGGGCGATGGCGATCTGTTCCCCGGGTGTGTCAACACCCTCCAGATCCGGCAGCAGCAGACCCCGGCGGGAACCATTGGTGACGATGACACCGTAGCGTTTGGCGTCCAGCTGGCTGAATTCCGCCGGCTCCGGGGTTGAGAGAACGTCCACATTATATTCCAGATCCGGCAGTTCATCCGCCCTTACCGGCGGGAATCGCGGATCCCGGGTCCCGGCTTCGACCGCAAGGGAAATGATCTCATCGGCAACACAGTCGGACCAGGGCAGGATCGTCCCGATGCATCCCCGCAGATCATCGTCTTTATGCAGGGAAACGAAGACACCTGCCCGTTGTCCGGTCATCCATTCCGGCAGACCCTCCGGCTGCTCCAGCAGTTTCCGGGTCCGGATATACTTTTCCAGGGAGTCCTTCGCGAGCCTCACACAGGCGTCTTCGATGGCAAAATAACAGATGGCGTAACCGACGCCGAAAGTCCCTTCATAGGAGAGAAAATTCGGCCGGACATGATAGTTTTCCAACGCCCCGGCCATCATGATGAACCCCGGCAGGCCGCATTCTGCGCATTTATCCCGGAAAGCGGGCGTGAATTTGCGGAAAGCTCCGAGATCACCGTTCCGCATCATCTCCGTGACGCGCTGATCGAATTCCGGACCCTCTTTGACGAATCCGTAGGGCCCTTCGGGGAGAAGTTTATGGGAAAGGTCGCCGCTGGCGAGCAGTGTCATCCGCCTGCCCAGGTGCGCGGCTGCCCGTTCAATGACGCTGCCCATTTCCATCAGCATATCATCGGAAAGCAGCGACGGGGCGATGCGGACGACGCGGTAATTCGTATAGGCTTCATTGATGTAAAGCAGCGGGATCAGCGTGCCGTGGTCCGGTTCCCCGCTGAAACGCGGATCACTTACGGTCGGGATGCCTTTCTCTTCGCAAAGCTTTATGATCTCGTCCCGCAGTTCGGTATCATAGGGAATGGAGATCCGGTCAGCCGGAGCACCGAAACGGGAGAGGCTGTCCGTATAGGCCTCACCCGGTGAGATGTAAAATGCGTCCCGGAAGAAGGTGTTATGCGGGGAGATCACGACGATCGTTTCCGGCGCGTCCCGCGCGATCAGCCGGGATGCTTTCCGATAGGCATCCAGCGTCGCCCCTATTTTCTGTTCTTCCCCGCGTCCCACGAGTTCCCGCGCGATCGGCGGGTGCGGCATAATGACAGTTGATATCATGTTGTCTCTCCTTATTAGTCCCTGAGCGCTGACTTATCTGTTCAGCCAGGGACGGCTGCTGCGGAACCGTTATCGCTGACAGAAAGAAAGGCGGCAGTTCCCGGCTGCGCAGGGCGCAGGCATGACCTCCTGATCAAATACACAGCAGAAGTTCGCCCAAACCTGCACTGTAAGGTGCGGGTTTCGCCCGACAGATGCAGTGCAGGAGCTGCGCCCTTCGTCGGATAGTGATCGTTTCAATTGGCAGGCTCTGAATAGTTCCCCGCTAATAATTAATACCATATAACAGTATTCCTGACAATAACTTTTCCGGCTGAGTCAGGCGGACCGGCCGTTTTGACTCAGCGGCAGCAACTGGTTCGCGGAAATACAGGAAAACATGATCTCCGGAAACCTGTTCCGCTGACTCGCTCCTGAGTCAGACAAAGCAGGTCATTATGACCCATGTTCTATTTCACTGCCATGAAGCCGCTTCTGACTCGGATGATAAGGTGCCAGGCTTATCCAAAAATCCGGCTATGGATAGAACGGACGCGTCAAGAGTAACTCAACCTGAGGGACAGTTCCCTCGCTGCGTTCAGAAACCGTCCCTCTGTCTGCTCAAAAATGCTTTTGACATCAGATCGATTTATGGTTATAATTATGGAACGATTCTGAATGAATCAAAGAAACCTGTTTTCCCCGGCTCAGTATTGGTTTGGGTGTCAAAACACCACTTTATTTGATAATGGATAAAGGTT
>DAIMGK010000329.1:0-3312 GCA_036723985.1 Flexilinea sp.
TTATATTTACCCTCCGCATGCGGGATAGTATGCTTCGCAAGGTGCGGGAACGTGTGTTCATGTGTTTGCAAAAGCTATTTCCCGCACCTGATTTCCGGGGGCTATTAACCTGTTCCGTAAGGTACGGACTACGTCCGGTCAGATTCGGGACAGGAGCTTCGCCCCCCATACCCCCGCTTAAGAAGGTATCAGGCTCTTTATTAGACTCACACGCTTTCGCGGAGGTCACCTTTTTACCTTTTACTTTTTCCTCGTTCCTTGCTCCCCGCTCCTGAATCCTTACGCTTCGATCCTTCGAGTCAGTTTCCTCACTATTCCCAATCCCCGGAGGGCTGTGTTTTCATGAATTCATGCATGGACAGCATCATTTTCGTCAGCTTATCGAATTTTTCCGGGCGGAGGGACTGTCCGCCATCGCTCAGCGCGTGGGAGGGGTCGTTGTGGACCTCGATCTCAAGCCCGTCACAGCCGGAAGCCACCGCGGCAAGCGCCATAGGCGGCACCAGGAAATATTTACCGGTGGCGTGACTGGGGTCAATAATGATCGGGAGATGGGTCAGTTTCCGGAGCACCGGGACCGCCGCCATATCCAGCGTATTGCGGGTATAAGTCTCAAATGTGCGGATGCCGCGTTCGCAGAGGATCACCTGATGGTTGCCTTCGGACATGATGTATTCGGCGCTCATCAGCAGTTCCTCGTATGTGGACATCATGCCTCGCTTGAGGAGTACCGGCTTGTCCAGCTTCCCGACTGCCTTCAGCAGGTCAAAGTTCTGCATATTGCGGGCGCCGATCTGGATCACATCCACATCTTTGAACAGAGGGATCTGGTTTTCATCCATCAGTTCCGTAACGATCGGAAGTCCCGTCTCCTGCCGGGCGATCTTCAGATATTCGATCCCGGTAGCGCCAAGGCCCTGGAAGGAATACGGCGAAGTCCGCGGTTTGAAAGCGCCGCCCCGCAGCATCGTCGCGCCGCTGGCCTTCACCGCTTTCGCGATGGTCACCAGCTGTTCTTCAGATTCCACAGAACAGGGGCCTGCCATGATCGTCAGCGTCCCGCCGCCGATCTGTGTATTGCCCACAGGGATCACGGTATCTTCCGGATGGAATTTCCGGTTGGCGTCTTTATAGGGTTCGGCGATGCGCTTCACGTCCTCAACGATATCCAGAGCGGAGATCAGTCCGATATCCAGGGACGCAGTATCACCCACGAGCCCGAATAACGTCTGGTTGACACCGACAGATTTGTGTACAGCAATATTTTTACTCTCCAGCCAGTGGATAAATCCCTCGACCTGGTCCGGATTCGGATTTGGTTTCAATACGACGATCACAGTAAGCCTCCTAAAGAAAAAACCGCGGTGTCTGGCCGCGGGTTTCTGGTTATTTTATTATCAGTGATATCCTCTACAGCCAAACCAAATTAAGCTTTGTCAAAATAATAACCAAAGCCGAAAAAATAGGAATAGGCGGTAAAGGTGTTTCTCATAGTTGATTTTTCCTGACTTATTGGCTATAAGCATACCACTTTTTCTTTATCACGCAAGCAAATCCCCCGATTTGCCGCTTTTTCATGACAAAGGTGGTTACACTGGGGCTGTACCCGAAGGGGGCGAAGCTCCAACTCCGAATCCAAACCGGAGGCAGTCCGTACCTTTCGGAGTTGGTTGACGCTGTACCCTGGGAGCGTCACTTCTCCCGGAGCATCATGCTTCACGTCCGAAAAAGAGTGAGACACCAGGGGTACAGTCCCCTTCGGGTACAGCCCGGGAGAGGACGGGAACGACAGACAGCCGAAAACCTCCGGTTTCGGCTTGTTTTGGGGTAAATATAGATTTTTTGTCGTTTTTATGTCGATTTTCGGGTCACGGGACCAGCGTCAGGAGAACAGGTTTCTGTTGCTCATGGAGGAGACTCCGCATATTCAGAGTGCCTGCTGCTCAGGTAATCCGACATTCTGCAGATCAGATCATCAGAGAGACGGGGAATGTATTTATTCGTATCATTGATAAGCTCTTCCAGTTCATCATCAGACAGCAGCGTGAATACCGGCGTTCGTCCGGGTTCCGAAATGGTTTTCGGCTCCGTCGGAACAGCAGCCGTTTCGGCATGATCCGGTACAGGATCGGCGTCCGCTGAAGGTTCGGATCCGGACTGCCCATCCGCGGCACGGACGGCGGCTTTATCCACCGGAAAGGCGGTGCCTTTCTGGGAGAGCGGTGCTGCCGTTTCCGGTTCCGCTGTTGTTTCACTTGCGGGAGCAGCCTGTTTTTTCACGGCTTCGGACCGGTCTGTCAGGTCCACTTTGGCCTTCCCGGCTTTGATGGCTTCGATCTTTTCCGTGGTGGCCTGCAGACGTTTGTCCAGCACGGCAAAGCGGAGAGAAAGGTTCAACGCGGTTCCGTTGTAACGGAAAAAGGACGCGCTTTCCATATAGGATTCATAGCATTTTCTGAAATGGAAAGCAGCCATTTCCCGCAGCCAGCCAATGGTCAGGTCTTCCAGTATTGAAAAAGTTTCTCCCTCCCGCTGTTCGATCACCGCTTTGGTGATGCAGATACTGCCCAGCTGCCCCAGCAGTTTTTCAAGCTGCGAAGACATCTTATAATACAGCGGAGAATGGCGGTTATAGACTGAGGCAAATCTGTATACTTCATGCGCCTCGGACTGCAGCCGCATTGCCGTTTCAAGAAATCCGAGAGGGTCTGTGCTGAAGGAATCGAAAGGTTCGAAGGAAAAACCGTACTGATCTTTCCCGTTGTGATCATCCATGAATTTTTCAATGTTGTCCCGCTGCCGGGGCTGCATATCCTGCAGGTTCGTGATCATCTGTATGATCTCATTGTTCAGCTTTTCCATTCCGCACATACCTCCTTTCTTTCCTGATTTGATTCCCCGGGGTACAGTCCCCTTCGGGTACAGCCCTCTCTGAGTCATCGGGACCTGTTCCGCTGACTCAGGGCGACTCGCATCTTCCTGAATCTTGTTCTATATTAGCACAGAAATTTTGTTCTGTCAAGCAGTTAGTAATATTTTTCTAAAATTAATATGACAAAAAAAATTTGTGGCTGTTCACAAAGGTGGCCAAGCTTCAACTCCGGATCCAAACCGGATGAAATCCGTACCGGAGTTGGTTTACACTATACACTCAGAAAAGAGTCCGATTTAAATGGGACAGAGGGGACGGTTCACGTGTGTCCCGGTACCGGGACACACGCGAAATGTCCCCTCTGTCCCAAGCCGCGGAGTATATCCGTAAGCGTCAAATAGAAGACGGATTGAAAAAAAAGAAAAAAAATAGCATACTCA
>DAIMGK010000330.1:0-3301 GCA_036723985.1 Flexilinea sp.
CATTTATCGTGGTGCCTCTATAGGCATGTTGGATTAATCAGCGTTTCCTTAGATTCAATAAAATGAAAAACAGGACAAATCAGAAAGAAGTGTCCTGTTTTTTCAGAAGCATTTGCCTTTCAGCAAATACTTATCTAATGATTTTTCAAATAATATTTGAGTAATCTGTCACGCGAAATTATGTTGAATTCCGCGTGACATAACTGTTTCAAATATGTTATTTCCTCGGGTTGTCGATCGCGGCCTGAGCGGCAGCAAGACGGGCAACCGGGACGCGGAACGGAGAGCAGCTCACGTAGTTATTGCCGATGATATGGCACCATTCGATGGAGCTCGGGTCACCGCCGTGTTCACCGCAGATACCGACCTTGAGTTCAGGGCGGGTCTTGCGGCCTTCGGTGATGGCATGACGCATCAGTTCGCCGACGCCCTTGCGGTCCAGATGCTGGAACGGGTTCTCGGTGAGGATGCCCTTGTCAACATATTCGACCAGGAAGCTGCGTTCGGCATCGTCGCGGGAGTAACCGAAGGTCATCTGGGTCAGGTCGTTGGTACCGAAGGAGAAGAATTCAGCAACTTCGGCGATCTCACCGGCGGTCACAGCGGCGCGCGGGATCTCGATCATGGTACCGAACATGTAGTCAACTTCGACACCCTTTTCAGCCATGACCTGCTTCGCGATCTCTTCGAGCTGCGGCTGGATGAATTTCAGTTCGCGGACGGTACCGGTCAGCGGGATCATGATTTCCGGATGCGGATCGAAACCGCGGAGTTTGACGTCGCAGGCAGCTTCGATGATGGCGCGGACCTGCATCTTGACGATTTCCGGGAAGTGGATGGAAAGGCGGACACCGCGCAGACCCATCATCGGGTTGGATTCGTGGAGAGCTTCCACAGCGGCGAGCATGGTTTCCAGTTCCGGAAGTTCGGAGAGATCGACATTCTTGTCATATTCGGAGGAGACCTTGAGTGTCAGGATCTTTTCCTTCAGTTCATCAGCGGACGGCAGGAATTCATGGAGCGGCGGGTCGATGAGGCGGATGATCACAGGATAGCCGGTCATCGCTTCGAACAGGCCGTCGAAGTCAGCGCGCTGGAAGTGCAGCAGTTCGTCGCAGGCGGCGGTGCGGCCTTCGGAATCCTTGGCCAGGATCATGCGCTGGACGATGGGCAGACGTTCGGTTTCGAAGAACATGTGCTCGGTGCGGCAGAGGCCGATACCCTTGGCGCCGAAGGAGCGGGCACGGCGGGCATCACGCGGATAGTCGGAGTTCGCCCAGACCTGCAGGTCAGCGATCTCATCTGCCCAGGTGAGCAGTGTGTTCAGTTCAGGCATATCTTCGATGTTCGGGGTAACGACAGCGATCTTGCCTTCATAAGCCTTACCGGTGGTACCGTCGACGGAGATCCAGTCGCCTTCCTTGAGGACGACATCACCGCAGGTGAGGGTTTTCTTTTCCATGTCGATGACAGCGCTGGAAGCACCGACAACACACGGAACACCGAACTGACGGGCAACAACAGCCGCGTGGCTGGTAGCGCCGCCTTCGGAGGTCAGGATACCATTCGCGGAGAGCATACCATGGACATCATCCGGTTTGGTGAACGGGCGGACCATGATGCAGTCCTGCTTGTGTTCGTTGTGCATTTCAACGACTGTGTCAGCATCGAAGTAGATCTGACCGATGGCAGCACCCGGGGAAGCATTGACGCCGGAAGTCAGGACTTTCGCCTTCTTCAGGGCAGCCGGATCGAACTGCGGGTGGAGCAGGGCATCGATCTGTTTGGTGGTGACGCGCTTAACAGCTTCTTCCTTGCTGATCAGGCCTTCGTTGACCATCTGGACAGCGATCTTCACGGCGGAGTCAGCGGTGCGTTTGCCGTTGCGGGTCTGGAGCATCCACAGTTTGCCGTGTTCGATGGTGAATTCCACATCCTGCATATCGCGGTAGTGGTTTTCCAGTTTCTTGGTGATATCCATGAACTGGTGGTAAACGCTTTCCATGACGTTCTTCATGGTTTCGAGTTTTTCAGTGTTGCGGATACCGGCAACAACATCTTCACCCTGGGCGTTCAGCAGGTATTCACCGTAAACTTTGTGTTCGCCGTTGATCGGGTTGCGGGTGAACGCAACGCCGGTACCGGAATCGTTACCCATGTTACCGAAGACCATGGTCACGATGTTGACGGCGGTACCGAGATTATCCGGAATGCCTTCTTCTTTTCGATAGGCGACAGCGCGGGCGCCGTTCCAGGAGCGGAACACGGCGATGGTAGCCAGTCTCATCTGTTCGAAAGGATCTGACGGGAAGTCGAAGCCCTTTTCCTTCTTGACAACGTCTTTAAAGATGTCCTTCAGTTCTTTCAGGTCATCAGCGGACATTTCGGTGTCGAGCTTGTAACCCTTGGAGGCTTTGAAAGCATCCATCGGACCTTCGAAAGCTTCATCCGGGATCTCCAGAACGACGGAACCGAACATCTGGACCAGACGGCGATAGGAGTCATAAACGAAGCGTTCGTTGCCGGTCAGTGCGACCATACCGGCAGCTGTTTCATCATTCAGACCGATGTTCAGAACGGTATCCATCATACCCGGCATGGAGAATTTCGCGCCGGAGCGGCAGGAAACCAGGAGCGGGTTTGCCGGATCACCGAATTTCTTCCCGGCCTGTTTTTCAACTTCAGCCAGAGCGGTCATCATCTGATCCCACTGGCCTTCGGGGAATTCACCATGTTCTGAATAATAGTTACAAGCTTCAGTCGTAACGGTGAATCCCGGAGGAACCGGAACGCCGATTCGAGCCATATCGGCAAGGTTGGCGCCTTTACCGCCCAACAGACCGCGGACATCTTCCCAATCTCCGCCGACATAGGCCTCAGCGTCTTTTACTTCACTGAACAAATATACCCATTTATGTGCCATTGAATTGATTTCCCTCCTGGCATAAAATAATTTTTGAATACGAACTCTCATAGAGAGATTTTTATTAACAAACAGATTATACCATGATTTTTAAAAGTAAAGATGGGAAATGGAATGAAAAATTTAAAACATATGCGGATTAAATGCATTTAGAAAGGCTATCCTGCTGACTTATCTTCAATATTTGGGAATCGAAGCTGAAAAGAAATACCGGCTCTTATATAGCGGTACTTGCTGCTGCCTGTTGACTTTGATCATAAATATCATAAGGCATGAAAAAAAATTCAGTCCCGGTTTATTTTGTTTCGTTAATTGATAGCTTTTCCAGGACGATCTCCGGATCGGTCTCTGATATATCACCGGAAGAAGACAAAAACA
>DAIMGK010000331.1:0-3264 GCA_036723985.1 Flexilinea sp.
GATAAACCCTGCCGCGATCGTAAGAATGGCCAGGACCGCGATGACAATGCCGACGATCAACATCTGTTTTTCTCCCCATTCCCCAAATGACTCATTTACCGGCTGTTTGTTCGATGGATATGTAAAAGCGTACCGGTTTTCTCCGTTGCAGTCAAGAAGTGTTCCGGAATGTCAAGCCCTTCTGCCAGCATCCCCAGCCGTTCCCCTTGACAGAATTCGCCCTGATGAACAGAATAGTGAAGAACAGCAAAAAGTCAGGTACCGCGTCCGCGAAACAAAGAGAGGCTATTCTGTATGAATTATCAGGAATCACTGGACTTTATCCTGGGTACTCCCAGTCCCGGCAATGTGTATGAGCGCAACGTAATGCTGCCCCTGCTGGCGAAGCTGGGAGACCCCCATAAGGGTCTGAAATACGTCCATATCGCCGGGACCAACGGGAAGGGCACCACCAGCGCCTTCCTCGCCGGCGTGCTGCGGGAAGCGGGATACAGGACAGGGCTCTATACCTCCCCCTATATCCAGCGTTTCAACGAGCGCATCCAGGTGAACGGAGTGCAGATCCCCGATGAAGACCTTGCCAGGATCACCACCCGGATCAGCGGGAAGGTGCCGGAAATCATGGCAGAAGGCTTCCGTCGGCCCACGATCTTCGAGCTCATCACTGTCCTGGGTTTCTGCTGGTTCCGGGAACAGAAGTGTGACGTGGTGGTGCTGGAGGTAGGCATGGGTGGCCGCCTGGACGCCACCAATTCGATCATGGACGAGGACAGCCTTGTTTCCGTCATAACGAACATCGGCTTCGACCACGTGGAGTTTCTGGGGAACACCCTGCCCCTCATTGCCGGGGAGAAAGCGGGCATCATCCGGGAAAAGGGCGACGTGGTAATCTACGGGCAGTCGCCGGAGGTGGAGAAGGTCTTCTATGACAAGGCAATGGAGAAACACGCGACCTGTACCCGCTCCGGCAACGAGGCCGCTGTCGTGAAGCAGATGGACGTGACGGGCACGGTGTTCAGCTTCGGTCCCTGGCGGGACGTAAAGATCCGCCTCCTGGGACGCTATCAGGTCAGTAATGCCTGCACAGCCCTCACGGTGATCGAGCGGCTGCGCATCCACGGCTTCATCCTCACCGACGAACAGGTTTATACCGGGATGAAAAAGACCGTCTGGCCCGGCCGGGCGGAACTGCTGCGGCAGGAACCCGCGGTGATCGTGGACGGAGCCCACAACCCCCAGGGCTTCGAGGCCTTCATGGAAACCATGGAGCTGCTCTTCCCCGGCAGGAAGCTGAACATCGTGCTGGGTGTCCTGGCGGACAAGGATTTCAATGCCGGCATTGACATTGTCCTTCCCCACGCGAAGAAGTTCTTCGCCGTGACCCCGCCCTCCTGCCGTGCCCTGGACGCCGGTGAACTGGCCGCAAGCATCCGGCAGAAGACAGATGTATCCGTTGCTCACTTTGAAAGCGTTACCGCGGCCATTGAAGCCGCCCTGGCGGAATCCGAAAAGGACGACGTGATCGCCATTCTGGGCTCCCTCTATCAGGTAAGGACTGTCCGCGACTACTTCGGAAGGAAGACCTTTGAACAGTGAAACTTCTGTGTTAAGTATTCCTCTTTTTTGCTGCTTTATCAGGAACGGCCGGCGGTTACGCTTTCCCCGCGGATATACCTGGCCAGGATATCTCCGGGGCCGCCTTCTTTTGTGGCCATATAGAAAGCGTGGGCAAAGGGAATCGGGCGATTTCCCTCCGGTTCGTAAAACGCCTTCAGCTTGGAAAGCTGAACCGAGCGCGCGGCAAAGTACACTTTCTTTCCCCTGGAACCCTCTTTTCCCGTGTTTCCGGTCGAAACGGCCTGCCCGTCCGCATAATTCTCCAGCCAATGGAATTCACCGGTCTTTTTGACCTCTTCGCCATAGATGGTCTTCCAGTCATCACGCATGGAAATGACCTGATATCCCATTCCCTGCCATTTTTCGGTCAGTTCGTCATGTTTCGCCGGATTCCCGTAATCCCGCACTTCATCATCCGCTACCAGCATGAATGCCGCGCTGCGGTAGCGGTTATTCAGGAGCGCATAATTGTTCATGCTGACGTCACCGGAGCTGTTGCCGAAGGACAACACCGGCTGGCGGCCGATCTCCTGGGCGATCTGCAATACTTTGTTTGTCTTCAGATCCTTGATGATCAGCCGGTCCGTGCGCACCAGCGTATCGTCGCCCGTAAACACATACTCAATACCGTCCGTGTCTCCCTGGTCCCGGGCCGCCAGCGCGGTATCGGAACCGATGATGTTCTCATAGGGAATATCAAGCATCCCCTCAATGAAAGTTCGGACAATAAACCGGTCGCTTCCCGAGACCACAAAACATTTGAAGCCGTGATCCTGCAGGTATTCCACCACCTCAACCATGGGAAGGTAGAAGGCACTCGCATAGGTCATGCCCTCAAAACCGTCCGCCTCATGGACCAGGAAACGCGTGATAAAATCGGCATATTCATTCAGGGTCATGCCGGCGAAGGCTTTTGCCTGGTGATAGGAGAACTGATAGTCATAATCTGCCGGAAAGGACTTGTCCAGTGCGTGGTCACGGGTCATGCGGCCGAATTCCAGCATCTCTTCGTCCGGCTGATAAGACGGGTCTTTCAGAATGCGTTCCGTCAGCAGCATGACTTCCAGGTAAGTCGGGTACAGTTCACCCATCAACGTTCCGTCCATGTCAAACGTCGCAATCCGGTCCGCAGGCGGAATATAGTTCGGGGACGCTTCATTCGTCACGTCTTCCACATACTCGGTCAGGGCCTTCAGGGCCGGCGCTTCCGGATTCCATTCCGAAAACGCGGATCCGGACTCCTCGGCTAATCCCGGAACCGCAAACAACGCAACCGTCATCACCAGTGTCAGCAGAAATGCGATCAGTCTCTTCATCGTCTTTTCTTCTTTCTGTTTTTTTTTGATATAACCGTCATGTGAAGTTCTTTACCTAACATATGACCGTGATCCCTCGCTTGAGAAAATTATCGGTTATCAGATCATTCACTGTCAAGCAGATGTTCCAGAATGTCAAACCTTTTCCGGGTATTTTGCAGAAGAGAGCGTGAAAGTTTCATGTTCTGTTGCAGGCACGCCTGATAAAAGCAATTGCTTTATGCTCTCCTTAACAAAAAGCAAAAAAAGCAATTGAACAGGCGCGACACTCGAACACCCGGCACTTGAACACTTGTTGTACTGCCCGCGCATTCCTCACAGAAAACGGGCT
>DAIMGK010000332.1:0-3253 GCA_036723985.1 Flexilinea sp.
TCACAAATGAAGAGACCGCGCTGCTCTACCTGATGAACTGCCGCAGCTGGCCGATGCATGAAGTCTATGTGAATGAAGCGGATGCGGACTATTACGCATATGAAAGCGAGACCGGCATCGAAAATGATCCCGGGCGGAAGCTTTTCAGGGAAGGAAACGCTTATCTGGTGGTTTTTGACACCTTTGAAGACCAAATGGCTGACATTTACGGTCCGGATACAAAAAACCGAATTGAGAGCCTGTTCGCTAATCTGAACATACTTTTCGACGGTGATGACGGTACGATCTATACCAGATGACTGACGCGACACATCGGGGATACTTACTGATATTGAGAGGAAACTGAAATAATGCTGATCTTGATGGGAATATTGGGGCTGCTGCAGTCGGTATTGCTGCCGGGGCTCATTATTATAAAAGCGGTAAGACTACGCGGGGGGATCACGGAGCAGCTGCTGCGGCTGATGCCGCTGAGCCTGACTGCGAATTTCCTGTGTGTTTTTCTGCTGGCAGCTCTGCACCTCTACAAACGGCCGGTCATCCTCGGTCTCATTCTGGCAGAATTTCCCCTGATCCTGTGGCTTTACCGCAAATCACTGACCCAGCCGCTTCAAACCGCTTTTTCTTCAGTTTCCGAAGCCCTCCGCCGGGAATTTCGTCCGCTGGGTGATTTTTTGACGGAAAGGCCTGCCGAACGGCAGAGTATCCTCAGCAGTTGGATCTGGCTGCTCAGCGGCTGTTTTGCGCTGTCCGGGGTACTGTGGGCACTGCATCTCTGCCGGCTTAATTTCGGCACCGTTTTCAGCGGCTGGGATACGCTTTTTTCCTGGAATGCCTATGCGGAAATGTGGGCAGGCGGCAATATTCCGAAGATCGCAGGAATGTATCCGCAGCTCCTTCCCGTCAACTGGTCCATTTCATATGTCCTGCAGGAAAAAGAATGGCTGCAGTTTTTCAACACACTGCTCCCGCCGCTCTTTTTCCTGATGATCCAGCTGATGTTTTTCGACCTGGGTTTCCAACGGCGGGAAAGCGCCTTTTTCTTTGCCGGGATCATCTCACGCTTTATGATGAAAAAGCTGATGGGTGACCAGCTGTTCGACGGTTATATGGATGTGCCGGTGGCTGCCATGAGTCTGCTGAGCCTTTACAGCTTTCTGAAAGCAGAAGGCAGGTCTTTAGCCGAACAGCGGGAGGGGATCGTTCTCGGGGTTCTCTTCGCTGTCGCCGCTGCAATTACAAAGCAAAGCGGCTGGATCACGCTGCTCCTGACACCGCTTACTGCCGCGCTGCTGCTCCGGGACGGACTGAAGACCATGTCAGGAAAGCAGAAATTTCTGTTCTTCCTGGGGGCAATGGTGATCGTGCTGCCCTGGTATCTGCACTGCTTCTATTTCCGTCCGGTGGGATCGGAAAATGAACTGATCGCGGAAGGCATCACGGTTTTCAACCGCCAGTACGATATTCAGCACCGTCTCCGCCTGGCAAGTGAAACGCTGGGTAAATACGGGATCTTTTTCCTGCTGAGCCTGGCCGGGCTTCCGTTCATTCCGGGAAAATACCGTCTGCCGCTTTTTCTGATGGCATGGCCGCTGACGATCGTCTGGGCTGTCAGCTTCAGTTATGACGCACGAAATCTCGCCCCTGTCCTCCCGATCATTTCTTTGTCATGCGGGCTGGCCCTGTCCGGCATCGGCAGATGTATCGGGAAGCTCTGCCAAAAGGCAAGATTGGACCGGGTTGCTGTGATCCTCCCGTTATTATTGATCTCCGCCGCTGTCATCGCAGCTCTGATTTTTTTCTTTCCTGATGATAAACTGACGGAAGCCCAGCGGATAAAACAAAAGGCGCTGTTCGGGGAACGGCTGAATCAGGAACTGCTTTATGATATATTCGGTGAATCCCATACAGGAAATGATATATATACGGATTATCCGGCTTATTTTCTCAGCGGTTACAAAGACTGCTGTTCCGCGGCGGAATTCAGGGACGAAGGACAGGTGCGGATGGTCCTGGAAGGGACGAAGATCAACTGGCTTCTGCTGCCTCAGGTGATGCCGAACAACACCGATCCCGCGAAGGAGCTGATCGATCAGTGTATCGCTGACGGACGGTGCCGGCTGCGGCAATGCTCTGACGGATACTATAAATCATACTGTCTGTATGAGATCAAGCGCTGAGGGGAGAACATTATGCATATTGTTATCACAAATGACGACGGCATTCAGGCGCCGGGAATCCACGCTCTGGCGAAAGCCGCGAAACAGCTCGGAAAAGTCACAGTGATCGCGCCTGACCGGAACTGGTCCGTCAGCGGCCATATGAAATCCATCGGGAAACCGCTGCGCCTGGATCGTTATAAATTCCCGGAAGCGGATGCCGCCTGGGCATGTGACGGCAGCCCGTCGGACTGCGCCGCTTTTGCCGGTCTGGGCTTTCTGGATGAACCGGTGGATCTTTTTCTCACCGGAATCAACCCGACACCGAATATGGGGGATGACGCGACATATTCCGGGACAGTGATGTCGGCGGTCGAAGCGTCGATCTGGGAATTGAATGCCGCGGCTTTTTCCATAGATTGCGCGCGCATGAATCCCGAATCGATCGATTTCAGTGCGGCCGAAAAGATCCTGCCGGTCATTGCGGATCTGATCTTCAGTCATCCTTTGCCGCGGCAGACGATCCTGAATGTCAATATTCCGAACCTGCCGTTTGAACAAATAAAGGGTTTTCAGATGACCCGCTGCTCGAAAAGGATCTACAAGGATGAACTGGTCCGCGGTACAGACCCCTTCGGACGTGCTTTTTACTGGTTCGGCGGCGACCCGCCGGAAAGTGTTATGGAAGAGGGAACAGACGGGAAAGCGCTGGCTGACGGTTATGTCAGCATTACCCCGCTCCATCAAAACCTGACAGCATTTGATTTTCTGGAACAGCTGCACGGTATTTCTTTCGGGAACAATGAATGACCGGATACCGTCGGATTATTTCGTATCAGGAGGAACTGATCATGAATCTGAAAATTTATTTTCTTATGTTGTTTCTGACACTGGCACGCAGGCCATGCGATGGCAGAAAGCGGGAAGATTGAATATGCCCCGGATCAGAAGGTAATGTCTCTTGAAACCTATCTGGAAGAAGGTGGAGAAAAATGGTTCCTGACCGGGAAAAACGAATATACCATACAGGCCATGATGGTATCCGGTGAGACAACATTTCATAATGAGCGGGAAGTCGTTGATTATACGGTAAC
>DAIMGK010000333.1:0-3222 GCA_036723985.1 Flexilinea sp.
TAATGTCTTTTGGACCTTTTTTACTTTTGACACCCAAACCAGAACTGAGCCGGAGAGAACTGTCCCCCCAGCCATTCAACCGGGGTTGACGGTTTTGGTCCGAAGGATGGAACCATTATCTGTTTTCTGCTTTAAAAGCTCAGTTTTCGTATGCGGGATAGTATGTTTCGCAAGGTGCGGGATTCGTGGATTTGCGGATGCGGGAGCTGTAAGGAACCGCGGTCAGGTTTCAGTTATCAATTTGGATCTCGATAAGTTCCGGATGTCCAAAATTTGGGATCTTCCGGGTAATTCCCCGTTCAATATACTGTTTTTCAATTTCTTTCAGTATTTCAAAGATCTCCTGCAGACGGTCATTATTTTCCTCTTTCAAAAACAGAATTACGATCGACTTCTCCGCATATATGTTTTTATAATCGGGTGCTTCTTCAGGACTGAACCGGCATTCCAGGTGATTCAAATACGAGAAAAACCCATTTAAAGGCACACAGGCATTCTCTTCAAATGAAAACAGCTGTATTTTGTGAGCATCGCAAAAAGATTTAATTCTATGGGCTAACCGTGCCGTATAATGCCCAAAAATCGGACGATAATATTTTATAGCTTTCATGAAAGCGCCTTTCCTGATCTTATCATCAAACCGGTATAAACCCCGGCTGCCAATCACGGGGCAGTCAGGGACATCGGGGAATTATTATCCATCGCATCCGCCGCAGTCAAAGCAGCCGTTGCAGAGGATCCTGAACGAACACTCCTCACACTTTTTCGCGTAATGCGGTACATACAGCTCCTCCTTTGGGATCAGATGCCCGGAACTGTCTTTGAGTTCAAAGCGCATCGGTTTGCCCTGATATGTCAGGCCGGACATGAAAGCCTGCCGGTTCTGAAGCTGTTTGCTTTTGATCCGGTACTCTTTTCCGTCTTTAATGAAGACTGTTCCCGTCTCCATAAAGCAAAACGTAATATCCCGGGATACACATTCTTCCCGCAGTTCCTTCACCCAGTCATAGTCACAGGGTCTTGTCCCGCCGTAGTTCTCACCGCCGCAGGCGACCTGTTCGATCTGCCCGCTGTCGAGATACTTCCCGACCCGGATCGGCCCCAGCATCGGTGCGCAGTGCAAACCTTTATGTTTGAACGGGAGTTCCAGAAGGAGCGGGATCCTCTCATCCGCCCTTTCCCGGTTCTCACAGGTCACGTTCAGAAAGATATTGTCCCATCCGGATCCCCAGTCCGGGGGCAGGCATTCCGGTATTCTCTCCGGCCTTTTGGTCAGCAGCAGGAAAATAACGTCGCTTCTGATTCGCATCATGTCCCACGCTTCCGCACGCCATCCGTCCGCTTCCTCCAGAAAGAAATCAGAGGTCATGCAGACGCTGATCATTTCACCGCTTTGTATCTTGTATCGGTTCTTTCTGTCTCTGGACAGCGGATATCGGAAACCTGTCTTCGATTTATAGATATCTGCCCCGTTCTTACCGTACATGCTGTCAAGGTAGTACACATAGCAGTTCCGGCAGCCTTCGCTGCATTTTATACAGCCGTGCCAGGGATTCCAGTTACTGTGCATCGCCATATTTTTGCCTCCGAATAAATCATATCTGTGATAAAGGGCGTTCGGCCTTTTTGTGCCGTCAGGCAGACACTTTCCGCATGTCCTGAGGCAATGGGTCGAATGTCAGGTCCCGGACAGATCAGGTCTGCGGTCTGAAGGATCATTATTCCCTGCTCCTGTTCTGATCAGATGCCCCTCCTGTATCGCCGCAAATGAAGCCGCCGCGCAGACGGCCGATCCGCTGTATTTCAGATCGATCACCGATAATGTCAGGGGCAGGATAAACAGCAGCAATCCCGTCACCTTATTCATTACAGTGTGTAAGATGAAGAGTTCTTTCCGTATAACAAAGCCGGAAACCAGATCGATCACCCTGATCACGGCGATCAGGATGATCCAGATGATGAGCCATACCGGCATACGGAGAGTCGGGAGCATCTTTATCAGACATACAGCGACCAGAACAAGATCCGCCGCCGTATCCAGATTTGATCCGAATTCACTGACTGTTCCGGTTCTCCTCGCAACAGTTCCGTCTATCATGTCAGTGAACCCGGCAAGAAGATACAGAGCATAGAAAGCCGGTGAGAACGCGGGAAAGAACAGCAAAGCTATACTGCAGATGATCCGGATGCCGGTGATGATATTAGCCATATTACAGCGCTGTCCCCGCTTCGGCCAGGCTGCCGTCAGCCAATGCCGAAACGGCAGCATTAATATTGCTTAATGAGTGACAGCACATTCTTCCGGCAGACTTTTTCAGCGGTTTCCGGTTTAAGCTTGTCCAGCAGGACATAATATTTCACGACTTCAGCCGGATAAGTTTCCCAATGCCCCACCTTGTCCATACCCAGCAGGAAGCGGTCCGGGAAGCGTTCGATCAGCTCGACCCAATCCTCAAGAGAGTTCCCATCAAGATAACTGCTGGGGAACCCGTCCAGGAAATAATAATCATATACGACCCAGGAAATATCGACCCAGAGGTTCGGGTTGTGTGCCAGAAGGTCAAAGGCAATATCGACAAGATTCTGCAGTTCCATCCGCCTGGAAATCCCGATGTGCGCCCAGATGATATTGCAGGCCCGGTTGTACGCGAGCGCTTCCTTTAGTTCATACAGATATAAAACATCTTCGACGTTCTGCCCCGTAATATTGTGATGGACCAGAACGGGCAGCTGTTTTGCGGCTGCAAGATCAAAAATATCGAGAAAAGGACGGGCGTTTATATGAGGGGCTTCCCCATAGGTCAGCGCTGTCAGGTCGTCATGCCGGCTCATGATCTCACCGATCCCGCACCAGAAATTCGGATAAAGCTGCAGCAGCTGTTCGATATGCATCGCCGAAAAACGGTCGTTGCCGTTGATCCCGCAGCAAAAGGGATAAAAGCGGTTCCGGATCTCCGGAGGCTGTGCCAGAAGTTCTTCCGCGACAATAAAATCTGTCGCGGAATAGTAGTAACAGCGGCTGTCATTGCTGAGATAATAGGAAGGAGCGGTCCCCATGGACGCATCCCATTGTTTCGCGATCGGCATCCCGAAAACTACGGCTTTTTCGACACCGGCGATATCCATGGCTTCCGTGAGAGCCGGAAAACCGTCGCTTCTTTCCAGAAAATCGGTAAAATGAAGATGGTTATCGACAATGTTATAGCGGATCGTCTCCTCCGG
>DAIMGK010000334.1:0-3213 GCA_036723985.1 Flexilinea sp.
CGGGGAACAGCCGGGAGAAGCTGTGACCGCCGCTATGTTCCAAGCCATGCGGGACGCACTGGCGGAACAGAAACAAAAACCACTTTCCATTGACGATGTAACGGCGATGATAGCTGGACAGATCGGACAGCTTACACCGATGGATAAAGAAACTGTTGAAATGTTCCAGCAGTTTGCGAAGAAGATGATTGAGCAGGCAGGAACAAAGTGATAAATTTGAATTGTGAGGGAAAATACAGATGAATCAAGGAAGAATTATTGTGATTACAGGCTCACCGGGGACAGGAAAAACAACAGTAATTACTGCCGTAAATTCTATGATTTTGTAGTTGTTTCCAGAAACGGTTACCTGATAGGTCCTGATAACTTATCCAAAAAGCTGAATGATCTGATGCGGGAAAACAATATGGAAAGGGTCTCATTTTCAGATTTGCGACGGGCTTATGCTGCTTCCCTGGTCAGCATGGGATTCAACAACAGAGCTATCTGTTCCTGGCTGGGCGTTAAATCCATTTCCACGATTGGATGTGAGCAGAATATGGACTTTGTGGACAATCAGATTTGTATGATAAAAAACGCGCTTGAATTCTATAGAAAAGAGGAGGTTGAGAAAAATGAATCTGCAGAATTATCCTGAAATTATGAATCGTGCTGAAGTGGCTGAAGTGTTGAGATTGGGCCGTTACAAAATGAATGAACTTATTTTTGGCGGAAAGATCAAGGTATTGATAATCGGCAAATCTATCCGGATCCGAAAGCAGGATCTTATTGAATTTATTGAAAGCCATTAGGCTGGAGAAAACTGGAGGTTGTTATGGAGCGGACAAAAATCTCAGAATATTCAGATGTATTGCTGGTGCGTGACATTATGGAATATCTTCGAATCGGAAGAGATGCTGCATTGAGACTTTTCCGTGAGCCTGATTTTGAATCTCTTGATATCGGGACGCAAAAGAAAATGATCAGCAAGAAGAATTTCCTGAAATATCTGGATACGCATGCGAAACATCTGAACAATGAACTTGCAGAAAAAAGCTATTCGTAGATTGTTCTGCTGCTGCATATTATGGAATAAACGATGAAAGGATCGTCAAAATGAGCTTTACTGTAGTCAAACAACATGGAAAATTCAGAGCAGTAATCCGGGAGAAGGATGAAGATAACAAATGGCGCCAACACATGATAACGCTGGAATCCACAGGTATTCGTGCCGCGAAAATCGAAGCTGAAGAAAAGGTCGCGGAATATGAATTACAGAAGGAAAAGGAAATAATTCCTGCTCATTCTTTGGTTTGGCTTATCCGTGAGTATATTGAAAAAACTTCTGTTACCCCTAAGACCAAAGAAAATTACAAGTCTATACTGGAGACTCATATCGAGCCCTATTTCGGAATAAAAAAATATGCCGAACTGACAGCTAATGATTTTTCGCTCTACTATAAGGAAAAAACCGAAAAGGACGGTTTGAGCCCCAACAGTGTTATCAAACATCACCAGCTTATCCATGCCGCGTATGAGTTCGCTATCAGCGGGGAGCTTATTGATAAGAATCCTTCCGACAGAGCCAGAAAACCGAGAAAAATTCGTAAGGATCCGGACGCTTACAGTCTTGAAGACTATCAAAGACTTTTCGAAGCGGCAAAAGGATCAAAGATTTTCCCTGAGATTGTACTTGCCATGGTTTATGGCCTTCGCAGAAGCGAACTGCTCGGTCTCCGATGGAGCTGCATAGACTGGTCAAAAAGAATTATCGAAGTGTCATTGTCGGTTACCAGGGTGAATAATGAATGGTATTTTAACGAAGCGATGAAAACGAACGGCAGCAAAAGAAAGTTGAAGATCAGTGATCCGATTGCGGATTTTCTCACAGCAATCCATAATAAGCAGGATGAAATGAAAGAACTGCTCGGTGATTTTTACAACTATGATTTTGAGGATTTCATTTGTGTTGATTCATTAGGTAATCTTCTGACTCCGGATTATATTACCAGCACATTTACAAAACTGGTTAGAAGCAATGGACTGCCGAAGCTTACTTTTCATGGCCTTCGCCACTCCTTCATTTCAATTCTGATCGACGCAGGTTACAATCCGAAAGCAGTTCAGACTGCAAGTGGACACGACGTATTGACCACAACCATGAATTACGCCAAAGCATTTGATCCGGTTCAGACTCAGATGATTGATTATATTTCAGCTTTCCTTAAAACCGATAATTCATAGATTTCTATGAAGTGTTGATGTGCAAAAAAAAACAGCCCTTATGTGTTAAAGGGCTGTTACATTATTAGAATATTAATTATTTGATTTCAATCAATATTATAGAACTGCACAAGCTTCATCGGGAAGAGATCTTCCCTCAGAGACTGGCTCCAGGTGCGCGGAGTTCCGGACTCAGTTAGTTCAAATGTTACAGATTGAGCCCACACTGCGAGACTATCCGGATTGACGAACTCTCCACCAGACTGATAAAGGAAATGATCCGTCTGAACAAATTTTGAATCTTCATCCACTTCCGGATTTCCGTCACCATCGAATGAAACACTGTTTCCTCCTCCACCTTGCTGCTGATCATTGATCCATAAAGCATTATGGGAACCATATAAATTCAGTAAATCGCTTTTCTGGATGATATCGAAATTCAAATCCCCATCAGATGAGAAACTTGCCAATTCGATTTCAATTTGATCACCATAAGTATGAATCCCCTTTTCATCAGATGGTGCCGAAAAATCATCATTGCTGTATCGTCTGATATCCGGATTATGGAAGATGAATGACCAGTTATACCCTTCAGGAACGCCAATATATCCACTATCCGTTCCTTCATAAGCTGCAATGACAAGCCCATCAAAAGAAATCCGAAGGCTATCCCAATCCACTCCGAGTTTTGAGTCAAACAGGCGTCCATAGAAGACAAGTGTCATGGTACGTTCAAACGGTTCGCCTAATGCTTCATCGGCACCGGCACCGGCACTGCCTCCGCCTGATCGTTGTTCTCCATTGATATACACAGCACCGGAAGAAATATGATCAGACGCTGAGTGGGAAGTTCCGAGAGCGAGCGTGATCACTGTCAGATTATCTGTAATATAAACATCCTTTAGGGTAATGGTCAAATCTCCGGCTACAGAATATACAGTTCCGAAATCATCCATCCCGCCGCCATTATAAATTTTCTCATTTTCGATCGGGAGCCCGCCGCCACCAACG
>DAIMGK010000335.1:0-3152 GCA_036723985.1 Flexilinea sp.
TCCCGAATCTGATCGGACGAAGTCCGTACCTTACGGGACAGGTTTATAGCCCCCGGAAATCAGGTGCGGGAAATAGCTTTTGCAAAAACATATATTTTTGCTCCCGCACCTTGCGAAGCACTCTATTTCGCAAACAGAAGGCAAATACAAACTGGGCTCTTATAGTAGAAATGTGACTTTTTCGCCTTATTGATAACTTGACCCGCCGGGATAAGGTTTGATTTCAAATACTTTTTGCGTGTAGTTTTGTTTTTTTATTGATGAAGAGGAGATGGACGGGGATGAATGACCTGAAACCGATAAAAGATTATTTTTCAATGCGTTTTGCCGAGCACGGAGAAGACGCTGCGGGTGTGGACTGGAATTCAGCGTACGCTCAGGAAACACGCTTTGAACAGCTCGCAAAGGTGATCGTTCCGGATAAACCTTTTACCGTTCTGGATTTCGGCTGCGGATATGGCGCGATGGCGGGATGGTTCCGCAGATCAGGTCTGAATTTTTCCCATTATTACGGATATGATATCGTAGCGGAATCATTGTCCGCCGGTGAAGAAAAATATAAAGATGACACAGCCGTTACTTTTCATAAGACGATGGATGAAATCCCCGTTTGTGACTATCTGGTGGCGTCCGGTGTGTTCAATATCAAAATGGAAGCAGCTTATGAGGACTGGACAGAATATGTGATCGAATCACTGGAAAGCTTCCACGCGAAAACATCCCGCGGGTTCGCTGTCAATTTTCTGACTTCATACTCCGACGCTGACCGCATGGCGGAACGTCCGGATCTGTATTTTGCCGACCCCTGCATGATCTTCGACTACTGCCGCCGGCATTTCTCAAGAAACGTTGCTTTGCTGCATGATTATAAGATATGGGATTTTACGATCCTTGTCCGAAAGGAATATGACTGATCGGGAATGAAATGCTCCGGAATCAATGCTTATTCCGGAGCGTTCAACTCTTTCCTGCAGTAAAAGAGCAGCGTGGTCGAGCCGTATTTCCGCTCGTCAAATAATTCGTAACAGTCGAGTTCCAGGTCCTCCCGTTCTATGGGATGGATCTGGACGATGATCCAACCGTCATCTGAGAGCCAGCCGTCATTTTTATCAAGGACTTCCATGACCCGTTTCCACATTTCCTTGTATTGCGGCGGCGCGACATAGATATATTCAAATTCCCTGTCCGGGATCCCGCGTAAAATGTTGAAAATGTCGCCGAAATATGCTTTCGCCTGCTTCTCGAAACGGGTAAGCTTTATGTTTGAGACCAGCGTATTGTACGCATTGCGGTTAGCGTCACTGAAACGGACGTATGAAGCGCCGCGGCTCAGCGCTTCAAGGCCGATCGATCCGGTCCCGCCGAATAGATCAAACATGGAAGCGTCAACGATATCCGGGCCAATGATATTAAACACCGCTTCCTTGACGCGGTCAGTGACAGGCCGTGTGCTGTCACCGGGTACAGCGTTCAGCCTCATTCCTTTTCTTGATCCGGCTATGATCCGTGGATTTGCCATAATTCCTTCACAGCTATAAATATTCTCCGGTGTTTCCGGTCTTCACAGAATCGTCTGCGGCTCATCTGCCCGCTCCATGCTCAGGCATTTTCATTCAATCGCTCTTTAAAGTAAGGTATCGTTTTCAGAATGCCCTCACTGAGGGAAACTTTCGGTTCCCAGCCGAGAATCGTTTTGGCACGGGTGATATCAGGCTGCCTGCGCTGCGGGTCATGTCCCAGCCGCAGTTCTTTTCTGATCTCGATCCCCGCCGGATTTCCGGTGATCTCATTGATCTTTTCCGCCAGTTCCATGATGGTATTTTCGGTCGGATTGCCGATATTGACCGGATCATGTTCATCAGACATCAGGAGCCGGTAGATTCCATCGATCAGGTCACTGACATAGCAGAAGCTCCGGGTCTGCTGCCCATCGCCGTATACGGTAAGAGGTTTCTGCGCGAGGGCCTGTTTGAGCATATTGGGTACGACTCTGCCGTCGTTGATATCCATCCGCGGGCCATAGGTGTTAAATATCCTCACGATGCGCGTTTCGACCCCATGGAAGCGATGATACGCCATCGTCAGGGCTTCGGCGAACCGTTTCGCCTCATCATAGACAGACCGTTCCCCGTTCGGGTCAACATGCCCCCAGTAATCCTCTCGCTGCGGATGGACCTGCGGATCTCCGTAGATCTCGCTGGTGGAAGCAAGAAGAAAACGGGCATTGTTCGCACGGGCAACACCCAGAGCGTTATGTGTCCCGAGCGCTCCGGCTTTCATTGTCTGAATAGGAAGATTGGTATAACCGTAAGGCGATGCCGGATTGGGACTGGCGGGAGAAGCGAAATGGAGGACAGCATCGACATGCGCCGGAACGAAAATAAAGTTGGAAACATCATGCCGGATAAATGAAAAATCCGGATTGCCCGATAAATGTGCCAGGTTGCGGGCATGTCCGGTTATAAAGTTATCCATACCGATGACCTGATGTCCTTTATTCAGGAACAATTCACATAGATGGGATCCTAAAAATCCTGCCGCTCCGGTGATCAATACGCGCATTTGTCTCTCCTCCATTACGTAATGCATTCAATCAACAATGCATATTTTACCGCAAAAATCACATTTTTGAAATGTTTGCCTTTCCGATATTTCAGTTATCCCTACCGGCATGTTTACTGTTTTTCTTTCTGCTATAAGAGCCCATATTAATTTGCTTCTGCATTCGGGATAACTTGCTTCGCAGGGCGTGGGAGGATCAAACGTGTGTTTGCCTGAATCATTTTCCGCGCCTGATTTCCGGGGGCTGTAAACCTGTCCCTTAATGTACGGACTTCATCCGGTCAGATTCGGGACAGGAGATTCCCCCCCCATACCCCCGCCTAAGATTCCACGCTCTTTTTTCGACTCACCCGTATATACGGAGGTTACCTACTATAAGAGCTCAGTTTGTATTTTCCCTCCGCATGCAGGATAGTATGCTTCGCAAGGTGCAGGAACGTGTATTTGTGTGTTTGCAAATGCGAGAGCCGTAAGGAACCGCTGCGCTGAATTATGATTCGGCTCCCGAGCTTCGCCCCGCACCGGATTTCCGGGGGCTATAAACCTGTCCCATAAGGTACGGACTTCGTCCGATCAGATTCGGGACAGGA
>DAIMGK010000336.1:0-3119 GCA_036723985.1 Flexilinea sp.
GTCCCGATTCCGGGACACACGTGAACCGTCCCCTTTGTCCCATCTGAAACGTAATAGTTTACTTATCAACTATTAATCCTGCACTTACCGGGAAACAAATGCGTATTTTTGCCGTATACTTAATAATATGGAAAAAATAAAGAAATTATTGGATTCACCCTATATCCATCAGATGCGTCCGCGGCAGTACGCGAAAAACGCTTTCATTTTCGCGCCCCTGTTTTTTGACCGTCAGCTTTTCGTATGGGATTCCGTCTGCATCACTTTTCTCGGATTTATCACCCTTTGCATCCTTTCAAGCGCCGTTTATGTACTCAATGATATCGTAGATGTGGACGCGGACCGCAATCATCCGCAGAAAAAATACCGGCCCATCGCATCCGGAAAGATCCCTGTCCGGAACGCGAAGGCCTTTTGTGTTATTCTGTTTCTCATTGCCTTTACCATGGCCTTTCTGCTCAGCAAAGAATTTTTCGGACTCTGTTTGCTGATGGCTTTGATCAACCTTGCCTATTCCTTCAAACTGAAGCATATCCCGCTGATCGATGTGATCACCATCGGGATCCTTTTCCTGATCCGTGTCCACAGCGGGGCGGTCCTGATCCATGTACAGATATTCTCCCCGTGGCTGTACCTCGTAACATTCATGCTGGCAATGTACCTCGGCTTCGGAAAACGAAGGGCGGAACTGGCAAGCCTGGAAGGCGGTCCCAACAACACAAGGCCGGTGCTGGACGGATACACCGTCCCGTTTCTGGATCAGCTGATAACCATCATCTCCGCGGTCATCATCATCTCCTATGCGCTGTACACATTTTCCGGTCCCGCGGTACCGGCCAACAACCGGCTGCTGCTGACAATTCCTTTTGTCGTTTACGGGATCTTCCGTTATCTTTATCTCGTCCAGGTAAAACACGAAGGCGGCGCGCCGGAAGAAGTCCTTTTTTCCGACCGCTGGCTCCAGGGAACGATACTTCTATACGCAATTTCCGTGGTATTTGCGTTATATCTGTAAAAGGTGACCGCCGCGAAAGCGTGTGAGTCTTATGAAGAGCCTGATTCCTGCTTAAGCGTGGGTCGGAAATCAGGTGCGGGGCGAAGCTCGGGAGCCGAATCATAATTCAGCCCGGCGGTTCCTTACGACTCCCGCATTTGCAAACACACGAATACACGCTCCCGCACCTTGCGAAGCATATAATCCCGCATGCGGCGGGTAAATATAAACTGAACTCATATAATAGGAAAAAGAACATGATCACCGCATCCGCTCCGGCAAAAACAATACTTTTCGGCGAACATGCTGTTGTCTACGGTGAGCCGGCGATAGCCATCCCGTTATTGAATACACGAACTTTTGTGTCATTAACACCAAATAACACGGAATTTCGGGTGATCTCCAATGGGATCAGACTGGACCGGACCTTCAGCGAATTGGATGAAAACAGCGGCATATATCAGCTTCTCCGCCTGCTGATGCGGGAATTTGATCTTACGGAACTCCCGAAAGATACAATGGAGATCAGCAGCGGCATCCCCATCGCTTCCGGACTTGGTTCCGGCGCCGCTTTATCTGCCGCGGTGATCCGCGCGTTTTGGAAACGCTTTGACCGGGAGCCCGATACGGAAACAGTGAACCGTCTCGCCTATGAGATCGAAAAAGTCTACCACGGCACACCCTCCGGGATCGACAACACGGTCATCACATATGAACAGCCGATCGTGTTCCGAAAAGGGGAAGGATTTACCCGGCTGCAGGCTGACCTCAGCCGGCTTCACCTGCTGGTCGTGGATTCCGGGATCCGCAGCAGGACTGTGGATGTGGTCAGTGATGTCCGGGAACATTTCGACCGGAATGAAGCCGTGATCCGCGCGATCGGGGCACTGGTCCGGGAAGCCTGCACAGCGCTGAAAAGCGGGACGCCTGCCGAAATCGGAGCCCTGATGAATGAAAACCAGAAGCTTCTGCGTGCCATTGACGTGTCCTGTCCGGAATTGGACCGGCTGATCGGTATTGCTGCCGATCACGATGTTTACGGGGCGAAACTCACCGGCGCGGGACGCGGCGGAAACTTTATCATCCTTGCCCGTGATGAAGTTCAGTCCGAAGAGCTGAAAGCGGTTTACGGGAAAATGGGAGTAAATGTAATAATATGATCACTTTACTGAAACTTGGAGGTTCCCTCATCACCGATAAAGACCTTGCCCACACCGCCCGCCCGGATGTATTGGCACGGCTCGCACAGGAGATCTCGGAGATCCGTTCCGCGTCACGGGATCCGCTCATCATCGGGCATGGTTCCGGTTCTTTCGGACATATTCCCGCGAAACATTACGGCACACGGAACGGTGTTCACACAGAAGAGGAATGGCGTGGGTTCGCTGAAGTCCATGCCGAAGCAGCTGCGCTGAACCGCATCGTGACAGATATTCTGCGGGACGCCGGTTTACCGGTACTCAGTTTCGTACCGATGGATAACATACGCGCAGAAAACGGGAAAATAACAAGATGGGACACGGATATTCTGGGAAGCTGCATTGAAAAGGGTCTGGTCCCGCTGATTTTCGGAGATACGATTTTTGATAAAACGCTCGGCGGGACGATCCTCTCGACAGAGGACCTGTTCACATACCTCTGCCACGTTTTACCGGAACCGCCGCGGATCCTGCTGGCAGGATTGGAAGAGGGTGTCTGGCGTGATTTTCCACGGAATACTGAACTGATACACGAAATTTCAGCCGAAGAATCTGATAATAATGCGTTTATCAGGGGATCCGCCTCTGTCGATGTTACCGGCGGGATGTATGAAAAAGTCCGCCTGATGAAGAATCTTATCCGTGAGGGAAAAGCCTCATCCGCCCTGATCTTCTCCGGTACCCGCCCCGGAAACATCCAAAAAGCCCTGAAAGGCCTTTCCGTCGGCACACTGATCCGCTGATCATCAATCGTGACCGTCGGGGACGGATTCTCCGCTAACGGGGACGGTTCGCCCAGCACAATACGACAGGCCCGATACCTTTGTTCCACATCGGGCCTGTAGGGCTTTTCGGGTACAGTTCCCGCCCATTACCACATTTTCGAACTTTTGTCAACCCTCAATGTTGAGGGTTTACTTTTTAAA
>DAIMGK010000337.1:0-2333 GCA_036723985.1 Flexilinea sp.
TATTTTTTTATTACTGTTCCTGGACCTGACACCACAAGGACAGTCCCCGGCAGCGCGGCAGCACAGATGTGAATGGCATCTTTTTTTCTTGCATGAGACGGGAAAAGGTGATAAAGTTAATGACAAGGTTCGAAAAAATATGGAAACAGCAGCAGGGGATACACAGACCGGGAAGCATGAAAGCCGGGAAAAGCGCAGATTTTCAATTAGCCTCAGGATGAATCTGCATATCGTGCTTTGTATTTTGATCAGTTCTTTCGGTGTGCTGGCAGTGGCTTATTACATGCATTGCCGGCAAATTGAAAAAATATTCTTCGATGATGCAGAGAGTTCCGCCCTGAATGTCAGCAGCCTCATTGATCCTGATGAGGTTGAATGGTTATGGGAAAAAATCTATACCGAGGAATTCCGTTCTCTTCATGAGCAGGCCGTTCAGGCGAATGATCCCAGCATCATTGAAGAGTGGATGCGGAACCAGCCCTCCTCTTACGGGACCGAGGGCCTGAATCTCCTGGATGATTATATATATATGTACGATCTGCTGCTGACAGTGGAAGAGTCTTTTCCATACTCAGATATATATATTCAGCGGGATCAGGATGGAGTCACCTATTATCTGATCGATCCGGAGTCAGAAAACCCGTCAGACAGCCTTTTGTCCATCGGAACTACAGAACCTCCTATCGAAGAATTTACGGATTATGAAGACAACGCGATGATCCCGCCGACGATCTCCCGCAGTGAGTATGGATGGCTTTTGACAACCTGCAGACCAATCTATAAAGATAACAAAGCGATTGCCATTGCTTCCGTAGATATTGACATGAACAATATTGTGCGGGAACGAAGGTTGATCCTGTTCAACAGCTACGCACTGATCCTGGTGGTGACTGTGACCGTGATCGTCGTCAGTGTGTTCCTGATCCGGCGGACTGCGATCAAACCGCTCCGTGATCTTCAGGAAAAGACCTGTGGATTTACAGAGGGAGAGAAGGGCTATACCAAAGAGAATATTATCAAGCTTGATCTCCGTTCCAACGATGAGATCAGTGACCTTTATCATGAAATAAGGCTGATGCAGGAACATATCGTGGATTATACGCAGGATCTGGAACGGGTCACGGCAGAGCGGGAGCATATCCGCACAGAGCTCGACCTTGCTTCGCAGATCCAGCGCAACGCGCTGCCGGAGATCGACGCGTCTTTTTCCGAACGCAATGAGTTTGTGCTCGCAGCGTCCATGGACCCCGCCAAATGGGTCGGCGGCGATTTTTATGACTTTTTCTATCTGGATAATGACCACCTTGCACTCGTGATCGCGGATGTTTCCGGAAAGGGCATTCCCGCGGCAATGTTCATGATGTCTGCCAAAAACAAGATCAGCGGCCGGGCATCTTTTGGCGGATCACCTGCCGAGATCCTGACGGACGTGAACCTGCAGCTCTGCAAAAACAACCCCACACATATGTTCGTTACCGTATGGCTGGGCATCCTCGATCTGCGGACAGGGGTGATCTCAGCCTGCAATGCCGGGCATGAGGAACCGGCGATCCGCAAAGAGGACGGCGTATTCAGCCTTTACAAAGATCCGCACGGTTTTGTTGTCGGCGGCAGGAAGCGATCGAAATATACGGACTATGAGATCAAATTAAATCCGGGAGACACCATTTTTGTATATACGGATGGTGTAACGGAAGCCGCTGACGGGAATCAGACTTTTTATGAAGAGTGGAGAATGGTCGAAGACCTGAATAAACCCGGCCTGACGGGGCCGGAAGAGATCCTCGCCGGCATGAAGCAGAGCGTCCTAAGTTTCGCGAACGGTGCGGAGCAGGCTGACGACCTGACAATGCTCTGCCTCCTCTATCGGGGCCCGGATACGAATCAAAAAGCAGATAATTATGCTCCGGAAGGGGACGGTTATACTGAGGCAAAGCCGGAACTGTCACCGCGGACATGAGAAGATGACAGTCCCCGGCTGCACAAATCGCAGGCGTGATCGTCCTGAGTCAGCCGGACAGGTCGATTTGACATTTCATAAACCGCGTTTTTAGAGTAGAATTATTTTTATAGGAGGAACTGATTATGAACATCGAAATACAAAGAGACGGAACAACTCTCACTGCTATCCCGGAAGGGCGCATTGATACGCTGACAGCGCCTGAATTTCAGAAACAGATGGAAGCGGAGCTCGGGGATACGAAAGATTTGATCATTGACTTATCCAAAGTTAACTACGTTTCATCAGCCGGACTGCGCGCCCTGCTCGCTTTATCGCAGATCATGGAAGATCGTGACGGAACCATCGAGGCTGTCAACGTAAACGATTTTCT
>DAIMGK010000337.1:2343-3107 GCA_036723985.1 Flexilinea sp.
GTATATGGAAAAGAAGGGCGCTCTTCCATGGAATGAAGCGATTCATTTCACCCGCCAGATTGCGCGCGCGCTTGCACATGCTCATAGCCGCGGTATCATTCACCGTGATATCAAACCGCACAATATCATGCTGCTTCGTGACGGAACCATCAAGGCTGTCAACGTAGACGATTTTCTCCGCAAAGCTTTTTCTCTGACCGGTTTTCTGGAGATCCTGAACATCGACTGACCGCAGATCAACAAAAAGACTGTGCCGTTATCGGGGAAATGGCTCCGCTGAGACGAAGCCGGAACAGACCGCTCAGACATGGGGACTGTCCCTTCATGGGGTTGTCCCCTTTTGATATTAAATATCGTGTATGGGACTGTCCTGAGATGTATCTTCTGAATAGATCCGCGTAATTCACTATCCGTCTTTAGAATATTCACCGCGGACTCAGGCATGCTTTTGCGGTGAATGCCGTGTTCCGGAATTCAAATTGTTGTTAAACAAAAAACCGGTCAGAAACCGGTTTTCAGCGCCCCCTGAGGAATTCGAATCCCCAACCTTTTGCTCCGCAAGCAAACGCTCTGTCCAATTGAGCTAAGAGGGCATTTGTCCCTAACGACTTGATATTTATAATCCTTCCTGTTTTTTTCGTCAAGAGTATTTGACAAATTTGTGATTGATTTCAGCGATTTCTGCAACCCGGGTCGGTTCTGCCATATCTATGGGACAACGGGGACGGTTCACGGTGTCCCGGACCCGGGACACCGCGAACTGT
>DAIMGK010000338.1:0-3034 GCA_036723985.1 Flexilinea sp.
CGACCGTGAACATCTGGTTCGGGATCGTTTTCAGCCGCCCCTTCCTTCCGGGCTTTATTTATTTCTTTGCCATGATCGCCACCGGGATCGCGGAAGAAATGTTGTTCCGGGGATTCCTGTTCTGGGCAATGGCCAAAAGGAATCTCTCTTCCGCGGTCATCCTGACCAGCGTTCTCTTCGGTGTCGGGCATATCATCAACCTGTTCAACGGCAGTGAAACGGAACTGCTCGAGAACATCTGCCAGGTATTTTACGCGGTCTCTATCGGATTTCTTTTCGTATCTGTCCTGCTGAGGGGGAAAAGCCTGTTCCCCTGCATAGCCGCACACTCGCTGTTCAACGCGCTGAGTGTATTTGCCAATGAGCAGGCATTTGATAAATACCAGATCCCGGTCTCGGTGGCATTATGCGTCTTTTCGCTGGCAGCGGGATGCTGGTACCTGAAAGAGAGTCGGTGAAGACGGTTCTGTTGACCCGCACTATGTGTGCGATGGGTTTCACGATCTTACCGATATCTGGCGGCAGCTGCGAGTCAACGAAAAACGTCCCCTTGACTCGAAATAATGAAATTACAGGAGAATAATGAAATGAATAACTTTATCGCTTATTGCGGACTGGATTGTGAAAAATGCGAAGCGCGGCTTGCAACGATCAACGATGACAATGAACTGCGGAAAAAGGTTTCAAAGCTCTGGTCGGAACTGAACGGCGTGGAAATAACGCCCGCTATGATCAACTGCACCGGATGCCGAATCGAGGGGCCGAAAACGCCCTTCTGCGAGTCGCTCTGCCCGATCAGGCAATGCGCCATGAGTAAAAATTATGAGACCTGCGGCAGCTGCAAAGAACTGGAATCATGTGAAAAAGCCGCGATGATCATCAAAAACAACCCGGAAGCCCTCGGGAATCTGAAAGCATAGAACCTGTGTCAGCGAAAGGATCAACAATGATCAGTCCGGAACTTCATCAGTTTGTGGCAGAGAGCACGGGAAACGAAAGCAACATCCGCCAAATCTGCGTATTTCAGGATGGAAAGTGCATTCTGGACGATTGCTGGCACGGCTGTAAGACAGATGATGCTTACAACGTGATGTCTGTCACAAAGGGCGTCATGGCGCTGCTTACCGGGATCGCCATCGATCAGGGATTCATCCGTAGCGTTGAACAGAAAGTTCTTGATTTCTTTCCCGATTACACCGTGAAGCGGGGAGAAAAGACGATCTATGATGTCACGCTCCGCCATCTCCTCACCATGACGGCTCCATACAAGTATAAATCTGAGCCGTGGACGAAGGTATGCACCTCCGATGACTGGACCAAAGCCGCGCTGGACCTGCTGGGCGGACGTTCCGGGAGCACGGGAGAATTCAAATACGCTACTCTGGGCATACAGATCCTGGCAGGCGTCATCGAAAACGCGTCGGGAATGAAATGCATCGATTTCGCGAACGCGTATTTATTCGCGCCGCTCGGGATCCCGGAGCATAAGAGCCATGGGGACAGTTCGAAAGAGGATCAGTTTGATTTCCTCATGAATAAAAACCCGCGCAAGCCTGAATGGTACGCCGATCCACAGGGTACTGTCACCGCAGGCTGGGGCCTAACGCTCTCAGCGATGGACCTGGCGAAGATCGGGATGATGGCGCTGAACAACGGGATTTACGAAGAAAATAACGTAATTTCCGGCAGTTGGATCAGTGAGATGACCGCACCGCTCATCACTCTGGGGGAAGACTTCGACAATATGAGTTACGGCTATCTGTGGTACAGGCCGCATCCGGAACGTCCCGTTTATGCCGCCATCGGCGACGGAGGCAACATTATCTACGCGAATCCGGAAAACCGGATCTCTGTCGGGATCACCGGAACGTTCAAACCGAGGATCTTTGACCGGGTCAGGTTTATTGAAGAGCGTGTCTTACCGGCGGCCGTCAGAAAAGCGGGGGAATAAAGGAGTCAGGATGAAAAATGTGGTCGGTGGCCAGCGTAAAGCAGTCTTACGGATGAACTTTTAAGTGTATATTTTGACAAATATATCGTAATATTTGTACAAAAAAGGAAGGAAAACCGGTACAGGGGTTTGAAAGAGCAGAGAGGACCGGTTCTGGAGATAAAAATGAATACGGTAGTTTATATACATGGAAAGGGCGGAAGCGCGGCGGAAAGCGAACATTACAAGGCGCTGTTTCCCGATCATGAAGTGATTGGGCTGGATTATCGGACTTTTACGCCATGGGAGACCGGAAAAGAGATCCGCACGGCAGTCGAAAAATTGCATACAGATCATGATAACGTGTCACTGATCGCCAACAGTATCGGCGCTTTCTTCAGTATGAACGCGGGCCTCAGCGGGCTGATCCGGAACGCCTACTTTATATCCCCCATTGTCGATATGGAGAAGCTCATCGGGGATATGATGATCTGGGCGAACGTGAGCGAAGCGGAGCTGCGCTCCAAAGGCACGATCCACACCGAATTCGGAGAGGATCTGTCATGGGATTATCTCTGCTATGTCAGGGACCACCCCATCCGCTGGGATATCCCCACCCGGATCCTGTACGGAAGCAAAGACAACCTGACATCTTTCGAGACGATCAGCAGCTTTGCAAAAAAACACAACGCGAACCTTACCATTATGGAAAACGGCGAACACTGGTTCCATACAGAGGAACAGATGCGTTTCCTGGACGAGTGGATCAGAGAAGTATTTTGCGGAGATAAACAAAATATTTTATGAGTAAATATGAAAAATTGTGGAATTATATACGGGAAAATGCCGTCTCAGAACTGACCTTTGACGAAGTACAGCAGATCTGCGGTTTCCCCATCGACCATTCTTTTCTGACTTACAAAAAGGAACTCGCGGCATACGGATATCAGGTCGGAAAGATCTCGATGAAAAACAAAACAATAAAAATCGACCCATGGAAGGAAGACTGACCGTATTTTTCGAAGATCCGTTCTGGGTAGGTGTATTTGAACGGATACGCTCCGGAAAGTTATCTGTCTGCAAGGTCACTTTCGGAGCGGAGCC
>DAIMGK010000339.1:0-3022 GCA_036723985.1 Flexilinea sp.
GCTGGAGGGAACAGATCTTGCTATTTACGGCACGGTGATCAACCGCGGCACACTTATGATTTCAGAAGAAATCGCTACCTACGACTCGGGTCTCCTTTCCGTACCGGATACCAATGCTTTCACAGAACTTCCTGACAGCAGTTTTTACAGCGGCGAACTGAACTTCAGGCTGGCGGAGGGTGTACAGGTCCATGTATCAGACGGCGTGGAAGTACTGCAAATAGTCACGGCTATCGGCTTAGGCAGCCACACCGCGGATGTCACCTACGCCGGTGAACGTGTCAGGTTCTGCTTTGTCCCGTCAGAATCGGGATCTTATATAATAAGCTCCACCGGCGACGTTGACACCTATGTACACCTCATGAATGCTTCGGGAACCCAGATCGCCTCTGATGATGACGGCATGGGTGACCGGAACTTCAGATTGTCATACGATCTGACCGCCGGTGATGTTTACTTCTATGATGTGAGATACTACAACCAATCAAGTACGACCGGGACCATTTCCTTTGTCCTTAGTGCCGACAACTGCGGTTCAGTTACTATCACGTCTCAGCCGTCCAATGTGGCAGCGCTGAATAATGAAACGGTTCATTTCAGTGTTACAGCTTCCGGAGACATCGGATCTTATCAATGGGGGATGCTCCCGCCCGGTATGTTAAGGGATCACGACGCACAGCCATTTGAGGTTAACGGGGAAATGCCCGTACCTGATGTATTAAATAACTGGATGGAACCACCAGCGAGCGTCAGCAATACACCCACACTCACTTTTACAGCTTCGGAGGAATATAATAATTATTTCTTCCGCTGTGCGGTTACGAATTCCTGCGGAACAGAGACCACCTACAGCAACATGGCAATATTCTACTATGTTCAGGGAACCATGCAGATGGGAACGAACTCCGCTGTGATTTCTTCCGGCGGTCAGATTGCCAAATTCCGCTTCATCCCTCCTGTATCCGGGGAATATACGCTGATATCCACCGGAACTGATGACACAAAGGGTTACCTGTTTGACGAGTCCATGACCCAGCTTGCATACAACGATGACACCGACGGAAGTAATTTCAATGTAACCTATGAACTCACGGCAAATACCGTCTATTACTACGGAGTCTGTTACTACAGCGGCGACAGGACCGGTACAATTTCCTTGATATTGAGTTCTGCGGAAGGGCCGAGTTTCACACAGCAGCCTTCAAATGTTACAGCGATTTCCGGCGATAACGTTTCCTTCTCTGTAACAGCCACCGGAAACGGGACGCTCTCATATCAGTGGCAGGAATTGGCAAGCGGAAGCTCAACCTGGCAGAACTCAACCCGGACCGGAAACAGAACAAGGGCATTAAACTTCACCGCGCAGCTCTCCCAGGACAATACAAAATTCCGCTGTGTCGTTACAGACGGGGATGGGCTCGTTTCCGTGAGTAATGAAGCAGTTCTGTATGTCCAGGAATCCGATGCCCCCGTATACCGTGCGCTATTTATCTCAGAAACATACTTTACGGATGGATCGACACAATTGACCGGAAATCCGACAGCTGTCCGCAACTTGAGCAGGATGCTGGAGACCGTTACCGGTCCAACAGGAGGACGTTTCACGGTCTACGGCGGCAGCAATGAATATGACGGACTCAGCCCGGAGGAAATCCTCTCAACGATCTCCTCTACATTAGGCGCCGCCAAGGATAATGATGTTTCGTTGTTTTTCATCAACTCACACGGAATTGCCAGCATCGATGGTGCAATGGCCGGCGCCATCGCAACTGTCAGGACCACTGACGACCGCAGATATTGTGAAAATTACACATGTTATGACACCACGGACCTTTTGCTCTTACAGGAGCTGGCCAATAAATTGAAAACGATCAAAGGCAAGGTGATCGTGTGGATCGATACCTGCGGTTCCGGAGCCGGGATCTATGATGCAAGTGTATCTGAAGACAGCGGTCAGGAAGATTTTGACCCGGAGATGTTTAACAGGGTCGTTTTACAAGCCTTCGCGGATGCTGACGAAGAAATATCGGAAGTGTCGGATCTGACAGGGGAATTGCGGGTGAGCAATAAATTCTATGTCCTCACTTCCGCGGCACACAGGGAGCTTGGCTGGACATCCTTATCCCTGGGAAGCTATTTCTCGCAGGGGATCC
This sequence comes from Flexilinea sp., assembly GCA_036723985.1. GTDB lineage: Bacteria > Chloroflexota > Anaerolineae > Anaerolineales > Anaerolineaceae > Flexilinea. Next base: position 2,154 of record DAIMGK010000339.1, read on the forward strand.
GGTCCGGTATCGGCTCTTCCGGGATCATGCCCGCGGATGAAGATTCCGACGGATATGTCACGCAGCAGGAACTTTACCAATATACATATAATTTTGTGATCCAATACAATTTTGGTGACCAAGGGGATCAAAAAGAACATGTGCAGGGATATCCTGAAAACAGCAGTTACCAGCTGTTTAAGAGATAACACTCCGTTTTCCGATATTACAAGGCACGGATAACCGATCAGGTTGTCCTGCCAACGGCAATAAGCCGCGGTACCGCGGCTTATTGTTTTTTATATCTGTTCCGTCAGATCAAAGCATTATCGGAGCTGAAGTGTCTGCCCGCCGCTGCCGGAATATACAGTACGCCCGGCTGAAGAAATAGTCCCGCGGAAAAAATTATAAAGGTGTTCTGTCTTATGCTTCATACGGCTTTACAAAGAACGGCCGGACAGTACAGCAGAATGAACGGGGATATCCTGTAAACAGCAGCGGTCAGCAGCCTGCATGGCAATGGGTCCGTTTATCAGGATACCGCAAAAACGGTAATAATTACCATTCCCCACATGCAAAGATTTTTTTTCATTTTTTCACATTTTTTCAATTTTATTTCAAAATCAGACCCGTTTTTTCTTGACAATCATAAATCATCAATTATAATAATAGGGAATAAAATTATTGATCAAGAACATCTGCCTGATCAGTAGTTTTATTTAGTGTTTTGGGAGACAGTTGGTCATGAACTGCTCATTAGCAGCAGGAAAAAAAGATAGAGAGGTAAAGATTATGAAGAAAAACATCAAAGTCATGCCGGCAATTATGCTGGTGCTTATGCTGATATTTATGATCAGCGGCACCGCTTTCGCCGACGAAATACGCCTGCC
>DAIMGK010000340.1:0-737 GCA_036723985.1 Flexilinea sp.
CAGAGACCAGACGGTTCATCACATTGACATCCCGCTGAGTGATCACACATCCGGAATCAAGAATCCTATCCAGGTGGGAAATAACCCTGTCAACCGATCCCCTGGTCCCCTTATGCTTTTTGACGATGTTCAGCTGATTCCGCAGCTTCTTATACACCGGTCCCTTCGCGGAATCGCCTGCTGTCGCGTCCTCCAGGGTTTTGGCAAGGTCTCCGAGCCGCATTTCGATTTCAGCGTTCACCGCGTCAACGGTCCCCATTCTGGATTCGCGCTGGAAACCGCTTTTGATCTCCCCGATATCCGGAATGTCAGGATCGCCGAGAAGATTCAGCTGCTGCGGACTGCCGTTGATCCGCTGCCTTGACGCGTTCTGTCTCATCTGTTCGGCAATATTCATGACAACCGGATGGTAGTCCTTTTCCTGAAGGAAGACATCTATACGGATCTTCTCGTGAAGCTGGTCCCTGCGGATGAATTTCTCATTGAACGCGTTGACGGCAGAGGAAACATAATCCGCCTGTGAAATATTCATGGAACCGGGTTTCCTGGCATCGTAATCCTGCCAGGTTTTTTCAGCCGCTTTCTGAATGTTTGATGCCGAAATGCTGCGGATGCTCCAGTAATCCTGATAGATTTCCTCAACGACGTTGCTGTACTCGTTCTGCAGATCCCGGATTTTCTGCGCGAACTCCGCGAGGCCTTCGTTGGATAGCGATAGGTAAGCCTTTGATGTTATC
>DAIMGK010000340.1:747-3004 GCA_036723985.1 Flexilinea sp.
GTATACCTCCCGCATTCCTCGCAATGGTATCCTTCTTGGCTGAGATCCGCCTCAATTCAAGAATGAATTTCTTGTCGATCAGATAGCCGCTGGTTGTTTCATAACACTGGGAACGGGGATCATCTTCAGAAATCCCGATTTCGGCAAGCAGAGCCTTTGTTGAAAAAACCGCCAGGCCCCGTATGACAATATTGAAAACTGCTCCGTTGATCTGAGCTTCCAGATCCTGCCCGTTGATAAGGCTGCAGAGGACATCGATCTGTTCATTTTTGTTCATTCCCGAAAGGACTGACACCAGCTGTTCAATAAAACTGCACATGTTTATTCTCCTGAATAAGAAAAAAAGCCGCCTCGGGCTGAGACGGCTTGCGTTTTTTGTACTGGGTAAGGGATTATTCAATTAGGTCCCAGTTTTCCAGCATTGATTTGACACTGCCAGCAATCTCGTCATACTGGCTCCCATAAATCACAACACTATAATCATGATCATCCTCATCCAACGGATCAGCAGGCTCATGATTTCCAAGATCATCGCGCTCAACACCATGTTCAGCAAGAAAATCATTGAATATGTCTTTGACCTGACCGACAAATTCCGGTACTTCACTTTCCGGAATTTTTCCTGATATGCTATTCATTCCTTTTCCTCCAAGACTTTCCAAATGACCGCGGTCATTTTGGCTCATATTGAAAAAAAGGGGCTGGAACTAACCGTTTTCCACCCCCCTTTCATCAATGCCGCTTGCCTTCTGGTCCGCGGTATGAAGCCAGAACACCAGCGGATATCTCCCGACCGCTTCATTGTAGGAACGGCTTCCGCCTTTTACACGGTCATCGAAGGCACCCATGTGCCAGTTTATGGCCTGGGCTTCCTCATCAGTCAGCTTCATGAATTGAGTGATATACCAGACGCTTTTCTCTCCATGACCGAAAGGAAATTTATCGTCATAAGCGTAACCATTGTAGGTTTCCCATTTGCCGGTTTCAGTATTGATCCGGCGTTTCTGAATTGGGATGTAAAAATTCACCTTTGTCAGGTCATGCAGCAGCCCGCAGACCGATACGGTTTCATCGCTGAAGCCGAGATTCAGCCTGTGATTCAGCAGGTCCAGGTTGTTCCTGACATTCAGGCTGTGTACAAGAAGACCGCTTCCGCAGGCAAGATGATTCGCGGCGGAAGCGGGAGCGGTATAGAAATCAGTCTCTGACTCAATCCATTTGAGAAGTTCGTCTGCGCCGTCTCTCCTGATGAGGCTGAAATTGATCCGGAACGATTCGATCGCTTTTTCAATGTTGATTTTCATTTTCACTCCTTGGCAATTAATTTATCCCGGACTGTTTCCGCATAGGATGAACAGTCCATGAGATTATCTGCAGCGGCACAGAGTTTTGATCCGCACGCATGCTCTCCTTCCAGACGGAGAATATCGTTGACATCCTTTTCCTCTCCGTCAATATATTCCGGCAGCATAATTCTGCAGCGCGGAATAGATTCACACCATTTGCAGGCCGCTTCCATGGATGCCAGATCATTTTGGGGAACAATAATGATTTTTCTGAACGGCTCCAGCGACTGCTTCATTTTTTTGGACATGGCTGTCCCGTTTGCGGCCGCGGCAGAATAACCCAGCTGATGCAGGGATACCGCGTCTGTAACCGATTCGGTAAGGTAAAGCTCCTTCTCAGGATCAGCCAGCTCGAGCAGATACAGTTTTTTCCGTATATTCGGAAGGTTCAGATACCTTTGCCCGTTTTGGGATAAAGCTCTTCCGGTAAAATTGAGGACCTCACCATTTTTCGTCACGTTCGGAAAGATGATCCTGTTCGAAAAATACTCCCTGCCGTACCGGATAAAACCTGTTTCCTTCATGATCTCGATGAAAGAAGATCTTCTCTCAGGCGGAAGCATCAGCCCCTTTTTGTGGAGTTCGCTGATCCCCGCGTATCCGATCTTCAGTTTCCTTATGGTCTTATCGGTAATGCCCCGGCCGTAAAGATAATCCCTTGCCGCGTCCGCACCGGAGTCCTTTTCCGAGATCAGCGCCTGATGGTATGCTTTGGCGGCCCACAGAAACGCCTTTTTCGTATTTTCGGACAGATCTGTGTCAGGATCATCCGTGTCCCTGGTCACCCTGACTTTCTGATAGACGTCGGTTTCAGTGTTCCGCTTTATGCTCAGGAACATTTCGCTGTTGTTGTGGTTCCAGGCATCTCCGTACTGGAGATATCCCAGAAAATCATATACATCGCCGCCCTT
>DAIMGK010000341.1:0-2958 GCA_036723985.1 Flexilinea sp.
GCAATGGCCGGGGTCGGTTTTGACTGACTCAGCCTGCTGAGTCAGCAGAACAGACCCCACTATCGTCTGCCGGGATAAAAAAAGGGGAGGCAGAGAATGGTTCAAAAGCCGCATATCAGCGAAAGTGATGATCGGCAGAGAGAATAGACTGCAGATTGACGGCAGACGTTAGTGGGGACATGCACTGTACGAGGTGCGGGCTTCGATCTGTAAATGCAGTGCAGGAACTTCGCCCACTGACTCACAAACGAGTCAGGCGAAACCGCCCCCGACTGTGACCAATGTAAGTCACGCCGGACACGGAAACCATATCTTTGAGCAGCGGGCGATCCTGTTAATCCGGATATCGTACCTGAAGGTACAGCCCCAGGTGTTTTCCCTCTCAGCGTAATTTCTCCCCGGGCTGGGTTTTCGTGTCCGAGGGTACAGTCCCCTTCGGGTACAGCCCGGCAAGGGCAGGATCAAGAAAAACAGGGTAAAATAGATACAGACTTTTTGATTCCGGGAGATCAGGGGAAAATATCGGGGATACAGGCTGCGGCAGCGAATGGGAAAGACAGAAAATATTCAAAACCACTCAACCGGAAAATCTGATTTTACGGCTGCCGTCTGAGAGCCCGGATATCAAAGAAGATCTATTCTGAAGACACATGGCGGGACAGTCCGCATCTGATCATCTTGTCGGGACAGTACGATAAAGGGACAGCCGCGAAAGCGTGACCCACAAAGAAATGAGGAAATGCAATGATATAAAAGAACGAACATTATCCTGAGAACTATCCAATCGACGCAGGTGGTGTGGTACAGCTCTTCACCGGTATAAAGGAGCAGTCTCCCGCATTCCTGATCGAATACAGCACAAGGGAAGTGATCGACAGGGAAAAACTCCGGGATGCGGTGAACAGAGCATTGGACGTTTTTTGGACCTTTCGGGTAAAACTGGCACTTGCCGATACGGACCGGAGACCGGTCTATCAATTCAACTCCGGTGAAGCTGAGGTCTACCCCTATGATGGCAAACAGCATTTCTTTGGCAGTGAAAGCGGCGGATATCTGTTCCGCGTATATTACGCGGAGAACAGGATCCTGCTTTCCATGCATCATACGCTGACAGATTTTTTCGGAGGGAATGAATTCCTGAAATGCATTCTCTGCTTCTACTATGATATCGCGGATGGCCGCCCGGAAGAGATAAAGAAGCTCCTGGCCGTGGATCCGGATGATATTCGTGATCCCTATACCCTGTACGGGAGCATGGATTCGCACGGGTTCAGCATGAAGAATAAATGGAAGAATGAGCTGGAAATTCCAAACCGGATGATTTACAGAAGAGGGGAACCTGTCACAGTTCATGAGCTGTTCTTTTCGATTTCCGATTTTCTGAAAATAACAAAGAGAGCCGAATCATCCGTCTTTTCTCTCCTTACGTGGCTGATCGGAAATGCTGTAGCAAAAACTTACAAAGGAGAAGATAAGCTGCTGACCGGCGCGGGTTCTTTTAATTGCCGCAATTTGTTTAATTCAAGAACACCAAAAACTTCTCCCAGTCATTTCTGACTGTTCTGCATCCCGATGAACGGGATATGGATATGGACATGCAGCTGACGGTCCAGCGTGCACGCATGGATATTGAATTGGCAAAAGGAACCATAGACAGGTCCATTGCCGCACGGAAGGAACTGACAGACCGTATGATAGAGGATACCGACCATTACATTCTGGATCAGAAAAGGCTGGATGAAGAAAGACGCGCGTCCGCCCGCAGATCCACCTATTTTATTTCCTATCTGGGACATATGGAAGCGGGATCCATGCTTGACAAATATATAGAAGATTTCAGTGCAGCGGGAACTGTAACGAGGATCCCGATCATCGCGAGTGTTTGCGAGTGGAAGGGTCTGCAGCATTTCTGGATCGAGGAAATCGGCTGTGAGAACAGTATTGCTCCGGCGATTCTGGAGATCATGGGCGGTCTGGGAATCACCGGCACAATTAAGACTCCTTATGAGATGCGGTTCGATACATTTCCGTTGGAGGAGCTCTATCATGATTAAGCTTGGTGTGTTTGATCTGGACGGAACACTTCTGACAAGTGAAGGCAGACTGCCGGAAACATTTTATCAGGATGTGGAAACGCTTCACAGCCGCGGTGTCAGCGCCGCGATCGCCAGCGCAAGGCCTGTGCAGTTTCTGTTTGAAATGTTTGACCGTGATGTGGACCTGCTCATCAGCGGGGAGGACGGAAACATCTTTTTCCGGGGAAAGCAGCTTTTGCATGCCCGCTATGTCCCTGCTGAACTGATCGCCCGGGTCTGCGCGATCGCCGCCGAACGCGATGATGTTGCCGTGATCTGTTCCGGACTGGAAGATACATACGTGTCGGCTGAGCATTACCGCCGCTTTAACGCATGGGGCATGGGACGGTTTATGCCGGAGGCGCCGAGAGACATGACAGGGGACGCGAAGATCTGTAAAATTCATTTGCTCTGCCGGGACGGCATTGAAGCGGCAAAGCAAATGGTCTCTTCACCCGTTTTTGAAGAATTACGTGCACTCAGTGATATTCATGAATCCGGTTACGGATGGATCGGCATCACGGAAAAGGATTCCAACAAAGCCTCCGCAGTCCGGTTCTTCCAAAAATATCTGAATATCGGCAATGATGAAACCGCCGTTTTCGGTGACAGTTCGAACGATATCCCGATGTTTGAACTTACCGAAAACAGCTATGCGATGAAAAACGCGCCGCTTGATATCCGGCAGCGGGCAAACCACGTCACGGAAGACGATAATGACCACAATGGTGCGATGAAAACATTGCTTGGGATCACTTCGGTGAATGAAGTTTAGGGTTTGCAGGTCGTTCGCTGCTGAGCGGCAGCTGACGGCAGTCAGCGCTTTGCGCTGCCGTAAGAGCTCAGTTTATATATGCCTCCTATATGCCGGACGGTTTGCTTC
>DAIMGK010000342.1:0-2920 GCA_036723985.1 Flexilinea sp.
ATTCTTCCATTCCGCACGTACCTCCTTTCTTTCCTGATTTGTTGAGTCACGGGACCATCTCCCTGAAACTTGTTCTATATTATCACGGAAAATTTGTTCTGTCAAGATTATAGCAATATATTTCTAAAATAATATGACAAATATCAGGGAAATAAGATTTCACAGGAATATTGTATTCCGATGAAGGTCAGATGAGTATTCCCGAAAATGATGCGGGAGTATCGACAATGAGAAATGAACAGTGGAAAAAAGGCGGCCTACACGAAAGTGTGTGAGTCTTATAAAGAGCCTGATCCCAATTAAGCGGGAGTAGGGGGGCGCAGCACCTCTTCCGAATCTGACCGGACGAAGTCCGCTTCTAACGGAACAGGTTAGCGACCGGAAATCAAGTGCGGGGCAAAGCTCGGGAAACAAGTCATAATTAAGCGCGGCGATTCTTTAGGGGTCTCGCATTTGCAAACACACGAACACATGCTCCCGCACCTTGCAAAGAAAACTATCCCGCACAAACTGAGCTCTTATAGCAGGAATAATATATGCAAAAAAGTGAAAATTCTGCCAAAACATAATTCAGAAACACTGCACATAATTGAGCCTTATCGAATCGTTTTACTAATTCATCATGCCCCAAGGGACTGCTCTTACCCGGGGTTGCCTCTTCGGTGACGGTCCGAAGCACTACATCTGAAAAAAACGGGAAAATTATCTGATATCCTGTTATGATAAAAATAAAGGAGGGAATCTCATGAAAAAAATAATTCTTATTTGGATCGTATCTATTCTTTTGGTTTTTTACGGATCGTGTGCAGCAGACGATGATCAAAGTTCTGACTGGTCTTATGAAATTCTGGATGACCAGACTGTCATGATAACCGCTTATACAGGGACGGGAAAAGATGTCCGGATCCCCGATTTCCTGGATGGTTATCCTGTATCAACGCTTGGATTTGACACTTTCCTTTTCAATGAAGAAATAACCTCTGTCGAAATTCCGGAGAACCTTATCGAGATCGGGGATTATGATTACCTGGATAAACTCCAGTCAAAGGGCACATACATCCCGGTAGTTGACAGGCCTGAAATTCTTGCGCCGGAATTTGTAAAAGAGATGTCGGATATTTTTGCCAAATACGCGGATGTCGTTCAGAACAATCCCTTTTTGGGATGTTTGCGCCTGAATGAGATCCGTGTATCACCTGACAACCCTGTTTTTGCTGTGACTGAAAATATGCTGTTCAATAAAGTTACAGGTGGAACGATCACTTATCCTGCCGGCAGACAGGAGACCGAATACAAGATCCCGGAAGGTATTACTTCGATCGGATTTCAGACTTTCTCCGGCAGTAAACTGGTTTCGATATTTCTGCCGGAAAGCCTTGCCGAAATTTCACATAATCCCTTCATATTCTGTACGGATCTGAAGGAAATATCCGTTTCTCCGGAAAACAGGAATTTTTATTCCCGGGACGGTATCCTTTTCAGCGAAAGCGGAACACTCATATCCTATCCTTTCGCATTGGATGCGGAAACGTATACTGTGCCTGAGGGTACAAAAGCTATCGGTGACGGAGCTTTTTATTACAACATGTTTTTGCAGGAAATAATTATTCCGGAAGGCGTCACGACTATCGGAAAACGGGGATTTGATCAATGTAAGTCCCTGCACTCCGTTTTTCTTCCGGATGGATTGATCTCCATTGAAAAAGCGGCTTTTAAATACAGTGATTATTTGCGGGAAATCAATTTGCCGGGAACAGTCACGTATATTGGAGAGTCGGCATTCAGAGATATATACCGTCAGCTTGTTTTTACGGTAGAAAAGAATTCTTACGGTGCATTATGGGTCGATACGCATAATTTTCGCTTCCAATATCCCGGTGAACCGGAGATAAAATCCCTCCTGACGCAGGCACTGGAAAACCTGATCGATGAAAGCGGACATTTCAGATTACATATGAATTATAAGGTTGAAAAACTTACAAAAGGCTGGTGGTTAAAACGAGATGTATATCGTGCCGGGAACGTCACATATATTGTTGATGAAAATGAAGCAAATGGCGTCGAGGTCACAATGTATAAAGACAAAATGAAATACACACTTTCTCCGGAAACCAAAACAGGTGAAAGCTGGGATGATGATTACTGGTTCTTTGAATTCGACGGGGCTATCAATGAATCAAGAAACCTTTATCATCGGATCCTGAGTTATGCCTACCGCAATGATTATTTGACGATACCTCGAATGATGGAAAATGAAACATATCTTACTGAGGTATTCTCCGAAGACAGTTACGGACCGGAAACCGCCTTTTATTTTGATCAGGATGGGAATCTCGTCTATTGTTTGGAAGAAACGTATTATGGGGTATCTCCCGCGGGAATGGGCAAAGGTGATTTGCTTTTCACAATTTATGATTTCAACAAAGATTTTGATGATTCTATTTTCGATATTTCGGATTATGAGATCACTTATCATCCGAAGCAGGTGATCGACCTTGGCGAAATATCCCTGGATGACATTGAGGATATAGCCAAAATGATAAATAATAAATAAGGTAATTGAAATTTGCGAGAAAAAAACGGGTTATAAACTGCAGAAACAAACAGCCTTGACAGCCCAGGTAAAATGCCTGCGGGATGCCGTGCTTCGCAGAGGCGCGGAGCGGGATGATTTGTGCCTGCCGGGGTTCTTTCCGCGCCTGATGTTTATTAGCCGGGGGCCACGCGCTGAGCAAGCTCACGCGTGGCCCCCGGCACCCCTATTTTTACTTTCGCAAAAGACCGTTTGATATAGTATTTGTAAAATATCAGGGATCGAATTATTTTTGACAATTATGCCGAAAATTTAACTGTCAGTTTTAAGTAAGGGAAACGCTGATTAATCCAACATGCCTATAGAGGCACCACGATAAATGGAACC
>DAIMGK010000343.1:0-2918 GCA_036723985.1 Flexilinea sp.
CATTTTTCTGTATAAAACTTCACGTTTTCGTTTTTATCCACCGGGGTGACCAGGGTGAATTTTTTCCAGTCCTCATAATATGATTTTGCGAATTCCATGGCAGCTGTTCCGATCCCTTTGCCCTGAAACTCCGGAATGACACACAAACATCCGACTTTATAGGTTCCGTCATCCATCTTTTTGCATGAAACAGAGCCGACCGGCTTGCCGTCAAAAATGATCAGATGCTTTGGATAATCAATGATGGACTGCTCCATCATCTCTTTGGTTGTTCCATATGCAGGGCATTCGCCGTATTTCAGATAATCGCTGTAAAACGCAGCGTTATAGATATCTATCAGCAATTCTGCATCCGCTATTTCAGCTTTCCTGAATTCAATGTCCATCAATATACCTCTCAAACTACAGATCTACCGGTTGTTCTTTTTGACTTCATCCATTTCAGCGATTAATTCTTCTAAGGGATGGTATTCGCCGCCCCACCATTCAAATACATGCATGCCTTCTTCTTCAAGAACTGGCCCGGTCAGTTTCATCCGGATACCAAGCTTTTCGAGCAGGCCCTCCCTGTCCACCGGGACCGCATCGTTTGGCGTCAGCTTTGAAAACGCTTCATAGGACACACCGAAGACGATGTTTTCGACGCCGAGTGATGCAATGGCGCAAAGGCAGCGTTCGCATGGTGCGCAGCTGGTATAGAGCACGGACTCCTTCAGCACAGTATCCGGATATCGGTTCGCGCATTTGTGAACCAGATTGAATTCCGCATGGCCAAAGATACCCTTTTCCCAGTCTGCAGTGTTCTCAGCTTCTTCCAGAATCTTTCCGTTATGGACGAGTACGGCGCCGAAGGTGTCAAAGCCTTTCTTTCCGGCCTGGATGGCCAGTTCATAGCAGCGTTTCATGTATTTCCCGTGTTCCATACGGCAATTCTCCTTCAGCTGGTCAAGGTACGGTTTGTACCGCGGGTATTGTATTTTCAGAATCGGTTCTTCACTGATGAGACTGAGAAATGAGTCCGGAGCCATCCACCGGTAATCCACGGTCTCTCCCTCCTGAAGCCGGACCGCTTCTTTCTGACAGTTCACGACACTCAGCCAGGCGTAAAGCACGGAATGGGACTGAGGTCTGTAACTGACGCTGATCAGTTCAAGCTTTTCAGCTTTCAGTCCTGTTTCTTCCAGCATCTCTCTCCGGGCACAATCTTCCGGCGTCTCCCCGGCCAGGGCGGATCCGCCTGCGCTGGCCTCCCAACAGCCAGGATACATTTCTTTTCGCAAATCCCGAAGTGTCAGGAGAAAACTCCCGTCCTGATGGCGGATCAGAATATCACAGACAATATGGTACCTGCCTTCGGGAATCTCCTTTGCTCGGGAGCGTTCCCAGGTTTCCCCGGTTTTGTTTCCCTGCTCATCATACAGATCCCAGATTTCCATCAAACTACCCCCGTTCCGCGCTGTTTTCACCGAATCAGCTCCCTCAGATCCCGAATCTTCGTATACTTCGTTTCCACGTTCGAAGCCGGATTGGCCGCGATCAGGATCGGTGTAATCCCCAATGCCGTCGCGCCGTCCAGGTTACCGACGGCATCATCGATAAATACGGTTTCCTCAGCAGAAACGCCGCATTTATTCAGTGCGTCGAGGTAAATCCGTTTATCAGGTTTGAACACACCCACAAAACAGCTGAACGTGCAGAACGACAGATACTGTGAAACACCGATATACTCCAACTGCGGCATAATACTTGGCCAGGTATCGGAGATGATCCCGAGCTTATGCGTTGTACTGAGTGTGCTCAGCACTTCCACGATTCCGGGGTACGGAATATAGTTTTTCATGTTGCAGGCACGGTCCCGGGCAATCTGATCCCTTTCTTTTTCAGACAGACCGAGATCCAGCCGATCGGAAATCATGGAGTAGTAATCAAAGAAGTTCCGGATCTCAGCTTCGACAGTCTGAATAACGTGATTCTGACTCAGAAAGCGCAGCCCTGCTTCCCGCGCCTGCTGGATCTCAGTTTCAGTTCTCTGTTTCAATTTGTCACCGGCCAATTCCAGAAACCTGTTGGTAAACATCCAATCACCGGAAGCGGGTGCGTCCAGCGTATATCCCACATCAAAGAAGATGACTTTTTTATCCCTGAGAATATCCAGCATGCTGTCCTCCTGATGCTTTTTTCTTCTGCTTGGGCATAGGCAATTCGTCATACATCGCGGTCAGCAGTTCCATAAGGAACTCGCGGCTGTCGACGTTATCCACCAGCAGCATCTCTTTCGCTCCTTCATAAGGCAGTTCCCGGTCCGCGTCCGGCATCATGGCAACTGCCGATTTTGTCGGTTTGACCAAAAACCGGTCGTCATAGATCCCACCAAAAATCCGGTCATGCATATATAGGATGTATTCTCCCATCATCGGCTTAAAAGTGATTCCTTCCAACCCAGAAAGCTGTTCCAGGATAAAATCCAGATATTCCTTGCTTGATGCCATCTTCTGTCACCCCTCATGAAGTGTGTTGTAGAACGAATAATCAACTTCTCCATGAATGTGATCCAGTGCTCCTCTGACCAACTCTTTAATCATCAGGCATGAAACATGCGGAAGATGAATATTCGGTCCGGCTATAATCCCGTGATCGGCTGAAGTGACGAATCCTCTCGGATTGTAGTTCTTGGGGTTACCTTCTACAAGGACCGCTTTGTATCCGAGTTCAACAGCTCTCCTAAAACCGTATTCAATCAATTCCTTTGAGATATGCTGCCGCTGATACTCCGTCCGGACAGCGACCGGCGTCAGGATCAGCAGTTCATCTTCATACCGTCCCTCGATATGGAATCTTGAAAACATAGCATATCCGAGAATAAGATCGTCCTCATTTACCATAATCAGTTCCAGTTCCAGCAGGTAATATTTCTTCGA
>DAIMGK010000344.1:0-2905 GCA_036723985.1 Flexilinea sp.
CGGTCCCGCTCTTTTTCGCTGTCACCAGCCCGTTTTCATCCACCGAGGCGATGGCAGTTGAGCTGCTGCTCCAGCTCACTGCCTGGGAGGCTTCCGCCGGTTCGACCCACGCGCTTAATTGACAGGTATTGCTGCCTGCCGCCAGGTCGATGGCAAAGTTGTTTCCTGCATCATCGGAAATATATACCGCACGGGCGGACGGCATGACACTGATATATTCGGAGGCGCAGACACGGGAATCAGCCTCGGCACAGACGCTGATCAGCGCCTGGCCGCCGGATACTCCGGTCACCACGCCGGTACTGCTGACCTTCGCCACACTGCTGTCACTGCTCGACCAGCTGACTCTGGTATTCGTCGGCAGCGGATTTTGTACAAAGGAAGCGGTCAGTTTCAGCGTCTTCTTTTCCGCCACTTCACTGCCGCCGCTGATCACCAGGCTGCCCGGCTGCGGCATGATCCCGATATTGATCTTGACCGAGGCGGATTTATTGGATCCGTCCGCGGTCTTTGCTGTGATGGTCACGGTCCCGCTCTTTTTCGCTGTCACCAGCCCGTTTTCATCCACCGAGGCGATGGCAGCCGAACTGCTGCTCCAGCTCACTGCCTGGGATACACCCTCAGGATAGACACGCGCTTCCAGCTGAATGGTGTTTTTCATCCCGGCGAGATCGATCGTGAAATTTGAGCCTTCCGCGTCAACAATTTCCACCCGTTCCGCAGCAGGCCTGACCCGGATCATGTGCTGCGCGCACACCTCGGGTTTTTCCGCCGAACAGGCGCTGATCACGGCATTTCCCTCAGCGACACCGTTTACCGACCCGGAAGAATTTACCTTCGCCACATCATTATTGCTGCTTTGCCAGGTGACTTTCTGATTCTTCGGCTGGACTGCCTGGACAAAGGATACGCTCAGCTTAGTTGATTTCTTCACTGCCACTTCTTCCGATCCGGTGATCACCAGGCTTCCGGGCTGCGGGTACGCTGCTACGCTGATTTTTACAGTTGCCTTTTTCCCAGTCATATCGTTCTTCGCAGTGATGGTTGCCGTTCCGGCTTTGATCCCCGTCACAACACCTTCATCACTCACATTCGCAACCGTTTTCGCGCTGCTGCTCCATGTGACCCGGGGAGCCGGATCATCCGGCGCCATAGCCGTCAGCGATACCGATTCACCAGCCGCAATGTCCAGCGTTACGGTCTTCCCCGTGACATTCTGCAGGTCGCCTCTGTCATCCGGCATCCAGATACTGAATTGATCCACAACATACGGTCCGGGCGTCACCGTCACCGCCGGCGTCTTCGTCACCATCAGCGTCTTCGTCGCTGTTGGTGTTCTCGTCGCTTTCGGTGTCTTCGTCGCAGTTGGCGTTCTCGTCGCAGTTGGCGTTCTCGTCGCTTTTGGTGTCTTTGTCGCAGTCGGCGTTCTCGTCGGTGTTGGTGTCTTCGTCGCAGTCGGTGTCTTCGTCGCTGTTGCTGTCTTGGTCGGCGTCATTGTTGCTGTCGCCGTTTCCGTCGGTGTTATTGTCGGTGTCATTGTGGGTGTCGCTGTTTCCGTCGGTGTTATTGTCGGTGTCATTGTGGTGACGTCATTGTTACGGTCGGAGTCAATGTTTCTGTTTCTGTCGGCGTCATCGTCGCTGTCGCTGTTTCCGTCGGCAACATTATTTCGACTGTGATCTTACCTGGTTCGATGACAGGAATATATGGAGTTTCGCTCGAATCAGCCATGTCGCCATCACCACAAACAATTGTAACAACAGCATCTCCTTCGGGGGCATCGTCTTTTACTTTATATGTAAGTGTCAATATTTCGCCATTAAAAGTGCTGTCATTATTTCCGATCCAGGCTGCGTTGCCTGATGTTACACTCCATCCGGTAAACCCTGAATCATTTCCTCTAACGAATTCCAGCCGGATATCATCAAAAGCAATTCCTATTGTCAATGCCATAATTCCCGGATTATCGGAAATACTGAGTGACACGGTCACTTCGTCCCCCCGCGCTGCAGTTGTTGAAGAAAGGCTGAGCGTCGGAGTATATTCAGACTGTACGCTGCGGAACGCACAGAAGCATAAAAGCGTACATAATATAATAAAGAAGGTTTTCCGCTTATTCATCGCTTGATTTGTCCTTTCTCATCAGGGAATCAGTAAATTATCACATTTTCGCCGCCAAGGTACCGTTTGAGACGGACCAGATCCAGCGCATTAATTTTTCCGTCATTGGTCACATCGCCGGACGCGATTAATACAACATTTTCTCCGCCCAGATAGCGTTTCAGTCTCACCAGATCCAAGGCGTTTACCTTCGAATCTCCGGTCATATCGCCGGGAATATAATTCAGGACAGTCACTTTACCGTTTTCGATCAAAGGAATATAGGAGTTCTCACTCATATCGATCATATCACCTTCCCTGCAGTTCAGGTTGATCTCAGCATCCCCTTCCGCTGCAGTATCGAGAACCCTAAACTTCAATTTCAGTATCTCTCCGTTATAACTGCTGTTGCCGCTTCCAATCCATGACAGTCTTTCGTCTGCTACGATCCAGTCTGTCAACCCGGAATCCTCATATCCGGCATAACTCAGCCGTGTCCGGTCATAGTCGAACCCCATTGTCAAAGCGATAATCCCAGGATTTTCCATAAGGATGATTCCCACTACCACTTCTCGTCCTGGAGTGGTTTTTACTTCTGATACTTTCAACTTTCCGGTTGTTTCCACAGGCGCTGTGGGAGTAACAATAGGAGTGGGTGTCATTGTTGGTGTAGGAGTTTCAGTAATATTAGTAATCACTTTAAACCCTTTTT
The DNA here is from genome assembly GCA_036723985.1 of Flexilinea sp. Classification (GTDB taxonomy): domain Bacteria; phylum Chloroflexota; class Anaerolineae; order Anaerolineales; family Anaerolineaceae; genus Flexilinea. Next base: position 2,813 of record DAIMGK010000344.1, read on the forward strand.
CAAAGGCCCATGATGCCGCATAAGAACCAGCAGAAGTATACATAAATCAAAACCGGTTGAGCATAAGGTCGACAAAAAGTGTCGGCTGGAACG
>DAIMGK010000345.1:0-2874 GCA_036723985.1 Flexilinea sp.
AACTTCCGCAAGATCCATGAACTGGCGAAGAACGGTGACCTGGGTGAGATCCAGATCGTAAAGATCACTTCCCGCGATCCGGAACCGCCGTCGGCTGAATATGCTGCCGCATCCGGTGGTATGTTCCTGGACATGACCATCCATGATTTCGATATGGCCGCCTATCAGGCCGGCAGCCCTGTTGAAGAAGTTTACGCTGTCGGTGCAGTGACTGTTGATCCCGCTATCGGTGAAGCCGGCGATATTGATACAGCCATCATCACCCTGAAATTCGCGAACGGCGCCATCGGTGTCATCGATAACTGCCGCCAGGCTGTTTACGGTTATGACCAGCGCGTTGAAGTTTTTGGTACCAAGGGTGCTGCCGCTGCTGAAAACGACACCGAAACCAATGTGACTGTCAGCACAAAAGACGCTGTCACGAAAGATAAGCCGCTGTTCTTCTTCCTCGAACGCTATATGCAGTCCTTCGGCGATGAAGTCCGCGAATTCATCAAAGCGATCCAGAACGGTACCGACGTCCCGGTCGGCATCCAGGATGGACTTGCCCCGATTAAGATCGCCCAGGCAGCGAATCTGTCCATGAAAGAACACCGCCCGGTGAAGCTTTCCGAAATCAAATAATTATCGGTAATTAAAGATGGCGCCTGGCGCGTCTCTAATTCGTTGAAAAAACTCCACGGCAGCTCGGAAAATGAAGAACTGCCGTGGAGATAATGAAATAAAAGTCGGAGGTTGTAAGAATGACCAATCGAATTCGGTTAACGATGGCTCAGGCTATCGTCAAATTCCTGGACAATCAGTATGTAATGTTTGACGGGAAAGAAGAAAAATTTGTAGACGGGATCATCGGAATTTTCGGTCACGGCTGCGTAGTCGGTGTCGGTCAGGCACTGGAACAGGGCGGGCATAACCTCCGGTTCTATCAGGGCCACAACGAACAGGGTATGGCCCATGTCGCGATCGGTTTTGCCAAACAGCATAACCGCCGCAAGATCATCCCCTGCGTATCATCTATCGGCCCCGGTGCCATGAACATGGTCACTGCCTGCGGTACAGCTTCCGCGAACCGCATCCCGCTGCTGGTCCTTCCGGGTGATACTTTCGCCACCCGCCAGCCGGACCCGGTTCTGCAGCAGGCTGAATTCTATGACGGCTACGGTTATACGGTGAACGAAGCCTTCAAGGGTGTCTGCCGCTATTGGGACCGCATCAATCGTCCTGAACAGGTGATGACTGCGATGATCCATGCTATGCGCGTGCTGACCGATCCGGCCGATACCGGTGCCGTTTGTGTCTGTATGCCGCAGGATGTGGAAGGTGAAGCCTACGATTATCCGGAATACTTCTTCCAGAAACGTGTCTGGCATATGGATCGCCGCGGGATCAACGCCGATCAGGTGAAACGCGCCGCGGACCTGATTGCCGCAAGCAAGAAACCTATGCTCATTTGCGGCGGCGGTGTACGCTACAGTGAAGCCTGGGATACCTTCAGAAAATTCGCTGAAGATTTCAACATCCCCTTCGGTGAAACTCAGGCCGGGAAAGGCGTCATCGACTGGAAACACCCGCTGAACCTCGGCGGCGTCGGCGTGACCGGCGGCCTGGCTGCCAATGTGATCGCGAAGGATGCTGACCTGGTGATCGCAGTCGGCTCCCGTCTGACGGACTTCACGACCAGCTCCAAATGGGGCTTCCGGAATCCAGATGTGAAGATGCTCAACATCAATGTTGCCGCTTTTGATGCGATCAAGATGGATGCGGAAGCGATCATCGGTGATGCGAAAGCATCCCTGGAAGCAATTGGCGAAGAACTTGCCAAACGCGGTTACAAATCCGCTTATACCGGTGAGATCGAAGCTGCCAAGAAGGAATGGGATGCCATTGTTGATGAATGGTACTCCATGCCGGAAGAAGATGGAATCCTGCCGCAGACACGTGCCCTCGGTGAGATCAACAAATTCATGAGCCCCAACGATGTGGGCGTCGGTTCCGCCGGCTCCCTGCCGGGCGATATGCAGCGTCTGTTCCGCCCGGGCAACCCCTGCACCTATCATATGGAATACGGTTTCTCCTGCATGGGCTATGAGATCTGCGCAGCTGTAGGTGTAAAGATGGCATGGCCGGATGGTGAAGTTTATACATTCCTTGGCGATGGCTCCTTTGTAATGCTGCACAGCGAGCTGTATACCGCGATCCAGGAAGGCATCAAGATCAACATCATGGCCTTCGATAACTCCGGCTGGGGCTGCATTGAAAACCTGCAGAACAACCAGGGGACCAAGACCTTCGGTACTGTGTTCCGCTATCGGAATCCGGAAACCGGTTTCCTTGACGGTCCGATCGTCCCGATGGACATGGCGAAGATCGCTGAAGGATATGGTGCAAAGGGATATACCATTCATACGGTAGAAGAACTGAGAGCCGCACTGGAGGATTCAAAGAAAGAAAACCGCGTCTGCGTTTTCGATATGAAGGTCGGACACGGGACCATGACTCCCGGCTATGAAAGCTGGTGGCGTGTCGGTGTCGCGGAAGTCGCGAAGGATCCGAAGGTCGTTGAGTGCTGGAAAGATATGCAGAAGCATATCTCCGAAGCACGTGATTACTAATATTTCGCAACGGATCAGAAAGTGCCGCAGGGAACAGTCCCCGGCAGCACTGACTGAAAAGATAAACATTCGTATAGAGGTAAATAATGCTTGATCCGAATAAAGTAAAGTTGGGGATCGCCCCGATTGGTTGGACAAATGATGATATGCCGGATCTCGGCGCGGAAAACACTTTTGAACAGTGCGTCAGTGAAATGGCTCTTGCTGGCTTCAAAGGCACGGAAATCGGCAACAAATACCCGAAGGATCCCGCTGTCCTGAA
>DAIMGK010000346.1:0-2824 GCA_036723985.1 Flexilinea sp.
GATACGGGTTCTTATCAGGATAGAGGATCACATCCTTGCCATTGACGCTTGTGCCACTCACATTCTTCGCTGTGATAGATGTCGCATCACAAATATTACCGTAGGATGTATTAAACCACGCTGTAACCCCACTGCCGTCTCTTGCTTTTACCGTGATCTTTACCGTTCCCGGCTGCGAGAAAATCACTTTTCCGGTATTATCCACAGTCGCTATAGAGGTATTGCTACTGCTCCAGGCAAACCGCTGAAGCGCGGTTGACGGTAACGCCTCGGCACTGAACTGATAGGTCGCATTGCTCTGTGTTACAGACTTGCCAGTGATGACGGTTCCTTTACCGTTTTTCACGATGATCTCACTCGCCGCAGGGGAACCCCAGGACACGTCAAAAGTCGCCCGAATGCTGCTATTGTCTTTTGCCCGCACTGTGATCGTTACAGTCCCAGTTCTCGAAAAAGTCACTTTACCGGTGTTATCCACTGTCGCGATACTGGTATCGCTGCTGCTCCAGTTAAATACCTGCCGGGCATTTTCCGGTGACGCGTCAGCTCTGAACTGATACGGGTTCTTATCGGGATAAAGAATGACATCTTTGCCATTAACACTTGTCCCGCTTGCATTTTTTGCTGTGATCGAAGATGTCGACAAAACCGTATAGGTAGTCGAGCTGGCAAGATTGGTACATCCGGCGAAAGCACTTTCACCAATCTTAACGAGATCACTGTTAGGAAATGCGACGCTCGTTATACTTTGTTTATTTTGGAAGGCCCCTGTGCCGATAGCCGTCACACCCGCGGGGATCTTGATACTTCCACCGCTGCCGGTATATCCGGTCAGGACCCCATTGCTATTGATCTTAAAATCCGTATTAGCCGCCATACCCGGCAATACAGAAATCATGATCAAACACACAACAAAGACGATCAACAATTTCTTCATATTACCCTCACCTCTCACAGTGTTTTCTATTTTAGCAACAAGCTAAAATTTTTTTCATATAAACTATAATCCATTATTTCCATTTTGTCAATATAAGAAACACTAAAAAAATTAAATGGAATATTTTAAGAAAAGCACAAAAAGGGTAATTATTACTCGAAAAGGCATAAGGCTCGAAGGGCTTATATTGTCTGAACAGGTCAGTTATTTTATTAAATTAAAAAATCCTGATCATATGATCAGTCAGATCAAAAACCCGGGATATGATGTTGTCAGCCATATAAGATCCAATTATCTCTGCTGCTTTGACAATGGGCTATATAAAGCAAAATATATAAAAAAGCACCTTGATCGAACAAAGAATGGTGCGACCCTAGCGGAGCGCAAAATATCAATTCCAGCATTGAGGTAATTGGATCAGCCAAAGTAACATTCAAGAAAGGCAGTGTCCCAATCCGTCTTTTGTTTTGTAAATAGAAGGAATCTGAAAATCCCGATGAAATAGCCATAATTGCCTGTACCGATATGATGTTATCCGCAGTCGAAATATTGGAACCGTATGCTAAACGATGGTCTATTGAAGTCTTTTTCAAGACATGTAAGGGATTTCTCGGATTTGAAGATGACACCAGATCACTCATTTATGATACATTAGCTGCATCCAAAACGATTTGTCTGTTAAGGTATATCCAACATACGATCAGCGGTCCGAATCAGATCATAAGTCTTTTTCTGAGATGTTTTATATGTTTTGTGATGCTGTCGAAGATATGTGTATCTTGAATTATGTCTGGGAATTGCTTTTGGCCTTCTATCATGAAGCAAAAAACAAGTCTATTTCCTCCGTTGAAGATTTTCTTGCTGTTTTCAAAAGCTTTATCAGAGAATTGGCTCCTGCTGATGGATTTCTCTGTATCTCATAATTCATTTTTATTCAATTGTCAAGGTTCGTACTTTTCCCGACGATAAGGAGAGAAAATCTTCCAATTAAGATTTTTATTCTTAATAACCGCGTCCTCGGAAAAATCAGTGAAACACAGCATTTCAATCATAATGACCGTTTTGCCAATACGGCAACATCAGGAGGATATACAGTCCCTGATTTTCGGAAAATAGCGGAAGCTTATGGAATAAAGGCTGTTTCTTTGAAATCATATAATGATTCAGATAATTATAATGACTGGATCAATGATGATATGCGTGCGTTATTGAAATCTCATTACCTGAAAATAGCTTGCTGACCCCCAAAATTAAATGGGAAACAGGCAAGATTTCTCCATCATTGAATTCTGATATTATGGAAAAGGTTAATTCGATTTTAAGTTCTCCTTTATGAGCTGACTCAAACTCCTGACGGTCGTTAGTTTGTCAAAATCAGATTTTCGTGCCGAAAGGGGTATATGCGTTGAAAAAGGTATCCGGCGCAATGATCGCGCCGGATACCTTTTTTTCTCATTATGCAGGTAAGCGTCAAATAACGGTAGTTATGCCGGAATAGTTTCGGACTGGTAAGCGTCAAATAGAAGACGGATTGACCTGAGCGGTGAAAAATGCCATACTTTAAAGAAGTCTCGAGATATCTCAGTCATTCTAACAGAAATCTCGAGAGATCTGAGAAAAAGATAAGGAGTGTGGCATGGAAAGAGGAAAATTTTCGCTGAATTCAGCAAAACATACGTCAAAGATGGCGGAATGGAGAATAAGAATATCGAAACAAGGTGACCAACACGAAAGTGTGTGAGTCTTATAAAGAGCCTGGTACTTAATAAGCGGGGGTATGGGTGGAGCAGCTCCTGTCCCGAATCTGATCGGACGAAGTCCGTACCTTACGTGACAGGTTTATAGCCCCTGGGAATCAGGTGCGGGGCGAAGCTCGAGAGCCGAATC
>DAIMGK010000347.1:0-2769 GCA_036723985.1 Flexilinea sp.
CCCGGCGCGAAAAGTTCCTTTTGAGGCTGCCGTGTCCCTTTGTGAACGCGCCTTTTGGCAGGGCGCTGTTGCTTGCCTGTGCTGAACCAAACGGTGTGTCCAAAGAGTATCTCGCCTTCAGCCGTCCTGTCAACGCAGATCAAACAAATCGCCTTTGAACGATCCTTCCCGATTCATTTTGCTGTCAGAGGCTGAACAAAAACAGAGTTTTGCCGCCATAGCAAGCGCGCGCAGAGATCAGATCAGGCCATGTACAAGATGATAACCGGCACAGCGTTTTCTGCGCCCCAGGAGGAAAGAGCGGCAACAAATTGCTCGTATTCTTCCCAGAATGGTTGATCGGCGGAAGACCTGCCCGCCCGATAATCGAAACGGTACTTTACATTGCGCTTTTCTTTTCGGATCAGCATCTCCCTGAAAACATCGGGTGAATTGAAGTTCATGATCCGATCCGGAGAGACCCTTATCTCGAGAATCTCTCCCGCAAGGAAAACCGTGTCGTCAACGATCAGTTTTCCGGGAAACAGCAGAATCCGAGAGGGAACCGAACAGTCATATTTCAGAAACAGATACAACTGGACAAGAATGCCCGGAATCGTGATCAGGGCGCAAAAGAGGAAGATAAAAAGTACCTGCAACGGACTTGCCAAGGATCCGAGAGCAAGCTGGATCCCGCAAATCAGAAGAAAAGCCCCAAGTGCTGCGAACCCCGTCCAACGAAGAACTGAACGAAATCTTTTTCGAGACATTCCTTTAAGTCTTTCTTTTGGCAGAAGAAATTCCCGATAATCCGGCCGGGCAGGATCCACGGGCATATTCTGTCGGCCGAAAAACTCGCTCAGTTCCCGTTCCGTCTTCTTTTCCTTCAGACCGTAAATAAGCCAGAGCGTCCCGTAAAGCAGGGAAAAGGCTCCCGAGATCAGCGCGAGGATACAGAAGGTATCACAGACCGCGGATTTCTTCAGAAAAGCAAAAATACCGGCCGTCAAAAAGAGGATCACGGTAACCAGCAGGAAGGAAAGGCACAGAACCTTATTGACTTTTCTCCCCTTATAAATCGGAACGTTCATTGATAGATCTCCATGATATGCGGTTTTCAATATATTTATTTTAGTCCATTTTTGACTCCGATTCAAGCAGAATCAATTGACAAACCGGGATCAGAAACTGTTTTAAGCTGCACGATCAGCATTTATGTGCATTTTGGCTTCAAAGTATTATGGGGGAAGGCGGATTCGCCCGCCTGCGGGCGGGCCGCCTCGCGGCTCTGACATGCCGCCGGCATGTCATTCACTCCCGCTCGGCTTCGAATCCACACTTCACAAAGACCCATACCAAACACAAGACCCATCCGTGAGGATGGGTCTTGTGTTTGGTGGGGGAAGGTGGATTCGAACCACCGAAGGCATTGCCAGCAGATTTACAGTCTGTCCCCTTTGGCCACTCGGGAATTCCCCCATATTCATTTTTCAACGGTAAAAGGTGGAGCTGGTGGACGGATTCGAACCCCCGACCTGCTGATTACAAATCAGCTGCTCTACCTGCTGAGCTACACCAGCGTTTCCGTTCAGCCCGTCAGCCCGCTTATAATAGCAAATACAGCCTTATTTGTCAATAAATATTTTTCCTCTTTCTGAAGAATTATCAAGAAGCGCGCGAAGTCTTTTTTGTCATTTGCAATCGCTTTCGGGGTATGCTATGATAAAACGGATCATGAAAGAGACAGGTGATCGAATGAGAAAAAGAAACAGCCGCGTGAAGGGTCTGATGCTGATCATCCTGCTTCTGACGGCGGCGCTCGGCATCGTGATCGTCAAGCTCCGCCGGCCGACGGAGGAAGCGGAGGAGGTCGATCCCCACGAAGGGCAGGTCCTGGTCAACGACGGCTTCAACGACGTGTGGATCACGCCGATCGAGGGCGTTGCGGTCAGCGACCTGACGGAGGAAGACTTTGAGCAGCACGACGGACAGATCCTCTACAAAGGCGAGGATTACGACACGGTCCTCGGCGTCGACGTCTCCGAGCATCAATGGGAGATCGACTGGGAGAAGGTGGCCGGGCAGGGCGTCAAATTCGCCTATATCCGTTCCGGCTACCGCGGCTGGTCGCAGGGCGGCCTGTATGAGGACGCGTGGTTCCGCCGCAATATCGAGGAAGCGAAAAAGGCGGGGCTCGACGTCGGCGTATATTTTTACTCGCAGGCCATAAACGTCATGGAAGCGATGGAGGAGGCCGACTATATCCTCGACCAGATCGAGGGATACGACGTCAGCCTTCCCATCATGTACGACTGGGAGATCCCGGAAGATGAGCCCGAGGCGCGCACCAACGACCTGGATCCGGACATCATCGCCGACTGCGCCGTGGCCTTCTGCGAGAAGATCCGCGCTTCCGGGCACGACGCGGGCATTTATTTCAATCTTCAACACGGTTATTACAGCGTGGACCTCGGTCGCCTGAGAGACTTCAAGTTCTGGGTAGCCGACTGGGGCAGCGAATACCCGAAGTTTTATTACGCGGGCAATATCTGGCAGTACTCTCGCTTCGGCGAGGTAGCGGGCATAGAAGGAGACGTGGACATGAATCTGCTGTTCATCAGGCGCCCCGAACCCACGCCCGTCCCGGATGCCGGTGCGGAACCGTAAAGAGTATTTTTCCCTTTTTACAAAAAAACAAAAGCCGTCGCGAACGATAAGCAGTCCGCGACGACACAGTGGAGCGGATGATGGGAGTCGAACCCACCTTACCGGCTTGGGAAGCCGAAGTTC
>DAIMGK010000348.1:0-2730 GCA_036723985.1 Flexilinea sp.
CGCATTTGGTTCCAGGGGACGCCGCCGTGGGTGGATTTGGGGGTGCGCCCTTCGCTGATGAAGCCGAAACGGGCGTAGTAATCTACCAGTTCGTCTTTGCAGGTCAGGACCAGGCCGGCGCGGCCCTGGGCTTTGGCGTCGGCGATCATTTGCCGGAGCAGGATCCCGGCACAGCCTCTCCGGCGGTACGCTGGGATGGTGTTCACGCCGAAGATCATCTGCCAGCGGCCGTTTTCGTTATGTAGTTCCGCATTCGCGTACATTTCATCGGTCAGGTCCGGTTCGTCCGTGACAAAACCGTCTACAAAGGAAACCAGCCTGTCCCCGTCAAACAGGAGCAGGAAATGATCCCCGTAGACCTTCAGCCGCTCCGCAAATTCTTCTCCGGTGGCTGCTTCCGCAGGCGGGAAGCATTCCGCCTCAACAGCTGTTACCGCCTTCAGATCGTCAATTGACGCAGTTCTGATCACCATAGCGTTCACAGCCTTTCTTCGATAAAGGCTTTCGCGTGTTCCAAAACGGTCCTGCGGTTTTCAGTGGGGAGGGCTTTCATCGCCTCTTCGTAGGGAAACAGTCCCACCGATACGGCATCGGTCTCGCCGGGAGCAAAGGCCTGATGGGAATATTCCGCCAGGAAATAAACAACATCTTTCACCGTGTTCTGCTTTTTTTCGATCACATAGGTTTCGCCGTCACGGAATCCGGGGATCAGCGCGGGATGAAGGCCGGTCTCTTCCCATATTTCCCGGAGGGCGGTCTGTTCTTCCGTCTCTCCGGCTTCCACGTGACCTTTGGGAAAACTGTAATTCCCGCTGCGCTGTTCCACCAGCACATAACGGACCTCCCCGTAATCTCTTGTAAAAACCACCGCTCCGCAGCTTTTTTCTTTGTTCATAGCTTCCTCAGAAATAATATGATTTCACAGATAGTATCAATTCATTACGTCTTAGCGGGGACGGGGCTGCCGACTTGGAATTGAGTCAGTCAAAACCGTCCCCAATATGCAGATCCATCACGAGAAACGCCGTGACATTTCGGTGCTCTCTCCTTCGTGATGCGCGTTGGTGTGCACATCGATGAACTGCGCTTTAAGTTTATCATACAGAATGCGCTGGCTGGAGTACAGGCCGGAATAACCGGAGAGCACAAAACTCAGCCCGCAGGCCAGTGCGTAATACAGCATGCCGTCCGCTCCGAAAAGCTCGATCGCCAGGAAAATAGATGCCACCGGACAGTTGACCGCACCGCAGAAAACCGCGATCAGGCCCACCGCCGCCGCGAATCCCGCCGGGATCCCGAGAGCCGGTCCGACAACACAGCCGAAAGTGGCTCCGACGAAGAAACTGGGAACGACCTCGCCGCCTTTAAATCCGACAGCCAGCGTGACGGCGGTAAAAATGATCTTCCACAAAAATGCCGCGGGCTTTGCCTCCCCTGTTTCGATGGCCCGGGTAATGACGCCCATCCCGGCTCCGTTATAATCCCCGCAGCGCACCAGCAATGTCAGCCCCAGCAGTACCGCCCCGCCAAGGAATGCCCGGAGCCAGGGATCTTTGATCAGTTTGTGAAGGCGGGCTTCCGTGAAATGCAGCGCTTCACAGAAGAGGACGGAAAGCACCCCGCATAGAGCCGCCAGCACCGCGATCCGTGCCAGCATCATCAGGCTCAGTCCGGGAGCCGTTACGGTGAAATGGGTAGGCTCGACACCCAGCAGCAGTGAGATACCGTAGGAGGTCAGGGAAGCGACAAAACATGGGATAAAGGCGGCGTGGTAGATCAGCCCGACGCTGACCACACCCATGGAAAACAGTGTGGCGGCCAGCGGCGTCCCGAACAGCGCGGAAAAGAAGGCAGCCATGCCGGTCATGGTCACGGTACGGAGATCCCGGTCATCCAGCCGCAGCAGCTTGCCCGTCCAGTAACCGATGCTTCCGCCCATCTGCAGTGCCGCGCCTTCCCGGCCCGCGGATCCGCCCGCGAGATGGGTCAGGACGGTGGTCAGAAAAATCGCCGGAAGCAGCAGTGGGGAGATGCCTTTGCCTTCCTGGATCTCGCTGAGGATGTTATTCGTGCTCAGCCCTTCCGCATGAAGCACCCGGTAGATCCCGACGGCCAGCAGGCCCGCTGCCGGCAGGGTATAGATCACCCAGCTGTGGGATTCCCGGAATAGTGTTGCCTTTTCCACGCCGATGTGGAAGGCGGACCCCAGCAGTCCGCAGAGTATACCGACCGATACAGACACGGCCAGCCATTTTCCCAGCGCTTTGACGTAAAGCAGCAGGTGCCGCGGGTAATCCCGTATTTCACGTAAGATCCTGTTCATTGTTTCCATAACAGATATGATTATAGCTTTATCCGGAAATCAGGGTCAGAATTCGTAACAATTTATGGGTAAAGGACAATGGGAACGGTTTACTTATGTCGCGGGATTGGGACAATGGGGACGGTTCACGTGTGTCCCGGGATTGGGACAATGGAGACGGTTCACGTGTGTCCCGGGGTTGGGACAATGGGGACGGTTCACGTGTGTCCCGGAATCGGGACACCGCGAAATGTCCCCATTGTCCCAAACCAGTCCTGATTCCTTGCTGTCCGATGTCCTGCACCATGTCACTGATGACTGTATGATCTGATCGTCCGGCTCCGGCTATACGCTTTGGATTGGAGCAACGGGAACAGTTCGCGGTGTCCCGGGTCCGGGACACCGTGAACCGTCCCCGTTGTCCCATA
>DAIMGK010000349.1:0-2695 GCA_036723985.1 Flexilinea sp.
ATGACGCCTTTCATGACCGCCATCACCAGTGAAGCGGTGTCGGCGGCGGCAAAGACCAGCTGTTTGTCTTCCTGCAGGTCTTTGTCATAAGCCGAAGGCAGGCCTTTCAGGGAGGAGAGCAGGGAGAACAGGCGCCCGCTCTGCATACCGGCTTTTCCGCGGATCAGCTCGAGGGAGTCCGGGTTTTTCTTCTGCGGCATCAGGCTGGAGCCGGTGGAGAAGGCGTCGGACAAGGTGATATAGCCGTATTCCATGGTGGAATAAACGATCATGGCTTCCGCGCAGCGGCTCAGGTGCATGCCCAGCATGGATGCCCAGTAAAGAAAATCGCAGGCAAAATCCCGGTCGGAGACCGCGTCCAGGCTGTTGGGAGAGGGGATGCTGAAGCCCAGGTCCTCGCTGAGGTCGAAGCGGTCCACCGGATAGGCTGTTCCCGCGAGGGCTCCGCAGCCCAGCGGAAGGCTGTCGGCGTGCTGCGCGCATTCGCTCAGGCGCTGACGGTCGCGGTCCAGGGCCCAGAAGTGGCTCATCCACCAGTGGCTGAGCAGGATCGGCTGGGCCTGCTGGAAATGGGTGTAACCGGATACATAGACATCCATATCCGTGCGCGCCCGTTCGATCAGGGATCTCTGGAGCTCTTTCAGCTGGTTTTCCAGTTCCGGGATGGTGTCCAGCATCCACATGCGGAAATCCGTGACGACCTGATCGTTCCGGCTGCGTCCGGTGTGGAGTTTGCCGCCTACCGGCCCGATGATCTCTGTCAGACGCCGTTCGACCGCGGTGTGGATGTCTTCATCTGTGTCCTGATATTCGAATGTTCCGGCTTTGATCTCTTCCCGGACCTGTTCCAGGCCGCTGTTGATGTGCTGATATTCCGTTTCCGTCAGGATCCCGCAATGAGAAATGGCCTTAGCCCAGGCCTGAGACCCGCGGATATCCTGTTCCGCCATCCGTTTGTCGACATCCAGAGAGCGGTTGAGGTCCGCCATGGATCGATTCAGCGCGGCTTCCAGCCGGCCGCCTGACCAGAGTGTGTTCTTGTTCATTGTCGCTGCTCACTTTATTAAAGAATTATGGAAGGCGCGGAGCGCCTTCCATCTTATTATAAACGAATCGTGATGTACACAAGTCAGCGGGGACGTTTCTGCTGACTCAGACAGGTTTATGCCAGACCGGTTTCTTTCTTCATCATGGCGATCACTCTGCCCGGGAGGCTGAAGCAGCTGATGAAGCCGGTAGCGTCTTTGTGGTCGTAGAGTGATACGTCGCCGAAGGAAGCGAAGTGCTCGTTGTACAGGTTGTACTTCGCGTGGCGGCCGACGATGGTGATGTTGCCCTTGTACAGCTTCATTTTGATAGAGCCGGTGACCCATTTGTTGGTCTCGTTGAAGAACACGTTCAGGGACTGCACCAGGGGGCTGAACCACATACCGTTGTAGATCATTTCCGCGTACTTCGGGGAGATGGTATCTTTGAAGTGCATGGTCTCGCGGTCGCAGGTGATGAATTCCAGTTCGGAATGGGCGGTGCAGAGGATGGTGCCGCCCGGGGTCTCATACAGTCCGTGGGACTTCATGCCGACGAGGCGGTTTTCCACCATGTCGCAGCGGCCGATACCGTTGCGTCCGCCGATCTCGTTCAGTTCACGGACGATCTGGGCGGGGGACATTTTCACGCCGTTGACGGCCACAGCTTCACCGGCTTCGAATTCGACTTCGACGAATTCCGGCTTATCCGGGGCGTTTTCCGGGGAAACTGTCAGCACCCAGAAGGATTCATCCGGTTCGACTTCGATATTTTCGATGGGGCCGCCTTCGTGGGAAATGTGCCAGATGTTGCGGTCGCGGCTGAAGAGTTTCGGGTTCTTCGCGGAATCCGGATAGCCGATGCCCTTTTCATCCAGGTAATTCAGCAGGTCTTCGCGGGAAGTGAAATCCCAGATACGCCAGGGGGCGATGACCTTCAGACTCGGGTCGAGGGAATGGATACCGTTTTCCAGACGGACCTGGTCGTTGCCCTTGCCGGTGCAGCCGTGGGCGATGGCGTCGGCATGTTCAAGCTGGGCGATCTCGACCAGACGCTTGGCGACGATCGGGCGGGCGATGGAGGTGCCGAGGTAGTACTTGCGTTCGTAGATGGCGCCGGATTTGACCAGCGGCCAGATGTATTCTTTGCAAAGCGGTTCGACGAGGTCGTCGATATACAGTTTGCTGGCGCCGGAAGCTTTGGCACGTTCTTCCAGATTATCCAGTTCTTCTTCCTGCCCGACATTGGCGCAGTAGCAGACAACTTCGCAGTGATAGGTGTCGATCAGCCACGGAATGATGGCTGAGGTGTCAAGACCGCCTGAATAGGCTAACAATACTTTGTTGATTTTTTCTGACATTATAATAACTCCGTTTTTTGGCATATGCCTATTAATAAAAATCTCCGCATACCGCGGAGGATCAATCTGGGAATGTAAAAACTGCCGCGGTGGAATCAGTGGCTGTATGTACGTCGGATCGTTCGCAGCAATTCGTTGTTTCTCATGGAGATGATTATATTCTTTTCTGAAATCTCATGACATCAGTCTGTAATTTTTATGACAAATGTATGGATCCGGTACTGTCTGTCCTTTGTATTTATGTTACTGTTCTGTACTGTTTTGGCGGGGACAGTTCCCTCCGGCTCAGTTCTGGTTTGGGTGTCAAAA
>DAIMGK010000350.1:0-2666 GCA_036723985.1 Flexilinea sp.
TGTCCCATCGTATGCCGTCCTTTCTCTCGTTAATTATAATTTCAGACGGCTTTTTGTCTCTTCTTTCCTTTAATCAGCGTTTCCCTAAACAATGTTGTAAATAGCAGCATAAATAAGAAGTGTATATATACACAGCGCTGGTCCTGATACAGTTCAGGATCAGCCTTTTTTATTACAAAATAATTACCGAACGAAAATAATAAATTTCCAATATATGTTAACCTAATCATATGGACAATAAAGCCCCTGAAATAGGTAACTCGAATAGTACAAATATGGCAATAAGTTTTATATTGTGATTGCAAATACCTATAGGATTTATTTCTTCCATAAAAATCAAGCAGTAAACCGTTGTGGTGAAAGAGCTTATTTACAATATTATGTAGATATAGAACCGGGCGTTTTATTTCATTTCTGTATCAAATCATTCAACAAATAAATCGAAAATAAATACTATAAATACCAAAAAATTGTATAGGAATTATGTGCTATTAATCCCTAAATATATAGAATATAAATACTAATTAGAGGGTCCGAAAAATACTCCACCTTTTTAAGGGTATCTAATTTTATAAAAATAACAGAACAATAATAAATTTCTAAATATTATGAATAATAATATGTATTCTTAAAGAATAATTTCAAAAGTTTGACTAAAAATTTAATTTAAGGGGAAATTACATAAAAAATACACGAAAAAAAGCGCCCCTGACTGGATTCGAACCAGCAACCTGCGGTTTAGAAGACCGACGCTCTGTCCATTGAGCTACAGGGGCTCTTACGTTTGATATTTTACCATGTTTCTGTATATGTTGAGAAAATTGTCGTAAAATTGTTAAAAAGTGGCGAGGGTGTATGAAAGGAAGACATATTTTTTTCGCGATCATAACGATCATTCTGCCGTTTATACTGCTGATGAACGGTGTGCTCCTTGTATTTACGCCGGAATTCCTGCAGTACGAATATAAAAAACCGAATTTTCCGGATGATCCTTACGGGTTTACACTTGATGAAAGGATCGAATACGGAACCGCTTCTGTAAAGTATATAACGGATATTATGAACCAATTGCCGGATGAATTTCTTGCCGGACTGGAAATGAAGGACGGTACCCCGCTATATAATGACAGAGAACTTTCCCATATGAAAGATGTGAAAACAGTCTTCCAGAGAGCACGCGCTGTTATGGCCGCGATGGTCGTATTTGTGATCCTTACCGCATGGCTTGTGAGTAAAAAACCGGATTCTCTTGCAGGCTTCCTGCGGGCTCTTGTACTGGGCAGCGGACTGACACTGGCTTTAATCGCTCTTATCGGAATCGGAATATTGACAGGATTTGATGCCTTTTTTGATCAATTCCATCATCTGTTTTTTACCGGAGATTCATGGCTTTTTTATGCAAATGATTCGCTGATCAGGCTGTTTCCTGAACCTTTATGGGTGGATGGATTCACGATGGCTGCGATCCTGACGGCAATTTTCGCTGTATTGATCCTGGTAATCGCTATAATGGCGGGCAGAAAGATCCGGATCAAAAATAAAGATGTTCACGGTATATAAAGTGTCGGTCTTCTCAGCCAAAAATAAGAAAAGAAACAGCATAACCAGTGGGATATTCAATATCCGGCGATCCCTCATTGATAAGTATTGAAGGAAACGGGTCGGGAAAACGGAAGAGTGCTTTTGTCAATAATTACAAATGATAATAGAAATATTACGGTTTTTATATTTTATTCAAGAATAATTTCGTTTATTTATAATCAGATAACCTTATCATAATAAAGGATACAAAGAAATGAACAAAACTATCATTACAGCTCATTCAGGGTGTGAAGATACCGAAACTGATTCAATGGAATCCATCGATCTCGCTCTGGAATTTGGTGCCGATGCAATCGAAATCGATATTCGTGTTGATAAAGACGGAGAACTGCGTGTCTCCCATAATGAGGAATCAAAGAAAGAATATCAGAAAAAGCTGACGTTCCGGGAAGTTATCGAAAAAATCATGAGCACGGATCTTTTGATCAATTGTGATATCAAGGAACCGGAAGCACTCTACAAAATATTGGAAGAAGCTGAAAAAATGCATTTTTCTCCTGAACGGCTGATCCTTAGCGGATGTACAACTCCGGAACAATTGGAAGAAGATGAAAACCTGGTCAGACGGGGACAATTTTTCCTGAATATGGAAGAAATCATGCGTTTTGTGCATAATAACAGAAAATCCGATGGGGATGAAAAACAGGATACGCAGGAAAACAGTGAGTCCCACAAGCACCATCTCTACAAGAAATCCGAAGAAAATAAGGAACAGGATCAGCAGGATGACAGTAATACGCAAAAACATCAGAATGAAGATGATAACGCGGAGGATGTCGTACGCTGCTGTCAGAAACTGAAAGCTGCTGCAGTCAATCTTCCAAAATGGATGATCGGCTCCAAGGCTGTAACCGCGCTGCTTGAAGCAGGTATACCGGTATCTGTATGGACGGTAAATGAATCCGATATGGTGAAACGATGCCTGGAAACAGGTGTTTACAATATCACGACCCGCAAAGTTCGTCAGGCTTTAGAACTTCGGGAATCATTTTACAGTGAGAGTGAATAATTAAGGAAACGCTGATTAAAGGAAAGAAGAGACAAAAAAGCCGTCTTAAATTATA
>DAIMGK010000351.1:0-2630 GCA_036723985.1 Flexilinea sp.
CCGGTTTCCTGCAGGCAGCCCAGGCGGACGCCCTGATCTGCGGCGGGATCGGCGGAGGTGCTCAGATGGCGCTGGCTGAAGCCGGGATACAGTTGTATGCCGGTGTGGCCGGCAGCGCGGATGCTGCAGCAAAGGCATTGGCCGCAGGCAGTCTGGAATATGATCCTGATGCGCGCTGCGACCATCACGATCACCACCACGGGGAAGGCCATGACTGTCACAGCAATGGCTGTGGAGAGCATTCATGCCATAAAGCATAAGCTGCAACGAAAATGACAGGCAGGAGTTTGTACGTGACTCCTGCCCTTTCTTTTGCTGTAATGGTGATGTACAGGACTGTTCTGATAAAGCAGAAAAAGGCATTCAGTTGTTGCATTATCTGCAACAACTGGCGAGCGAACCATTGCAAAATCTGCAACAGTTCAGTAATAAAAAAACCCGAACTGAAGAAAGCAATCAACCTGTCGGTTTTTCCGACAGGTTGAAGAATTGGTAAGTGTTCAGCTTTGAAATAATGATCGGTATTTAGGAATCCGCTTTGCCTCTTTGAAACAACTTTTCAAATATTTGTCTATTGCAATCATGTAACGAAAAATATATAATATTCGTGACATGAAAGGAGGGCTTGCAGTGGATAATGGGTTTATGAAAAGCATCAGGGATCGCGTTCTGGCTTCAGCAGACGGTTCTGTCTTTACATCTTCTGATTTTGCTGATATTGCGGATACAGGCACGATTCGCCAAAGTCTGAATCGACTTGTCCAGGAAAAGATCCTCCGGAGAATCATACGAGGAGTTTTTGAAAAGCCGAAATACAGTAAACTACTTGAAGAATATGTTGCTGTCAGTCCCGATGCGGTTGCGCAAGCTCTGGCCAGAAGCTATCACTGGACAATTGCGCCTTGCGGGGATACTGCTCTGAATCTTTTGGGATTATCTGATCAGGTTACAGCAGTCTGGAGCTATATCAGCGATGGTCCATATAAAACGTACGAATGGAACCATGTTAAAATCGAATTCCGGCACCGGACAAACAGAGAAATCACAGGACTGTCATATATGACCAGCCTTGTGATTCATGGCCTGAAAGCCCTGGGAAAAGAACGCGTGTCTGAAGAAACGATTGAACGCCTGTCTGCACGGTTATCTGAACCGGAAAAAACTGCTTTACTCCGGGAATCATCCGAATCAAGTGACTGGATTGTTGACACAGTTCGTAAAATCTGCCTGGGAGGTGCTGCATGAAAACCGTTGCCCGTCTTTCTGCTGAAGATCGCAGTGATCTTTTCCGGAATACAGCAAACCGGATGCAAATGAGCGATGCCATTGTGGAGAAGGATTTCTGGGTATGTTTTACGCTGGATTATCTGTTTCATCGCTCTCCATGGAAGGATTCGATTACCTTCAAAGGCGGAACCAGTCTTTCAAAAGCATATCATCTGATCAACCGGTTTTCAGAAGATATTGATCTGATTCTTGACTGGAGAATCCTTGGTTACAGCTTGAACGAGCCATGGGAAGAGCGCTCCAACACAAAACAGGATGCATTCAACAAAGAGGCTAACAAACGCGCTGAAGTGTTTCTGGCACATGAATTCGTACCGACTGTAAAAAGAGAACTGTCTGCGGAAATCAATACAGAGGCTCAGATTTATATTGATCAACATGATCCGCAAACTGTCATATTTGCTTATCCGCGGATTTTTGACGGAACAGGAACGCTGCAGGTTATCAGGCTTGAAATTGGTGCCCTTGCCGCATGGACTCCGGCAAAGACCGTTCCTATTATGCCATATGCTGCTGAACAGTATCCCGGTCTTTTTGAACAGAAAGAAACAGCTATTCTGACTGTCACGCCAGAGAGAACATTCTGGGAAAAAGCAACTATTCTCCATCAGGAGGCAAACAGGCCAGAACATCTGGAGATGCCGTTGCGTTATTTTCGCCATTATTATGATTTGTACAGAATGGGGCAAAGCACTGTTAAAAACGATGCGCTGAAGCAGCCCGATCTTCTTCAGAAAGTGGCAGACTTCAAAATGAAGTTCTATCCTCGAAAATGGGCTGCCTATGAGACTGCGAGATTTGGCTCGTTAAAACTGGTTCCGCCGGATTACCGCCTGCCGGCGCTTAAGGAAGACTATGGAGCTATGAGAACCATGTTCTTTGGAGAAATCCCTGCTTTTGATAATGTAATGGATGGGATTAAGCAATTAGAAAACGATATAAACAAGCACATATGATTGTGCATCATGCAACGAATTCGTAGCATGCAAAATCCATGGATTTAAACGTTGCATACCGTTCGATACCGATAAGCATTTCCCCAAGAAGCGTAAGGGTATCAAGAGACATATCATAAGGGTTGTCTTTTTTCAATTGGCCTAATAGGATATCCTTTATCTCATTGATATACGAGTGGACCGATGGATCAATCTGATCAAGGCAAAGAGGATCCATTCCGGTTTCTTTAAAAGGTATTGACTGACCATCAGAAGAAATCTGATATCTCAGAGTCCCGTCATCTATGGCATTACAGTAACTCAAAACCGTCTTGTCTGAAATAATCTTAGCAAAAAAGAATGCAAGGTTATACCAATCTATCCTGTCATCCTCGCTAATGTTTACTC
>DAIMGK010000352.1:0-2475 GCA_036723985.1 Flexilinea sp.
GGACAGTGTGGTCATCCCATCCGGCGTCACGGCGATCAAAGCCCGTACCTTCGCCGACAGCTCTCTGCAGTCAATTACCATCCCGTCCAGCGTGAGGTCCGTCGCAGCGGATGCCTTTTCCGGCACTTATCCGGATATTTACGTTGAGGATATCAATTCTCTGTCCGGGAACCTGACAGGAACAGTCTATCTGACGCGTAACAGTACGATCTCATCAGCGATCTCTTACTCCGAAGCCACGCTGGTCGTCAATGAAGGAGTGACACTGACCATTACCGGTGACGGTACGCTGGAGGGAACAGATCTTGCTATTTACGGCACGGTGATCAACCGCGGCACACTTGTGGTTTCAGAAGAAATCACCACCTCCGGAGCGGGTCTCCTTTCCGTGCAGAATACCAATACGGTCACAGAACTTCCTCACAACAGTTTTTACGGCGGACTGAAATTCAGCCTGGCGGAGGGCGTACAGGTCCTGATAACAGACGAGGATGGAAATTCAAAGACGGTCACAGTCATCGGCATAGGCAGCCATACCGCGGATGTCACCACCCCGGGCGAGCATGTCAGATTCTGCTTTATCCCGTCAGAATCGGGATCTTATACAATATACTCCACCGACACCGTTGATACTTATGGGTATCTATTAGACGCTTCGGGCAACGTGATCACCTACGATGATGACAGCGGTGATAACCGGAACTTCAGTTTATCATATGATTTGACCGCCGGTACCGTTTATTTTTATGATGTGAGATACTACGACAGCGATTTAACCGGGACCATTCCTTTTATCCTGATGGGTGGTTCTTGTGATTCAATTGATTTCACATCTCAGCCGTCTAATGTGATAGCGACAAGTAATGGAACGGTCAGTTTCAGTGTGACAGCCGGGGAAGGCGCAACCTCTTATCAGTGGCAGATGAAGAGTCCTATTTCAGATAATTGGCAGAACGTGACACTGAGCGGCTATAATACACCCACTCTCACTTTAACAGCTTCGCAAGACTATGATAATTACTCCTTCCGCTGTGCGGTTACGAATCCCTGCGGAACACCGACCTACAGTGAAACGGCAAAATTATTCTTCGTTCGGGGAACCATACAATTGGGATCGAGCTCCGTGGTGATTTCTTCCGGCGGTCAGGTTGCCAGATACCGATTCGTTCCTTCCGTATCCGGGGAATATACTCTGATATCCACCGGTACTGCAGACACAAAGGGTTACCTGTATGACGCGTCCATGACCCAGCTTGCATACAGCGACGACGCTGCCGATAGTAATTTCAATGTCACTTATGAACTTACGGCAAATACCGTTTACTACTACGGCGTCGCTTACTACAACAACAGCGACACCGGGACAATTCCCGTGATATTATCTTCTGATATTGGACCGAAGTTCACACTGCAGCCTTCAGACGCTACCGTAACTGAGGGAAATACTGTTTCCTTCTCTGTAACAGCCACCGGGACCGGAACACTCTCATATCAGTGGCAGGAATTGGCAAACGGAAGTTCAAACTGGCAGAATTCGAGTAAGAGCGGATACAATACAAACACCCTGAGTTTCACCGCGCAGACCTCACAAAGCAATACAAAATTCCGCTGTATCGTTACAGACGGGAGTGGGTTATCTAACGTGAGTAACGAAGCGTTATTGATCGTAAGGGCTAACTCGTCTCACGATTACCGCGCGCTATTGATCGCTGAAACGAACTTTGAAGGTTCGCAATACCGTCCCGGCCATCATGTCGCAGTTGAGAATATCAACGAAGTGCTGCAAAGTATTGCCGGACCTGACGGAGGACAATATGAGATCTATGGCGGAAATAATGAATATGAGGATGCCAGTCCCACACGGATCCTCAGCCTGATTCAAACCTGCTTTGGCAACGCCACCGACGATGATGTCTCTTTGTTCTTCATAAACTCACACGGTGACTCCGGTTCAACAGGTCTCTTTGCCGGGGCGATCGAAACAGTCGATCAAGATCCGAATCACAGATATTATGTTTCTTCCGGGGGATACTACGAACTTCCGGACTGTCTGCTTGTCACAGAATTAGCCAATGCGCTGGCTGCGATCCCCGGGAAAGTGATCATCTGGATCGATACATGCGGTTCCGGAGCCGGTGTCTATGCCTCCGATGATTCTTCCGGCAGAACGGAATTCGACAGCGAAAAGTTTAATCAGGAAGTCATTCAGGCCTTTGCCGCTGCCGATGAAGGGCTGTGGGAAATTTCCGAAGAGACAGGTGAACTGCGTCGGTCAAATAAGTTCTACGTCATTACAGCTTCGGCCTATCAGGAATCAAGTTACAGTGATCACACAAACGGAGATTTCTTATCCCAGGCGATTAAATACGCCCTCCTGAATGAAGGTGAATATTTGCCCGCTGATACAAACAATGACGGCGTCGTCACACAGCATGAACTGTACACATATGCTTATGATTGGCTGATAGATGTTCT
>DAIMGK010000353.1:0-2412 GCA_036723985.1 Flexilinea sp.
CACCACCAGCTGTTCGAGGATCCGGAACAGCCGTTCCCGTTCGGCAGCCTGCGCTTCTTCGGTGGGAAATTCTTCGGGATGGGAGGATGGATCATCCACCAGCGAGGCCCAGATCACCGCCCGCGCAGCCGCCAGCGGCCGCCGCGCCCACCACAAATGCAATGTCGACGGATGCCCATGCCGTATGGACTTCTCCCGCGCCGCCTCCGCATTGATCTTCTCCAGCGGCAGCGCCACCTCAATCAGCTTCTTGATCTGTGCCATTTTCTTTTCCTCCATCCAATAAAGAGTTCATGGTTAAGGGTTCAATTTTTATGCCAGATTTTTTTTGCATTAGGGATTAGATGTTAGGTTTCAGGTGTCAGGTGTCAGAGAGCTTTCCGGAACAATTTCCTTGATGAATCAAAGCATTTTTCTATTCGGAACACAGCACACGGGGACTGTCCCATAAAGAGACAGTCCCCACAAAGAAACGGACTGTTGCTTTTTATCTGCGGCATCTTTTTCTCAGAATCATCTGCTATTTACTCCAGTAAGACCATTTTCGTGAAGTCACGAAAATGGTCACATATAACACTGTTCTTTTTGGAAGTGATATTGCATTTTCTGAAAAAATATGATATTATTAGTTCGTTATAGACGAACTAATAATAATTCAGCTGAGGTAAATCATGGTTATCCTGAACATAAAGCTTGAAAATATCTACGGGTTTAAAGACTTTGAGATCAATTTTTCTTACCCCAAAAAGATCGTCAATTCGCTGATTCCCACTGAACATCTTCCCGGACGCCCGAATTTCCGCTATAAGAAAGCCGTGATCCTGATGGGAGCCAACGCCAGCGGGAAAACAACACTCGGGAAAGCACTGTTCCATATTCTGGAATCACTGCGAACTGATAATCCATACAGTATCTGGAATATCCGGGGACAGAATCATATTCCGGGAAAATTCTCGATCGACTTCGTCAATAACAGCAGCCTGCTGCAGCGGTATGAAGGTACGATCGAAACAGACTGCCTCGGGCTTCAGTATTATCAGGCTGAGATCCGGGAGAAGGATTCTTATGAGAAAACCAGAGACAGACTGATAATAAGTTCGCCGCCTGACGATGAGCAGCGGTCATTCACATATCGCTTCGCTTATCCGGATATCACAACTTCAATCAGTACGGCTGAGATGGATCAAAAACAGCTTTTGAAAGTCTTGCGTGCTGTTCTCGGAACGATGGATCCGACGCTGACTGATATCAGTATCGCAAAGGATCTGAAAAATTCCTTCATTATCCGCAGGGATGGTACGGAAATCATTATTCAGGATGGAAAACTTCTGAACCGGGAAGCCTTATCGAGCGGGACAGTTGAAGGTGTGGACATCGCGCTGTTTTTAGCGGATGTTATGCGGCGGAACGGTACTTTTTATTACTGCGATGAGCACTTCTCCTATATCCAGAGTGACGTTGAAAAACGCATCTTCGGCATCATGCTGGATCATCTGGGCGATTATGACCAATTGATCTTCACCACACACAACATGGATATGCTGGACCTGAACCTTCCCAAACATGCCTTCGCGTTTCTGCGGAAAAAGGCTGATGAGAACGGCGAATATAAGATCAGCGCGGTATATGCCGATGAATATTTGAAGCGCAACACGGATTCGATCCGCAGCGCCGTGGAGAATGATATCTTCGCCAGCCTGCCGGATGACAGCCTGCTGGACCTGCTCGACCGGGAGTACGCAGGATGAATCCGAATTGCTATTATTATGTCGAAGGAAAATGCGAGGAAACGCTGATCCGTACGCTGAAAGAAAAACCGGCACTGATCATGGAAGGCCGTGTCAAGGTGTTCAATCCAATCGAGAAGGTCTTATCCCGTTCTGAGTTATTGAAGATCTCTGCCGGTTCTGTTGTGGTTTTTACGTTTGACACAGATGTACCCAAAACGGATTGTCTGAATCAAAATATAAAAATCCTCCAGCAGTATGTTCGGAAAGTAAGCATTGTGCTGCTGCCTCAGGTGCTGAATCTGGAAGATGAATTGAAACGCTGCACCGACATCAGAGATGTGACCGAACTGACAAAGAGCAAAAGCGGCAAAGATTTCAAACACGATTTCTGTACCCTGACCAACTGCCGCCAGGTTCTGGATGCACATGCCATTAATATTAAACAACTCTGGTCAACTCCTGTGCCGGAATCTTTTGTTTTTCTGCCGAAAAATGCAGGAAAAATCAAGAAATAATTCGGGGATCGAAGAATCAACTATTGGAAGAGAAATATCAACTTTCTTCCTGATTTTTCGACAGAAATATCAACTTTTCAAACGAGAACATTTGAAAAAGTTGATATTTCTTCTACTATAAGAGCTCAGTTTGTATTTGCCCTCCGCGTGCAAGATGGTATGCTTCG
>DAIMGK010000354.1:0-2336 GCA_036723985.1 Flexilinea sp.
ACGAATGGGTCGCCGCGCTCACGGAACGCAGCAAAGAGGAAATGCTTGAAAAGGGTATCGAACTGAAACTGCTGAGCGCCGGTGAGACGAAGCTGAAGATCTATACGGGAGACGAAAAAGAGCCCCTGCTGGAGATCCGTGTCGCGGCAGAAATACCTGCAGCCGTTACGGAAGAGACGGTCTTCATAACGGAGAACCCGATCGTACCGGCACCGGTCCAGACAGAAGAGCCCGCGGCGGAACTGCTGCCCACGGAAGAACCCGCTCCGGAAGCCCCCGCGGAGGAACCGGCAAATGAAGGACCGGCAGAAATTGAAGCTCCGGCCGTCGATCCGGACCCCGTCCTGACCGACAGCCCGGCGGAATGATCCTCCCCTGACCGGATAACGACCACATACCGCATGACCCCGCGTCATGCGGTATGTGATTTGATCCTGCCCTTGTTGTATAAGAACTCTGAACTTCTTTATAATTAGTTTCCCCAAAATTTAAGATTGTATTATAATGAAAATAGGATTATTTTATATAATTCATATCAGTTATTTTAAAGACAAGAGCGGTTATTCCGCGTCGGGATCTTCAAAAGACTGTGAATGATAATGGTTAAAATCTGAGAGAGATGGAGAGAATCCATGGAGAACAACCCGGAAATGAAAGTGTATTCCGCGGGATATGCGGAGACGTATCACGGCAGCGATGATATTTCAAACGAATACTCATCGTTCTATGAAAAAGAGCCGGACGGAACAGTCGGCGCTTCCAACTTATATGTCATAGCCAGCGGAACAAAAGGTACATCCAATCCTGAAGTCAGCGCCCGCTTTACGGCAAAAAAGATCCTTTACGAATATTTCCATTCTTATGATTATGTAGACGCGAACAAGCTGGCACTTGCCATGCGCAGCGCGAATAACGAGATCTGTGAATATGCCAGAGTGCAGAATGATAAAATGTCCGCGTCAGCGATTGCCGCTGCAGTCACAGACGGGAAAGTCTCCATTGCAACGATCGGCGGGTGCCGGGCTTATATCATCCGCAACGGCAAAGTCTTTCAGATAACCGAAGATCCGGAAGTCATCGATGAAAAAATACAGAACGGGGAGCTGACTCCTGAGGAAGCCTATGGGCAGGACGGGATGAATGCTCCGGTCAATGTTCTGGGCGCAGTGCGGGATATAACGACGGATATTTATGATGGGATCGAAGTCCGCGGAGGGGATATTTTACTGCTGTGCAGCGCATCACTGGATACATTTATCGGGAAGAAAGAAATCATGGAAGCTGTCGCGGAAAACAATCCCCGGGCGATGATACAGCATCTTCTCGGTACTCCCACGCTGCAGAACGCGAATGTCCCGGCTTCCGCCGCCGCCATAAAAATATACGACAGCGAAAGTGTTGATACGATGATCCGTGTAGACGGGGATTCCCCTTCCGATACGAACCTGAATCTGGAAAAGAAAGAAGTGGAACTGATCCGGAAAAACCGTCCGCGGACAGGTTCCGGCGGAAACGGCGGCAAAAAGAAGGATCACCTTCCGGGGATCATTATCGGCATTCTGGCAGCGCTGATGCTGCTGGCCGGAGGCGTGTACGCGGCAGCCAGGTTCGGCCTGATCCCGGATGAGTACAGGGAAAAATATCTCGGCAATCTTGTGCCTTCCACGCTGACACCGACTCCCACGATCGACTGGGTCCGGGAGAGCATGACAGTTTATGAACTGACCGCGGAAGCGGAAAAAGTCATGGCTGTCGCCGCTACGGTGAATGCCTGGCCGACACAGACACCTTATCCGACTTTCACACCTGTTTTTATTGACCTCGATGAGGGAAGGGAAACGGAAACAAGTGTCCCTGAAACAGCCGTTCCGGATGAGGAAAACGCTGACGGTCCGGAAGAAACCGGGGAAGATGCGGACGTGACAGAAACATCAGCGGATGAAGAAATACCCGAAGAAGAAACAGCGACGCCTCCGGTGGTCGATGAAGAGGCTGTGGCTCAAATGCGTGCGGAAATTGAAGAGGAAGCCGCCGAAGCTGTTATCAAAGCGGACTATGTCGATGAAAAAAGCGGTGCGGAGATGATCTTTATTCCCGCCGGAAGCTTTTTGCTGGGATCTGACCTCAGTGTTGACTATTATGCCTCTCCCGAAGAAGAGAGCCCCCAGCTGCGTATTTATCTGGATGGCTACTGGATCGGAAAGACTGAAGTAACAAACGGCCAGTACCTGAAATGTGTGGAAGCAGGCGTTTGCGGACAGAACGTCAATATGTCAATTTACAACCATGCTCTTGAAGACTATCCTGTGTCTTATGTAACCTGGGATCAGGCAGAA
>DAIMGK010000355.1:0-2234 GCA_036723985.1 Flexilinea sp.
CTCCTTTTATATCCGGGTACAGCTTTACTTCAATGTCACTTCAATGTTATGAAGCCTTCTCCTGCTAAACTGAAAATCCCTTGTATTCAAGGCACATCATTGTCAGATCATCGAACTGCTCCACATTGCCGACGAAGGTGCTCACGGTATCCTGTACTTTTTCCAGTATTTGCTCCGGATTCAGATCCTTGCCTTCATTCAGCGCTTCGATCATCCGGTCTGTACCGAACATCCCGGTGTCGCTGCCCTGGGCTTCCGGGATCCCGTCGGTATAAACAAACAGCCTGTCTCCCGGTTTTATCTGTATCTCATAATCAGTATACTTCGCTTTGGGCAAATAGCCGACAGGTCTGCCATGGACATCTTCATACAGGATAAACCGGCCATCCTTCATCAATGCGGGGAATTCATGGCCCGCGTTTGAGGCGGTCACGATTCCTGTGGACAGTTCCAGGATCCCGATCCAAAGGGTCACAAACATCATTTCGGTGTTCCCGGTGCACAGGGCCTTATTGGTATCGGAAAGGATCTGCGAAGGCGTTTTTCCGCTTATGGCATTGTTTTTCATCAGCGTTTTTGCGGACATCATGAACAGGGCTGCCGGCACGCCTTTCCCGGAAACATCGCCGATAATCATGCACAGATGGTCCTCATCCGTCATGAAGAAATCATAAAAATCCCCGCCCACTTCTTTGGCCGGTGTCATGGCGGCATGGATGTCAAACTCGTCATGCTCCGGAAAGGCCGGAAAAACACGCGGAAGCGCGCTTGTCTGAATTCGGGCTGCCAGTTCCAGTTCGGTATCGATCCGTGCCGTCCTCGAGGTCAGCTCCTGCTGTTTCAGGATCAGGGCACGTCCCTGTTTCGCGATAAAAACAGCAGCCGTTGCGATTGCCAGATAGATCGCCATATCCGGGAGAAAATCATACAGCAACGTATTCGTGATCTGCAGCCGATGATCATAGGGAATCCCCTCGACTGCTTCCACCAGCCAGGTCGTATGCTCCATGCGGATCACGGTTCCCAGCGGATATTCCATGACATTCAGGTCCGGAATTCCGGCATTGGCGCCCCAGACGGCTGAGAGAAAAAAAGCCACAAACGTTGCCAGCGCGACATAAAACGAATATTTTCCGGAGAAGTAACGGATGGACAAAACGACCGGAATGCACAACAGCAGCGAGGCGGAATCAGTGTAGATTCCGTTCAGAATAAAAACCGATATGATCAGGATCATGATTAACACATGCTTCATCCATGGGGGTTCGCCTTTATAATGCTTGCAGAGAATCGCTCCGGCCAGAAAGAGTAATTCGGCGAGAACCGTGAGGATCAGCCAGTA
This sequence comes from Flexilinea sp., assembly GCA_036723985.1. GTDB lineage: Bacteria > Chloroflexota > Anaerolineae > Anaerolineales > Anaerolineaceae > Flexilinea. The sequence continues at coordinate 1,343 of DAIMGK010000355.1, forward strand.
ATCGAATCTCGGCTGCACGAAAAAACCGGTCAGCGTCAGAATAACCGTGAGTATTCCGATGAAAAAAATCAGAAGCATAATTTTCGCCAAAATAAAGTTGGCTTTGATTTCATTTTCAAGTAATACGTTTCTCTCCGTCATGATGCCATCGTCCCCCTGAACCTCTTTTATGTGATGGAGTTCAACTTGTCCGGAAAGCTCGGGGCTATTTCTGTGTATTCATCCGCAGGTTTGGAAAGCTTTTCCCCATTAGATTCTCATCATTTTGTCTTGTTCAGTGATATCATAACACAGAAATATCCATGTGAGAATAAAAAACTGTACCGGCGAAGGAAGTCGGCGGCGCGCCTCAGTTCGATGATACGGCTATGCTGTGTTACCGCCGGCTATGCGGGCCATGAAAGAAGGCAAAGAGACATATGCCCGGTTTGACGTTATGCCCGGATTGTGGTAAATTGTAAAAAACAATGGCAGAAAGCATGTACAGGAGGAATCGGATGATGGTAATTACCCGTGAACAAGCCGGAACAACCTTGGTCATTTCCCTGCATGGCAAACTGGATACGGCTGCCGCTCCGGCCGTGGAGGCGGAAATCCGGAAAGGACTGTCCGGAGTAAAGAAATTGTGCTGGAATTTCGAAGATCTGGATTATCTCACATCCGCGGGCTTCCGGGTGCTGCTGATTGCGGAGAGCATGCTGGACGATGACGCGGAGATGAAAGTGTACCATGCCAACGATATAGTGAAAAACGCGTTCAATCTGACCAACCTGACTTACCTGCTCGCCCGGGAATAACAGGGGTTCGATTCCGCTATAATCCATAAGAAACCTTGCAGATCAAGGGTTAATAGTCATAAGGAACTATTTTCCCGGGAAGACTGCGTAGCCGA
>DAIMGK010000356.1:0-2176 GCA_036723985.1 Flexilinea sp.
TTTGTTCGCCGCTTTCATCCCGCTTTCCAGCGGTAATGTGTCACAGGAAGCCGCATGTACAGGATAAACCAGACCGGCTCGTCTGAGCAGTTTTATGCTTTCTTCAAAATAATACGCACTTACACCGGGAACAGCGCCGGATACCTTAATCTGACTGCAGACATGATGCATCGCGTAATCGAAAACTTTGCGAAGGATCTCGGACGGAACGCCCGCATCATACTTCCCGATATCATCACGGAAGTTGAAAAGGATATTCCGATGAATGTTTTGACAGGCCAGATAACTTCCGTTCTCGCAAAATTCGGCGACCGCCTCCGGCATGCCTCCAACGATCAGAAAAGTTTTATAGGCATCAAGCAGTTTTTCATGGGCGGTATTTTCATCGGTGAAGGGATCTGACCGGTCGAGCCAGGTGCTGAGGATCTCCTGTCCGGTTCCGCGCAGGAATTCACGGAAGGAGAAAGGATATAAATAGATGCTGCGTACCCGTCCGACCGGAAAATCAAGCTTTTCTTTCTTTTGGCGGTTCAGTACGATTTCCAGCAGCGAACCGGCCGCGATCACATGGAGCTCCGGAAGATCTTCATAAAAATATCGAAGCGCGGTGACCGCTCTCGGGCAGGATTGGATCTCATCGATAAAAAGCAGTGTCTTTCCGGGCTTAATTGGCTTTAATGTTTCAAGTTCCAACCTGGCTATGATCTTCTTTACATCGATGTCACCGGAGAATGCGGAATGCAGGCTCGGCTGACGTTCAAGGTTGATTTCGACATAACTCTCAAATTGTTCACCGAGATGCCGAACCGTACGGGTTTTTCCGCATTGCCGTACACCCCGCAATAAGAGCGGTTTTCGCCTGCCTGCGTTTTTCCAGGACGATAAAAATGCGTCAATATCCCGTTGAATATACATCAGCAAACTCCTCCCATTATTGTTACGGTCAATCATATCAATAAATTTAGAAATTGCCAACCGGAAAATATGCAATTATTTAGAAATTGCCAACCGAAAATAATTTTGTTAAAAATCTGAAAAGCAATGATCAAAAATCCTTAGTCCGATAACCGTGTATTGCGCCGGTTATCGGAGTCTCCGATACTGTTATTTTCGGAAACGGGACCGGCTCAGACCTGAGCCGGATGTGACTGTCCCTTAGATCTTTCATGAAACAGCCGGGGTCGGTTTTTACTGGCTCAGCGAGCTGAGTCAGCAGAACCGCCCCCACTAATGTCTGTCAGACAATAAAAAAGGACTTCGTCTTTTTTCCGAAAAAAACTCCGCGGGACCGAAGTCATCCGCGGAGTTTCTTTTATTCACAGGCTAAATCGCTTAGTCTTCCTTGCTCATGGAGTAGTCGAGATCCGCAAACTCTTTCTGTATAATACCGCGTTCTTTCAAAATATCACATATCGTTTTATCCGGATGGATCAGAAGATCAGGAGATATACAAGGTTTCTTTTCTTCCATGATGATCCGTCACTTTTTAAACACCGTTATGGTTAAAATTAGTCAGGTAATCTCCGATGTAATAGAGCGGCACATTAATCATCCAGGATTCTTTCCGAAATTTTGACATTGATGTGCGGAGCGCTGTTTCCGGGGCATATTTAGAATAGTATGAACGCAGGCTTTTCGCGCGGAGATTCTCTTCGGCTTTCACCTCCAGAGGGATCACGGTTTCATCCTGCTGTACGATGAAATCGATCTCCATATCGGAATTATTCGAACTTAAATAATAAAGATCGTAATTGTGTGCGGTAAGTTCCTGTGCGACGTACTGTTCTGTCAAAGCACCTTTGAATTCTTCAAAAATCCGATTACCCCGGAGCAATGTTTTTTCTGAAATATTTCCCATGGCGGCAAGAAGGCCGACGTCCAGCAGATATAGTTTGAAAATTGACTGCTCCATATACGCGATCAGCGGTATTCCCGGCTTGGAGATACGGCAGCTCTTTTTGATCAGACCATAATCCGAAAGCCACTGGATCGCGATCTCATAATCTTTTGCCCTGGATCCTTCACGAATGACACCATAGATGAATTTCCGGTTTTCCTTCGCCAGCTGTGCCGGAATAGAATTCCACACCATTTGTATGCGCGGGATCTGATCTTTCGGTGCGTGTTTCGAGAAGTCATTTTCATAATACAGCAGCAACTGTTTTTGAATGGAACG
>DAIMGK010000357.1:0-2168 GCA_036723985.1 Flexilinea sp.
AATGGCTGCGATCCAAAGGACGTAACCGTCAATTATCAGGCGCTTTTCCGGACACAGTTCTCCGCAAGCGGAGCGAGTTAAAGGGGACCGTTCTGAAAACTCGCTTTATATAGACGAGTATTGACATGATCATACCATTTTTCTTATGTCATTACAAGTCAACAAAAACCGTCCCCTTGACCCGTTCTGAACAGTTAAAAAACAAAGAAACGGCATGACCGTGATCACGCCGTTTCCAATTATAAAACTTATTTCAGAACTGTCTTATTTGACAGTGATACGACCCTGCGGTTCAGCATAGGCGCTGAGGTCACCGTTGAGGGATTCGATGTAGTTGACAACGACCTGGTAATCCGGAGTGCCGGGATCCAGAACAACTTCATCGCTCTGGAACATGGTGGTACCGTCACCGCCGTCACGCAGCATATAGTCGTGTGAAGCCAGGAGGTATTCAGCTTCCGGATCGAGGGCGACCCATTGGCCGTCCTTTTCAACTTCCACATCTGTGACACGATACGGAGCGTCTTCGACCATTCCGAAGAACATACCTTTCTCATCAGCGATCGCAGCGGATTCGACAGAAGTGTCAATGGTATAGCGCAGACCGGAAACCTGGAGGAAACCACCCAGCTCACCGGTAGCGTTGCCGTCAGCGGTCTTATATTCCGCTTTAGTATTGCGTGAGCACCATTCCAGAGCATCGAGGATCTGCTGGCCGGTGGCTTTGACCGCGAAGAGCATGTTGCCGAACGGATGGCATGCCTTGATATCAGAGAATGTCAGATCACCGGCAGCGATGTTGGCACGGATACCGCCGCCATTAGCGAAGGCGATATCAGCATCGACCGCCGCGCGGTATGCGTCAGCGACAAGGTCACCGAGGTTGGTTTCGCGGGAGCGGACCATGCGGATGCCGTCCTGATCGGTGATCCACAGATCAACGTTGGAGGAAGATACGACCTGATTGATCACTTCTTCATAATCACCGGTAATTTCCTTTTCCCTCGCGTCAAAAGCTTCGCTGCGCGGCAGAGTACCGTTCACGATGGTGGTGGTGACAATACCGGTATCGGCGATGTTCAGAACACCGATGTACTGGAGTTTCGTGCCGGTGGAGGACAGCGGGATAATATAGCCCTCATCATTCGGAACATACATGGCCGGGATCACGCTGTGGGAATGTCCATCCAGACAGGCATCGATTCCGTGGGTGTTTTGGATAACATCGATGGAGCGGTACGGAGCGGCATCTTCTTCAATGCCCAGGTGGCAGAGAAGGATAACATATTCAGCACCGTCTGCACGTGCGGCATCGACTGCATCCTGGACCATTTTGTAAATGATCGCGCCATTTTCGCCCTGCCCGAAGTCATAGACGAATTCACCGTTTTCCTGGAAGAAGGTCGGGGTTGAGGTCGCGATGCTCAGCGGAGTTGCGACGCCGACGAAACCGACTTTGTGATCACCGAAATCGTGTACGACATAGGGCCTCACGAAATCAAGTTTGTTGCTTTCACTACCGGTGTAGGTGATATTGCAGTCAACATACTGGTAGTCAGCCTGTTTTGCCAGTTCCGCGATACGATCCATGCCATAGTCAAAGTCATGATTGCCGAGGATGGCATAGTCATATCCGGCAGCGTTCATGAAGTCAATGATGTATCCGCCTTCGGAAACAGCACCGATCACATCACCCTGAATGGCGTCGCCGTTGTCGACAAGCAGCACATTGGGAGTAACAGTCTTGAAAAATTCCTTAATAGCAGCGAGGGAACTGTAAGTAAGGTTATCTTCATAACCGCAGTGGACATCATTGGTATAGAGGATCACGATATCTTCAGCGTATACGCCGCAGAAGCTGGCAAGCATCAGCACTGCCAAAACAATACAGAGCAAACTTTTCTTCATAAATACTCCTTTCAATTTTTTATAATTATAATCATTTTTTATTCCGTGAAAAGGGTTTACATTCAAAGTTATAGGGCTATAACTATTTTTGCCGATAATATTACGGGATTAATCCCGGAAATAACATCAGCTTAACAGCCGAAAAAATGCCATCGGAATATCATATTCCGCGGCTCCGCTGAACAGAAAACGCCCGAAGTCTGTACTCTCAAAAAAAGGTGACCACCGCGAAAGCGTGTGAGTCTTATGAAGAGCCTGAT
>DAIMGK010000358.1:0-2049 GCA_036723985.1 Flexilinea sp.
AGACTTGGGACACCGCGAAATGTCCCCTTTGTCCCAAAACCGCCTTTATTCGTCACCGCTCGTCATCCCACACCGGTCACCGGCAACGCGATGATTTGATCATCCGGAACCGGATATCGACCGAGGGTTGGGACACCGTGAACCGGTCCCTTTGTCCCGGAAAGGTCCTTTATTCGTCACCGGGAACTCATGGCGCACGTAACCGTCCCCGGGCTCTACCACATTTTTTGCGATTTGTCAACCCTCAATGTTGTCGGTTTACTTTTGGAAATTCGTGCTGTAAACTCAATAAAAAACAATGATCAGTGGCCGGTGGTCAGTGATCAGAAGGATCGGGGACCAAGGATTCAGGACTCAGGATCCGGGATGCAGGATCAGGAATCAGATCAAGGGAAAGGAGGAAAGATGAGCGCGAACGCGGCGAAATACATTTTAAAACCATTGAAAGCGAATCAACCCGCCGATGGCCATATCGCGCTCACGGTCGATTACGGACAGGTCGACGATTACTTCACGCAGACCGCGAAAAAGTATGACGAGGACCGGACCGCGTATCTTTCTTCCTGCGCCGACGATCCGGAACTCCCCACCCTTTCCAAAAACTGGCAGCGGTCCGCCGGAAGGCTGACCGGCTGGGCTGAGACCTGGTACATCCTCAACAAAGGAAACAGCGGGGAACAGCAGTCCGCGCTGGAGATCCTCGACCGCATCACCAAGGAAAGCGGGATCCGTCTGAAGAATCTTCAGAAACACATCGAAATTCAGAAAGAAGTTCTGGAGGAAGGCCAGAAAAAAGAAAAGAAGATCGAAAAGCTGGCCGACGCCGAAGATAACGCGGACTGGTTCTTCCGTTCCGCGCTGAAGACCCAGGCACGCTTTACGGATATGTTTAAGAGCGGCAAGGAATACACGCCCGTGGTACAGAAAGAACTGATCGAAGCCGGAAAGCATTTCGACAGGATCAAGCACAAGTTCCCGCGGGGAAAACTGTATTCCCGCGCCATCATCTTCCCGCCTGCCCGGATCCCTGTGGGGGAACCAGTCCCGCAGACGCCGGAAGTCTTTACCCGCTACAGATATCTCCCGCCGGAAGCGGTGGAATATGATCCGGAGCTTGACGAACTGGTGATCATCCCCGGGTACGTCAGCGAAGACGGATTGATCGACGACAAATCGGTGATCTGGCATCCGGAGAACCAGACAGTGGAACTTGGATACCGGAACGGCGAGCGGGTGACCTGGAACTTCTGGAAGCCCAAAGACACTTTTGACGTCATGGACCCGGACAGCTGGGTCGGCGAGTACCGGAGGCGCGCGAAGGCCGAGTGGAAGAAAACCCGGGATCCCGGGATCTTCGAACCCCGCCCCTGCGAAAAGGAACCCGCTCCCTATGACCGGATCCCGATTCAGAGTTCAGAGCCTGATCAGGAGTTCAGAGCTGAGAGTTCAGATGTGGGACTGAGCCCCTGAATCAAACCTGAGCCGGAGGGGAGAGATAAGTAAAAGGTAAAAGGTAAAAAACAGAATTTAGCCGGAATCCGGAGGATACCGGCTGTTAACCGTCCTTAAGCCTTCGGAAAGTTAAGCCCATCGTTTTGTTGCCGGGCGGATGATCGTGGACGGTTCATCCGACGCGAAGGCCGAGGAGAACCGTTCTCAAGCTTTCGGAAAGCCAGGCCTGTCGTTTTATTACGGACGGGGTATGTAATTCGGATGAAAACGATAAGCATACTGACCCTGCTCTGCGAGGTGTGAGCTGCGTCCCTCGGCGACGGGGCGCCTCGTGTCAACCGTCCCTGATTACAACAGGCAGGAGAGATCGCTGAAATAATAAGGAAAGATTTATGGACAACTATATAATGGAAAAAATATATGACCCTGTTGAGCGCGCTGCCGACCGATGCCGGCTGCGCTCGTACCAGGCGGATGCCCTGCGGGGGATCTATGACGCCGTGATGGCGGAGAAAGGCGGACGCTTTACCGTCACCTTCCCTCGGCAGTCCGGAAAAAACGAGACCCAGGCGCAGCTGGAATACTCCGTCATGGCAG
>DAIMGK010000359.1:0-1965 GCA_036723985.1 Flexilinea sp.
AGCGGGAAGAGATCGGTCTCAGGTAAAATTTCTTCAGCCTTTCATTCTTTTGTGAGTATCTCCTGCAATAAAGATTTGAAGGTTGCCGATATATCCGGACTGATAAAAACTGAGCAGGTTCACTTTGTACCCGGATTTCTAAGGAATCATTCAATGGATAAAACGGAAAACAACAAAAACCTGATAGAAAAAATCGAGGATAAGCTCACGATCCGAAGTAAAAGAGCCGGATACGCCGGGCTTGGCTTTATGATTCTCCTTATCCTCACCGTAAACACGCTCGTTTCTTTTCGGGGTTTCGAAAACATGGATGCTGTATGGTCGCGGAATATCGGCGTGAACCTTTTGGCGGGGCCATTTTGCGCGGTCATTTATTATTGCTGTCTCCAGGATTCGGCCGGAGTCGGTAAACAGAACAACCTGTTTTTATCTCTGCTGATCACAAGCAGCATCGGAATTTTTTTGTCCGCATGCAGATGGCTCGTCGAGGGTATCCCCACGCTTGTATTTTGGAACCGGGCAGTGAACATCCTGCTCTATTTCAATAATTACACGATGTTGTTCATGTTCTGGCGCTGCACACTGTTCATGCTTGAAATCAACGATGAGCTGACACATGTTATTAACAATTTTCTGCGGATCTCGATCATCTCCACGCTGACCCTCATCCTTTCAAACTTTTTTGTTCCGGTCCTGTTCAATGTCGGCACGGACGGTATTTCAAAGACAACACCTTATTTCACGATCTTCCTCGTTCTGTCGCTTCCTTTGCTGCTTGGGATAAGCATCGGGGTCATTACGGCAAAATCGCCATTGAAAGATAAAATTATTGTCGGTACTTTTATCGGACTTCCGCTGATCGTTTTTCTTATCGGGATCTTTGCTTCCGAAATTTCCGTACTCGAAGCCACAATGTTCCTTTCTGTCGCGATCATATATCTCATGCTCATCAACGAACGGGGGAAAAAAATGGCTGTTACGGAGAAGGAACTTCACATGGCTTCAGAAATTCAGGAATCCATGCTGCCTCATATTTTTCCGCCGTTTCCGGAACGGGAGGAATTCGAACTGTATGCCAGCATGGATCCTGCCCGTGAGGTAGGCGGCGATTTCTATGATTTCTTTCTGATCGATAACCAGCATCTGGCCATCCTGATCGCGGACGTTTCCGACAAAGGCGTCCACGCGGCATTATTCATGATGTCTTCCAAGATCATGATCAATTACCGGGCCCGTCAGGGCGGTACGCCCGGTGAGATCCTGACCGATGTCAACGCTCATATCGCGCAGGATAATGAGTCCGGTATGTTCGTCACGATTTGGATGGGGATCCTTGATTTGACGACCGGTGTTCTGACCTGTACCAACGCGGGCCATGAATATCCGGCAGTATCACTTGGCGACGGCGTTTTCAGGATATACCGCGATAAACATGGCCTGGTCGTCGGCGCAATGAGCAATTTGAAATACAGGAATTATGAAATGGTTCTGAATCCGGGGGACAAGATCTTTGTCTATACGGATGGCGTTCCGGAGGCTAACAATCCCGAAGGAGAAATATACGGGATCGACCGTCTGGAAAAGGCATTAAACCGGACAGCCGGCGAGAGCCCGGAAATGATCCTTCACAGTATCCGAAAGGATGTGGATGCTTTTGTAAACGGAGCGAAACAGTTTGACGATCTGACGATGCTTTGCCTGGAATACAAAGGGAGAACCGGCTGAAACACTCCCCCTGCGGAGATCAATGTTCAGTATAATCATGGGAAATGAATAAATATTTTAATGTCCAAGCTGTCTTTGATTTCATCCGATAATTGGCTGAGAATTTCGTCGGACTTTTTTTCAATACATATATAAAAAAATAGCCTGAATTTTTTCAGGGATACTGAAGAAAACAGGTTATTTTTAGTGGGCGGGACAGGACTCGAACCTGCGACCCCATCCTTGTAAGGGATGTGCTCT
>DAIMGK010000360.1:0-1919 GCA_036723985.1 Flexilinea sp.
TTCATAATGTCTTTTGGACCTTTTTTACTTTTGACACCCAAACCAGAATTGAGTCAAACAGAAACGTCCCCATTGACTCATTGTTCTTGATTTAAAAACCGGGGCTATCCACAGATAGCCCCGATACGTTTTTAATCAATACCCGAGGCTTTTATTTCTCAAACATGTTGATGAAGATATAGCGCGGGAAGGTAACGTTCACGGTTTCCACAGTGAAGCCGTCCATAGCCATCAGCTGCTGGACCTGGTTGGAATCCTTGCAGAACGCGTAGTCGATCTTGTCAGCCATGGCGTTGGTGAGCAGGTTCTCGTCACCGGCATCGGTGGAAGGATAGAGGTACATCTTTTCAATGTTGCCGCTGCCTTCGATGAAGTATTCCGGATTGCGGGTGAAGATGGTATATTCGCCAAGCTTTACGGTATCCACCATGAACGGGCCGGTACCGATGGGTTTCTGCCAAAAAGTATCCGCGGAGAAGTTTTCCGGAGCTACGTTTTCGAGGCAGTGCTTCGGCAGGACTGCCCACTGGGAGAAGATCGTCAGGGCGTTCGGCTGCGGGTTGTTGAATTCGAAGATGACCTTGTTCCCGTCAACGGTGATGGCCTTCGCGTCATTGATCACATCGGTCATGACAGTGTTGGCACCCGGGACAGTCGGATAATATTCAAATGTCCATTTGACATCTTCCGCCGTGAAGGGTTCGCCGTCATGCCATTTGACGCCGTCACGGATGACGAAGGTGATGGTTTTGCCGTCTTCGGAGACTTCGTAGGATTCAGCCAGCAGGCCGTCGGTCGGAGCCAGGGAGGTGTCAGCATTCAGCAGGCGGTCGAAAACAACTTCCTGATGCCAGAAGAGTGCAGGGTTGGTGGCGGGGTGTTCGAGGAAGTTGATGGCGCCGGTGTTGGTATACATGGTCCTGTCAGGCCGGTCGATGTCCCAGTCCAGGATATTTTTCTGATAGGCGAACTGGTCGTTGCCGGCAGCGTTGCCTTTGGTATCCAGGTGGGAAGAAGTGACGACCCAGGAAGGAATATAGAACAGCGGAATGACTTCCACGTTCTCGTTTTCATAGACCTGGATCGCGTCATAGGCAGCCTTCTGATCCTCAAGGGTCACGGCGATCCTTGCGGTCTCAATGAGTTTGTCCAGTTCCGGATCCGGTTTGACGGTGGAGTTGTTGGCGGCAGTGCTGTGATGGCGGTTGTAGAATTCGCCAAGGGTCAGCGCGTTGGTGCCGGCGAAGCAGATGTCCCAGTCGACCGCGGTATGGACGCCGTCCGGAGAAGGTGTCCAGAGCAGGGCTGTGAGGTTGTCGGTCAGGAGCTGGAATTCCATTTTCACGCCGACTTCAGCCCAATACTGCTGAATAACAGTGATGGTGTCAAGCAGGTTGCCGGTGTAGTAGACGGCACGGATGGTATAGCTGCCATCCCAGCCGGCTTCGGCCAGCAGTTCTTTCGCTTTTTCGGGATTGTAGGTGTATTCGGTCAGACCGTCAGCCTGCCAGGAACCTTCCGGAACCAGGGACTTATGGGCTGCCACAACGGTGTTATTCCAGAGAGCGTCAACGATCAGGTCCATATCAATGGCATACCAGAGCGCCTGGCGGACGCGGACATCCTGCAGCGGGTTGGGGTAGGCTGTACCGCCCTCTGCGGATACGATTACTGTGCCGGTAAGGACCACGCACAGCGCAAGAAGCAATGCGAATACTTTTTTCATAACGTTCTCCTATTTAGTTTCTGTTATTCAACAGTCCGTCTGTTGAAGGATAAAATAATTTTACCTAACATTTGCGCTTACGTCAACCGCTTTTTTGGGGAATTTTTTTCACCAAAAACAGCTCCAAAAACAGCTTTTTGTTACCATAAAGCTGTCGGGATATCACGGAACTGCCCACTCTGACTCAATACTG
>DAIMGK010000361.1:0-1882 GCA_036723985.1 Flexilinea sp.
ACTACCTTATTTTTTTCACAAATATTCCTGACAAAAGTACCATAACTTGCAAATCTTCCCCAAAACCCGCAAAAAAGATTTGACAATCCGGGCAAGGTTAAATAAAATAGAAACATAAAGGAGAAAAGGAACCGATGAAAGACCTATCTTCAAAAGAAGACGGTGCCGGATTGATCGAATATGCGCTGATCCTGATCCTGGTCGGTGTGATCATTTTCGTTCTGGTCACGCTGCTCGGGCCTGCGGTCTCCAAATTCATCAGCGATCTGATGGCTTCTGTCTGAAGGCCGGCAGTGAAGATCCAAACGCTTTTCCGTCATCTGCTGGACTGGATCTATCCGCCGGCATGTGTGAACTGCGGAAAACCGGGCAGCCTGATCTGCGGCGAATGTCTCGGGAAGCTCCAGCCCGTCGGGGATCATTACTGTCTGAAATGCGGAAAGCCATTGAAAAAGGGCAGATCCTGCAGGCTGTGCTCAACTTCGGATTTTCGCTTTCAAAGCAGCCGCTCCCCATATGTATACGATGGGCCGGCCGCGGCGATGATCAAAAGCCTGAAATACAACGGTATGCTGGACCTTGCGCCGATCCTCGCCGATCATCTGGCTGAGTTCTGGAAAAGTGCCGGGACGGATGTGGATATGGTCATTCCCGTTCCGCTTTCCGAAAAGAGGCAGGCAGAGCGGGGCTTCAACCAGTCCGCGCTGATCGCCAAAGCCTTCAGCAAAAAGACCGGTATTCCTTTCCGCTCCGATGTGCTGAAAAAGACGGTCCATACCCCGACCCAGGTCGGCTTGAATGCGGACCAGCGGAGGGAAAACCTGAGCGGTGTTTTTGCCGCTGAAGATATGTTTGTCAAAGGACAGCGGATCCTTTTGATCGACGATGTTATGACCACCGGCTCCACATTCGCGGAATGTTCCGCGGTCCTGCTGGATGCCGGTGCGAAAACCGTGAACTGTCTGAGCGCGGCCACCGCCTCGGCAGAACCCGGAAACCAAAAAATGCTGAACACGCTTTGACGCGTTCACAAAATTTTATTTGGAGGTATATATTATGGAAGACAAAATCGCAATTTATGGTAAAAATTTAGAAATTACCGACCGGATCAATGATTATGTAGTCAAGAAAATCGGCAAACTGGACCGCTTCCTTCAGGATATTGATGAAGTCCGCGTTGACCTCTCCCATATGAAAAATGCCCGCAATGCGGCAGACCGTTACATTTCCCAGATCACTATCCGCGGCAAGGGCTATATCCTGCGGACAGAGGAAAAAGCCGATGATATCGCCGTCGCGATAGATGCTTCAATGGATAAGATGATGCGCCAGATCGAACGCTTCAAGGGCAAGAGGACCCGCGGCCGCGGTGACGGTACCTCCGTTGCCGAAACACTGCCCGCCGAATTCGATCACAGCGTCGACCTCGACAAACAGGAAGAACCCGTGATCTCCCGCCACAAGAAATTCCCGGTCCTTCCGATGAGCGAAATGGAAGCTGTCGAACAGATGCAGCTTTCCTCCCATGATAATTTCTTCGTATTCTACAATGCGGATAAGGCCGCGGTCAATATTCTCTACAAGCGTGATGACGGTACCTACGGTGTCATCGAACCCGAAATTGCGTGATCGCTTTTCCAGCCACACTGAGTGAGTATAAGGGCGCGGGAAATTCCCGCGCCCTTCGAGTCAGCGGGGACGGTTTTCGTTGACTCGCAGCGGCCGGAAAACCCCGATACAGCCATCCACACCCATCTTCCATACAAGTTTCTGGCATACATATTACTCATTCCTTACGTTTCATTTCACGGGACAGCCTGGGACAAGGGGGACGGTTCACGTGTGTCCCGGTATCGGGACACCGCGAAATGTCCCCTCTGTC